>NZ_PTRI01000035.1:0-26243 GCF_002965965.1 Escherichia sp. MOD1-EC5495
GTGAAGGCGGCCGTACCGTTGGCGCGGGCGTTGTAGCTAAAGTTCTGAGCTAATTACTCGTTAATTAGTTTTGAATTGAAAAGGGCGCTTCGGCGCCCTTTTTGCTGCCCGTAATTTGAGCTCGAAATATTTAGTCGTAATTTCGCTCGCTGAACTGTGGCGCAAATAAAACTGTGCTATTGTAATCATAACTATTCTCATTTACACTTTGCGCAGAATTTGAACGGGAGTAATCATGTACGTTTGTTTGTGTAATGGTGTAAGTGACAAAAAAATTCGCCAGGCAGTCCGTCAGTTTCATCCTCAGTCTTTCCAACAATTACGCAAGTTTATTCCTGTAGGAAATCAATGTGGTAAGTGCATTCGCGCCGCACGCGAAGTGATGCAGGACGAGTTGATGCAGATGCCAGAATTTAAAGAGATTGCCTGAAGCTCACGCTTATTTTTTGACATCCCGCTAGCCCCATCTACGCTCTAATAGTGGAAGCGGAGGGACTATAAAATGAAAGGTGATGTTAAAATCATAAATTATCTCAATAAACTATTGGGAAATGAGCTTGTCGCAATCAATCAGTATTTTCTCCATGCCCGAATGTTTAAAAACTGGGGCCTGATGCGTCTCAATGACGTCGAATACCATGAATCTATCGATGAGATGAAACACGCAGATAAATATATCGAGCGTATTTTGTTCTTAGAAGGAATCCCAAACTTACAGGATTTAGGCAAGCTGGGGATTGGTGAAGATGTTGAAGAGATGCTGCAATCCGACCTGCGATTAGAGCTGGAAGGTGCGAAGGATCTCCGTGAGGCTATCGCTTATGCCGACAGCGTTCATGACTATGTTAGCCGCGATATGATGATCGAGATCCTTGCAGATGAAGAAGGTCATATCGACTGGCTCGAAACTGAACTGGATCTCATCGGTAAAATCGGCCTGCAGAATTACCTGCAATCACAAATTAAAGTTAAAGATTAACTGCCAGTCAGCAAACTATCCCAGCCAACAACGAAACCCGCAGCCGCCAGAAATGGTCCAAAAGGCAGCGGGTTTTTTAATGATTCTTTTCCTCTCATGAGCAGACCAATAACTACGGCTCCGCAAGCGAATGAGGCAGCAAGGAAAACCAGCCGTGGTAAGAAGGCCCATGTATGCCAGGCACCAAGGGCGGCGAGAAATTTCACATCGCCATAGCCTAATCCTTCTTTATGTCGCAGTATGCGATAGCCCCAATAAATAACAGCGAATGCGCCGTAACCGATAGTCGCCCCCCATAATGCATCGGTTAACCCGGCAGGCTGACAAACTTGATAGAACAAAAGACCAGACCAGAGTAACGGGCAGGTAAATCTGTCAGGTAACAAGCCATGCTTTGCATCCCAGAAAAAAAGTAGGGCTGATAAACAAGCGTACAAAATCAGAAAGGGAAGGGTAGCGTCCATAAAATATCCTCTGTAGTTGGAGTATCACCATCGAATAACTTTGGATACTCAGCAACAGAGAAATCGCTGCTTTGTTAATCTGGTTCCGGTGAAAAACGCTATCTTCACAACCCTACAAATTTCGTGGAATGCAGCTCGCAATCTGCACGTTGCGATTAATTTCTACGCGATGCTTGCGTCAGGCTCAGATTTACGTATAATGCGCGGGCTTGTCGTAGTTGACAGCAGGTTCGATCTGAACCTCAGTTAGCCGAATTTGGCTACCTAACAATGCTCCCAATCGGGGGGCTACGTAAGAACGGTTACACTCTCCCATCAATCGTAATGGGTCTGAGGAGTAATCATTTTCGTTTATAAAATAATTGGAGCTCTGGTCTCATGCAGAACCAAAGAATCCGTATCCGCCTGAAAGCGTTTGATCATCGTCTGATCGATCAAGCAACCGCGGAAATCGTCGAGACTGCCAAGCGCACTGGTGCGCAGGTCCGTGGTCCGATCCCGCTGCCGACACGCAAAGAGCGTTTTACCGTTCTGATCTCCCCGCACGTCAACAAAGACGCGCGCGATCAGTACGAAATCCGTACTCACTTGCGTCTGGTTGACATCGTTGAGCCAACCGAGAAAACCGTTGATGCTCTGATGCGTCTGGATCTGGCTGCCGGTGTAGACGTGCAGATCAGCCTGGGTTAATCAGGTCATTGAGCGATTGAGAGGTTGAAACAATGATTGGTTTAGTCGGTAAAAAAGTGGGTATGACCCGTATCTTCACAGAAGACGGCGTTTCTATCCCAGTAACCGTAATCGAAGTTGAAGCAAACCGCGTTACTCAGGTTAAAGACCTGGCTAACGATGGCTACCGTGCTATTCAGGTAACCACCGGTGCTAAAAAAGCTAACCGTGTGACCAAGCCTGAAGCTGGCCACTTCGCTAAAGCTGGCGTAGAAGCTGGCCGTGGTCTGTGGGAATTCCGCCTGGCTGAAGGCGAAGAGTTCACTGTAGGTCAGAGCATTAGCGTCGAACTGTTTGCTGACGTTAAAAAAGTTGACGTAACTGGCACCTCTAAAGGTAAAGGTTTCGCAGGTACCGTTAAGCGCTGGAACTTCCGTACCCAGGACGCTACTCACGGTAACTCCTTGTCTCACCGCGTTCCGGGTTCTATCGGTCAGAACCAGACTCCGGGCAAAGTGTTCAAAGGCAAGAAAATGGCAGGTCAGATGGGTAACGAACGTGTAACCGTTCAGAGCCTTGACGTAGTACGCGTTGACGCTGAGCGCAACCTGCTGCTGGTTAAAGGTGCTGTTCCGGGTGCAACCGGTAGCGACCTGATCGTTAAACCAGCTGTGAAGGCGTAAGGAGATAGCAATGGAATTAGTATTGAAAGACGCGCAGAGCGCGCTGACTGTTTCCGAAACTACCTTCGGTCGTGATTTCAACGAAGCGCTGGTTCACCAGGTTGTTGTTGCTTATGCAGCTGGTGCTCGTCAGGGTACTCGTGCTCAGAAGACTCGTGCTGAAGTAACTGGTTCCGGTAAAAAACCGTGGCGCCAGAAAGGCACCGGCCGTGCGCGTTCTGGTTCTATCAAGAGCCCGATTTGGCGTTCTGGTGGCGTAACCTTCGCTGCTCGTCCGCAGGACCACAGTCAAAAAGTTAACAAGAAGATGTACCGCGGCGCGCTGAAAAGCATCCTGTCCGAACTGGTACGTCAGGATCGTCTGATCGTTGTCGAGAAGTTCTCTGTAGAAGCGCCGAAAACCAAGCTGCTGGCACAGAAACTGAAAGACATGGCTCTGGAAGATGTGCTGATCATCACCGGTGAGCTGGACGAAAACCTGTTCCTGGCTGCGCGCAACCTGCACAAGGTTGACGTACGCGATGCAACTGGTATCGACCCGGTTAGCCTGATCGCCTTCGACAAAGTCGTAATGACTGCTGATGCTGTTAAGCAAGTTGAGGAGATGCTGGCATGATTCGTGAAGAACGTCTGCTGAAGGTGCTGCGTGCACCGCACGTTTCTGAAAAAGCGTCTACTGCGATGGAAAAATCCAACACCATCGTACTCAAAGTTGCTAAAGACGCGACCAAAGCAGAAATCAAAGCTGCTGTGCAGAAACTGTTTGAAGTCGAAGTCGAAGTCGTTAACACCCTGGTAGTTAAAGGGAAAGTTAAACGTCACGGACAGCGTATCGGTCGTCGTAGCGACTGGAAAAAAGCTTACGTCACCCTGAAAGAAGGCCAGAATCTGGACTTCGTTGGCGGCGCTGAGTAAGTCGGAGGAGTAATACAATGGCAGTTGTTAAATGTAAACCGACATCTCCGGGTCGTCGCCACGTAGTTAAAGTGGTTAACCCTGAGCTGCACAAGGGCAAACCTTTTGCTCCGTTGCTGGAAAAAAACAGCAAATCCGGTGGTCGTAACAACAATGGCCGTATCACCACTCGTCATATCGGTGGTGGCCACAAGCAGGCTTACCGTATTGTTGACTTCAAACGCAACAAAGACGGTATCCCGGCAGTTGTTGAACGTCTTGAGTACGATCCGAACCGCTCCGCGAACATCGCGCTGGTTCTGTACAAAGACGGTGAACGCCGTTACATCCTGGCCCCTAAAGGCCTGAAAGCTGGCGACCAGATTCAGTCTGGCGTTGATGCTGCAATCAAACCAGGTAACACCCTGCCGATGCGCAACATCCCGGTTGGTTCTACTGTTCACAACGTAGAAATGAAACCAGGTAAAGGCGGTCAGCTGGCACGTTCCGCTGGTACTTACGTTCAGATCGTTGCTCGCGATGGTGCTTATGTCACCCTGCGTCTGCGTTCTGGTGAAATGCGTAAAGTAGAAGCAGACTGCCGTGCAACTCTGGGCGAAGTTGGCAATGCTGAGCATATGCTGCGCGTTCTGGGTAAAGCTGGTGCTGCACGCTGGCGTGGTGTTCGTCCTACCGTTCGCGGTACTGCGATGAACCCGGTAGACCACCCACATGGTGGTGGTGAAGGTCGTAACTTTGGTAAGCACCCGGTAACCCCGTGGGGCGTTCAGACCAAAGGTAAGAAGACCCGCAGCAACAAGCGTACTGATAAATTTATCGTACGTCGCCGTAGCAAATAATTTTAGAGGATAAGCCATGCCACGTTCTCTCAAGAAAGGTCCTTTTATTGACCTGCACTTGCTGAAGAAGGTAGAGAAAGCGGTGGAAAGCGGAGACAAGAAGCCCCTGCGCACTTGGTCCCGTCGTTCAACGATCTTTCCTAACATGATCGGTTTGACCATCGCTGTCCATAATGGTCGTCAGCACGTTCCGGTATTTGTAACCGACGAAATGGTTGGTCACAAACTGGGTGAATTCGCACCGACTCGTACTTATCGCGGCCATGCTGCTGATAAAAAAGCGAAAAAGAAATAAGGTAGGAGGAAGAGATGGAAACTATCGCTAAACATCGCCATGCTCGTTCTTCTGCTCAGAAGGTTCGCCTTGTTGCTGACCTGATTCGCGGTAAGAAAGTGTCGCAGGCTCTGGATATTCTGACCTACACCAATAAGAAAGCGGCTGTACTGGTTAAGAAAGTTCTGGAATCTGCCATTGCTAACGCTGAACACAACGATGGCGCTGACATTGACGATCTGAAAGTTACGAAAATTTTCGTAGACGAAGGCCCGAGCATGAAGCGCATTATGCCGCGTGCAAAAGGTCGTGCAGATCGCATCCTGAAGCGCACCAGCCACATCACTGTGGTTGTGTCCGATCGCTGAGACTCTGGAGACTAGCAATGGGTCAGAAAGTACATCCTAATGGTATTCGCTTGGGTATTGTAAAACCATGGAACTCTACCTGGTTTGCGAACACCAAAGAATTCGCTGACAACCTGGACAGCGATTTTAAAGTACGTCAGTACCTGACTAAGGAACTGGCTAAAGCGTCCGTATCTCGTATCGTTATCGAGCGTCCGGCTAAGAGCATCCGTGTAACCATTCACACCGCTCGCCCGGGTATCGTTATCGGTAAGAAAGGTGAAGACGTAGAAAAACTGCGTAAGGTCGTAGCGGACATCGCTGGCGTTCCTGCACAGATCAACATCGCCGAAGTTCGTAAGCCTGAACTGGACGCAAAACTGGTTGCTGACAGCATCACTTCTCAGCTGGAACGTCGCGTAATGTTCCGTCGTGCTATGAAGCGTGCTGTACAGAACGCAATGCGTCTGGGCGCTAAAGGTATTAAAGTTGAAGTTAGCGGCCGTCTGGGCGGCGCGGAAATCGCACGTACCGAATGGTACCGCGAAGGTCGCGTACCGCTGCACACTCTGCGTGCTGACATCGACTACAACACCTCTGAGGCGCACACCACTTACGGTGTAATCGGCGTTAAAGTGTGGATCTTCAAAGGCGAGATCCTGGGTGGTATGGCTGCTGTTGAACAACCGGAAAAACCGGCTGCGCAACCTAAAAAGCAGCAGCGTAAAGGCCGTAAATAAGGAGCGTCGCTGATGTTACAACCAAAGCGTACAAAATTCCGTAAAATGCACAAAGGCCGTAACCGCGGTCTGGCGCAGGGTACGGATGTTAGCTTCGGCAGCTTCGGTCTGAAAGCTGTTGGCCGTGGTCGTCTGACTGCCCGTCAGATCGAAGCAGCACGTCGTGCTATGACCCGTGCAGTTAAGCGTCAAGGTAAGATCTGGATCCGTGTGTTCCCGGACAAACCGATCACTGAAAAGCCGCTGGCAGTGCGTATGGGTAAAGGTAAAGGTAACGTGGAGTATTGGGTTGCCTTGATTCAGCCGGGTAAAGTCCTGTATGAAATGGACGGTGTTCCGGAAGAGCTGGCCCGTGAAGCATTCAAGCTGGCAGCAGCGAAACTGCCGATTAAAACCACCTTTGTAACTAAGACGGTGATGTAATGAAAGCAAAAGAGCTGCGTGAGAAGAGCGTTGAAGAGCTGAACACCGAGCTGCTGAACCTGCTGCGTGAGCAGTTCAACCTGCGTATGCAGGCTGCAAGTGGCCAGCTGCAACAGTCTCACCTGTTGAAGCAAGTGCGTCGCGATGTCGCACGCGTTAAGACTTTACTGAACGAGAAGGCGGGTGCGTAATGACCGATAAAATCCGTACTCTGCAAGGTCGCGTTGTTAGCGACAAAATGGAGAAATCCATTGTTGTTGCTATCGAACGTTTTGTGAAACACCCGATCTACGGTAAATTCATCAAGCGTACGACCAAACTGCACGTACATGACGAGAACAACGAATGCGGTATCGGTGACGTGGTTGAAATCCGCGAATGCCGTCCGCTGTCCAAGACTAAATCCTGGACGCTGGTTCGCGTTGTAGAGAAAGCGGTTCTGTAATACAGTACACTCTCTCGATACGAATAAACGGCTCAGAAATGAGCCGTTTATTTTTTCTACCCATATCTTTGAAGCGGTGTTATAATGCCGCGCCCTCGATATGGGGATTTTTAACGACCTGATTTTCGGGTCTCAGTAGTAGTTGACATTAGCGGAGCACTAAAATGATCCAAGAACAGACTATGCTGAACGTCGCCGACAACTCCGGTGCACGTCGCGTAATGTGTATCAAGGTTCTGGGTGGCTCGCACCGTCGCTACGCAGGCGTAGGCGACATCATCAAGATCACCATCAAAGAAGCAATTCCGCGTGGTAAGGTCAAAAAAGGTGATGTGCTGAAGGCGGTAGTGGTGCGCACCAAGAAGGGTGTTCGTCGCCCGGACGGTTCTGTCATTCGCTTCGATGGTAATGCTTGTGTTCTTCTGAACAACAACAGCGAGCAGCCTATCGGTACGCGTATTTTTGGGCCGGTAACTCGTGAGCTTCGTAGTGAGAAGTTCATGAAAATTATCTCTCTGGCACCAGAAGTACTCTAAGGAGCGAATCATGGCAGCGAAAATCCGTCGTGATGACGAAGTTATCGTGTTAACCGGTAAAGATAAAGGTAAACGCGGTAAAGTTAAGAATGTCCTGTCTTCCGGCAAGGTCATTGTTGAAGGTATCAACCTGGTTAAGAAACACCAGAAGCCGGTTCCGGCTCTGAACCAACCGGGTGGCATCGTTGAAAAAGAAGCCGCTATTCAGGTTTCCAACGTAGCAATCTTCAATGCGGCAACCGGCAAGGCTGACCGTGTAGGCTTTAGATTCGAAGACGGTAAAAAAGTCCGTTTCTTCAAGTCTAACAGCGAAACTATCAAGTAATTTGGAGTAGTACGATGGCGAAACTGCATGATTACTACAAAGACGAAGTAGTTAAAAAACTCATGACTGAGTTTAACTACAATTCTGTCATGCAAGTCCCTCGGGTCGAGAAGATCACCCTGAACATGGGTGTTGGTGAAGCGATCGCTGACAAAAAACTGCTGGATAACGCAGCAGCAGACCTGGCAGCAATCTCCGGTCAAAAACCGCTGATCACCAAAGCACGCAAATCTGTTGCAGGCTTCAAAATCCGTCAGGGCTATCCGATCGGCTGTAAAGTAACTCTGCGTGGCGAACGCATGTGGGAGTTCTTTGAGCGCCTGATCACTATTGCTGTACCTCGTATCCGTGACTTCCGTGGCCTGTCCGCTAAGTCTTTCGACGGTCGTGGTAACTACAGCATGGGTGTCCGTGAGCAGATCATCTTCCCAGAAATCGACTACGATAAAGTCGACCGCGTTCGTGGTTTGGATATTACCATTACCACTACTGCGAAATCTGACGAAGAAGGCCGTGCTCTGCTGGCTGCCTTTGACTTCCCGTTCCGCAAGTAAGGTAGGGTTACTAAATGGCTAAGCAATCAATGAAAGCACGCGAAGTAAAACGCGTAGCTTTAGCTGATAAATACTTCGCGAAACGCGCTGAACTGAAAGCGATCATCTCTGATGTGAACGCTTCCGACGAAGATCGTTGGAATGCTGTTCTCAAGCTGCAGACTCTGCCGCGTGATTCCAGCCCGTCTCGTCAGCGTAACCGCTGCCGTCAAACAGGTCGTCCGCATGGTTTCCTGCGGAAGTTCGGGTTGAGCCGTATTAAGGTCCGTGAAGCCGCTATGCGCGGTGAAATCCCGGGTCTGAAAAAGGCTAGCTGGTAATTGTCACCAATTGAATCACGGGAGTAAAGACAGATGAGCATGCAAGATCCGATCGCGGATATGCTGACCCGTATCCGTAACGGTCAGGCCGCGAACAAAGCTGCGGTCACCATGCCTTCCTCCAAGCTGAAAGTGGCAATCGCCAACGTGCTGAAGGAAGAAGGTTTTATTGAAGATTTTAAAGTTGAAGGCGACACCAAGCCTGAACTGGAACTGACTCTTAAGTATTTCCAGGGCAAAGCTGTTGTAGAAAGCATTCAGCGTGTCAGCCGCCCAGGTCTGCGCATCTATAAACGTAAAGATGAGCTGCCGAAAGTTATGGCGGGTCTGGGTATCGCAGTTGTTTCTACCTCTAAAGGTGTTATGACTGATCGTGCAGCGCGCCAGGCTGGTCTTGGTGGCGAAATTATCTGCTACGTAGCCTAATCGGAGGAAAAAATGTCTCGTGTTGCTAAAGCACCGGTCGTTGTTCCTGCCGGCGTTGATGTAAAAATCAACGGTCAGGTTATTACGATCAAAGGTAAAAACGGCGAGCTGACTCGTACTCTCAACGATGCTGTTGAAGTTAAACATGCAGATAATACCCTGACCTTCGGTCCGCGTGATGGTTACGCAGACGGTTGGGCTCAGGCTGGTACCGCGCGTGCCCTGCTGAACTCAATGGTTATCGGTGTTACCGAAGGCTTCACTAAGAAGCTGCAGCTGGTTGGTGTAGGTTACCGTGCAGCGGTTAAAGGCAATGTGATTAACCTGTCTCTGGGTTTCTCTCATCCTGTTGACCATCAGCTGCCTGCGGGTATCACTGCTGAATGTCCGACTCAGACTGAAATCGTGCTGAAAGGCGCTGATAAGCAGGTGATCGGTCAGGTTGCAGCGGATCTGCGCGCCTACCGTCGTCCTGAGCCTTACAAAGGCAAGGGTGTTCGTTACGCCGACGAAGTCGTGCGTACCAAAGAGGCTAAGAAGAAGTAAGGTAACACTATGGATAAGAAATCTGCTCGTATCCGTCGTGCGACCCGCGCACGCCGCAAGCTCCAGGAGCTGGGCGCAACTCGCCTGGTGGTACATCGTACCCCGCGTCACATTTACGCACAGGTAATTGCACCGAACGGTTCTGAAGTTCTGGTAGCTGCTTCTACTGTAGAAAAAGCTATCGCTGAACAACTGAAGTACACCGGTAACAAAGACGCGGCTGCAGCTGTGGGTAAAGCTGTCGCTGAACGCGCTCTGGAAAAAGGCATCAAAGATGTATCCTTTGACCGTTCCGGGTTCCAATATCATGGTCGTGTCCAGGCACTGGCAGATGCTGCCCGTGAAGCTGGCCTTCAGTTCTAAGGTAGAGGTGTAAGATGGCTCACATCGAAAAACAAGCTGGCGAACTGCAGGAAAAGCTGATCGCGGTAAACCGCGTATCTAAAACCGTTAAAGGTGGTCGTATTTTCTCCTTCACAGCTCTGACTGTAGTTGGTGATGGTAACGGTCGCGTTGGTTTTGGTTACGGTAAAGCGCGTGAAGTTCCAGCAGCGATCCAGAAAGCGATGGAAAAAGCCCGTCGCAATATGATTAACGTCGCGCTGAATAACGGCACTCTGCAACACCCTGTTAAAGGTGTTCACACGGGTTCTCGCGTATTCATGCAGCCGGCTTCCGAAGGTACCGGTATCATCGCCGGTGGTGCAATGCGCGCCGTTCTGGAAGTCGCTGGGGTTCATAACGTTCTGGCTAAAGCATATGGTTCCACCAACCCGATCAACGTGGTTCGTGCAACTATTGATGGCCTGGAAAATATGAGTTCTCCAGAAATGGTCGCTGCCAAGCGTGGTAAATCCGTTGAAGAAATTCTGGGGAAATAAACCATGGCAAAGACTATTAAAATTACTCAAACCCGCAGTGCAATCGGTCGTCTGCCGAAACACAAGGCAACGCTGCTTGGCCTGGGTCTGCGTCGTATTGGTCACACCGTAGAGCGCGAGGATACTCCTGCTATTCGCGGTATGATCAACGCGGTTTCCTTCATGGTTAAAGTTGAGGAGTAAGAGATGCGTTTAAATACTCTGTCTCCGGCCGAAGGCTCCAAAAAGGCGGGTAAACGCCTGGGTCGTGGTATCGGTTCTGGCCTCGGTAAAACCGGTGGTCGTGGTCACAAAGGTCAGAAATCTCGTTCTGGCGGTGGCGTACGTCGCGGTTTCGAAGGTGGTCAGATGCCTCTGTACCGTCGTCTGCCGAAATTCGGCTTCACTTCTCGTAAAGCAGCGATTACAGCCGAAGTTCGTCTGTCTGACCTGGCTAAAGTAGAAGGCGGTGTTGTAGACCTGAATACGCTGAAAGCGGCTAACATTATCGGTATCCAGATCGAGTTCGCGAAAGTGATCCTGGCTGGCGAAGTAACTACTCCGGTAACTGTTCGTGGCCTGCGTGTTACTAAAGGCGCTCGTGCTGCTATCGAAGCTGCTGGCGGTAAAATCGAGGAATAAGTAGCAGATGGCTAAACAACCGGGATTAGATTTTCAAAGTGCCAAAGGTGGCTTAGGCGAGCTGAAACGCAGACTGCTGTTTGTTATCGGTGCGCTGATTGTGTTCCGTATTGGCTCTTTTATTCCGATCCCTGGTATTGATGCCGCTGTACTTGCCAAACTGCTTGAGCAACAGCGAGGCACCATCATTGAGATGTTTAACATGTTCTCTGGTGGTGCTCTCAGCCGTGCTTCTATCTTTGCTCTGGGGATCATGCCGTATATTTCGGCGTCGATCATTATCCAGCTGCTGACGGTGGTTCACCCAACGCTGGCAGAAATTAAGAAAGAAGGGGAGTCTGGTCGTCGTAAGATCAGCCAGTACACCCGTTACGGTACTCTGGTGCTGGCAATATTCCAGTCGATCGGTATTGCTACCGGTCTGCCGAATATGCCTGGTATGCAAGGCCTGGTTATTAACCCGGGCTTTGCATTCTACTTCACCGCTGTTGTAAGTCTGGTCACGGGAACCATGTTCCTGATGTGGTTGGGCGAACAGATCACTGAACGAGGTATCGGCAACGGTATTTCAATCATTATCTTCGCCGGTATTGTCGCGGGACTCCCGCCAGCCATTGCCCATACTATCGAGCAAGCGCGTCAAGGCGACCTGCACTTCCTCGTGTTGCTGTTGGTTGCAGTATTAGTATTTGCAGTGACGTTCTTTGTTGTATTTGTTGAGCGTGGTCAACGCCGCATTGTGGTAAACTACGCGAAACGTCAGCAAGGTCGTCGTGTCTATGCTGCACAGAGCACACATTTACCGCTGAAAGTGAATATGGCGGGGGTAATCCCGGCAATCTTCGCTTCCAGTATTATTCTGTTCCCGGCGACCATCGCGTCATGGTTCGGGGGCGGTACTGGTTGGAACTGGCTGACAACAATTTCGCTGTATTTGCAGCCTGGGCAACCGCTTTATGTGTTACTCTATGCGTCTGCAATCATCTTCTTCTGTTTCTTCTACACGGCGTTGGTTTTCAACCCGCGTGAAACAGCAGATAACCTGAAGAAGTCCGGTGCATTTGTACCAGGAATTCGTCCGGGAGAGCAAACGGCGAAGTATATCGATAAAGTAATGACCCGTCTGACCCTGGTTGGTGCGTTGTACATTACCTTTATCTGCCTGATCCCGGAGTTCATGCGTGATGCAATGAAAGTACCGTTCTACTTCGGTGGGACCTCACTGCTTATCGTTGTTGTCGTGATTATGGACTTTATGGCTCAAGTGCAAACTCTGATGATGTCCAGTCAGTATGAGTCTGCATTGAAGAAGGCGAACCTGAAAGGCTACGGCCGATAATTGGTCGCCCGAGAAGTTACGGAGAGTAAAAATGAAAGTTCGTGCTTCCGTCAAGAAATTATGCCGTAACTGCAAAATCGTTAAGCGTGATGGTGTCATCCGTGTGATTTGCAGTGCCGAGCCGAAGCATAAACAGCGCCAAGGCTGATTTATTCGCATATTTTTCTTGCAAAGTTGGGTTGAGCTGGCTAGATTAGCCAGCCAATCTTTTGTATGTCTGTGCGTTTCCATTTGAGTATCCTGAAAACGGGCTTTTCAGCATGGAACGTACATATTAAATAGTAGGAGTGCATAGTGGCCCGTATAGCAGGCATTAACATTCCTGATCATAAGCATGCCGTAATCGCATTAACTTCGATTTATGGCGTCGGCAAGACCCGTTCCAAAGCCATCCTGGCTGCAGCGGGTATCGCTGAAGATGTTAAGATCAGTGAGCTGTCTGAAGGACAAATCGACACGCTGCGTGACGAAGTTGCCAAATTTGTCGTTGAAGGTGATCTGCGCCGTGAAATCAGCATGAGCATCAAGCGCCTGATGGATCTTGGTTGCTATCGCGGTTTGCGTCATCGTCGTGGTCTCCCGGTTCGCGGTCAGCGTACCAAGACCAACGCACGTACCCGTAAGGGTCCGCGCAAACCGATCAAGAAATAATCGGGGTGATTGAATAATGGCAAAGGCACCAATTCGTGCACGTAAACGTGTAAGAAAACAAGTCTCTGACGGCGTGGCTCATATCCATGCTTCTTTCAACAACACCATCGTGACTATCACTGATCGTCAGGGTAACGCGTTGGGTTGGGCAACTGCCGGTGGTTCCGGTTTCCGTGGTTCTCGCAAATCCACTCCGTTTGCAGCTCAGGTTGCAGCAGAGCGTTGCGCTGACGCCGTGAAAGAATACGGCATCAAGAATCTGGAAGTTATGGTTAAAGGTCCGGGTCCAGGCCGCGAATCTACTATTCGTGCTCTGAACGCCGCAGGTTTCCGCATCACTAACATTACTGATGTGACTCCGATCCCTCATAACGGTTGTCGTCCGCCGAAAAAACGTCGCGTATAACGCTTCGTTTTCCAGGTTTGTTGGAGAAAGAAAATGGCAAGATATTTGGGTCCTAAGCTCAAGCTGAGCCGTCGTGAGGGCACCGACTTATTCCTTAAGTCTGGCGTTCGCGCGATCGATACCAAGTGTAAAATTGAACAAGCTCCTGGCCAGCACGGTGCGCGTAAACCGCGTCTGTCTGACTATGGTGTGCAGTTGCGTGAAAAGCAAAAAGTTCGCCGTATCTATGGTGTGCTGGAGCGTCAGTTCCGTAACTACTATAAAGAAGCAGCACGTCTGAAAGGCAACACCGGTGAAAACCTGTTGGCTCTGCTGGAAGGTCGTCTGGACAACGTTGTATACCGTATGGGCTTCGGTGCCACTCGTGCAGAAGCACGTCAGCTGGTTAGCCATAAAGCAATTATGGTAAACGGTCGTGTTGTTAACATCGCTTCTTATCAGGTTAGTCCGAATGACGTTGTAAGCATTCGTGAGAAAGCGAAGAAGCAGTCTCGCGTGAAAGCCGCTCTGGAGCTGGCTGAGCAGCGTGAAAAGCCAACCTGGCTGGAAGTTGATGCTGGCAAGATGGAAGGTACGTTTAAGCGTAAGCCGGAGCGTTCTGATCTGTCTGCGGACATTAACGAACACCTGATCGTCGAGCTTTACTCCAAGTAAAGCTTAGTACCAAAGAGAGGACACAATGCAGGGTTCTGTGACAGAGTTTCTAAAACCGCGCCTGGTTGATATCGAGCAAGTGAGTTCGACGCACGCCAAGGTGACCCTTGAGCCTTTAGAGCGTGGCTTTGGCCATACTCTGGGTAACGCACTGCGCCGTATTCTGCTCTCATCGATGCCGGGTTGCGCGGTGACCGAGGTTGAGATTGATGGTGTACTACATGAGTACAGCACCAAAGAAGGCGTTCAGGAAGATATCCTGGAAATCCTGCTCAACCTGAAAGGGCTGGCGGTGAGAGTTCAGGGCAAAGATGAAGTTATTCTTACCTTGAATAAATCTGGCATTGGCCCTGTGACTGCAGCCGATATCACCCACGACGGTGATGTCGAAATCGTCAAGCCGCAGCACGTGATCTGCCACCTGACCGATGAGAACGCGTCTATTAGCATGCGTATCAAAGTTCAGCGCGGTCGTGGTTATGTGCCGGCTTCTACCCGAATTCATTCGGAAGAAGATGAGCGCCCAATCGGCCGTCTGCTGGTCGACGCATGCTACAGCCCTGTAGAGCGTATTGCCTACAATGTTGAAGCAGCGCGTGTAGAACAGCGTACCGACCTGGACAAGCTGGTCATCGAAATGGAAACCAACGGCACAATCGATCCTGAAGAGGCGATTCGTCGTGCGGCAACCATTCTGGCTGAACAACTGGAAGCTTTCGTTGACTTACGTGATGTACGTCAGCCGGAAGTGAAAGAAGAGAAACCAGAGTTCGATCCGATCCTGCTGCGCCCTGTTGACGATCTGGAATTGACTGTCCGCTCTGCTAACTGCCTTAAAGCAGAAGCTATCCACTATATCGGTGATCTGGTACAGCGTACCGAGGTTGAGCTCCTTAAAACGCCTAACCTTGGTAAAAAATCTCTTACTGAGATTAAAGACGTGCTGGCTTCCCGTGGACTGTCTCTGGGTATGCGCCTGGAAAACTGGCCACCGGCAAGCATCGCTGACGAGTAACCGGATCACAGGTTAAGGTTTTACTGAGAAGGATAAGGTCATGCGCCATCGTAAGAGTGGTCGTCAACTGAACCGCAACAGCAGCCATCGCCAGGCTATGTTCCGCAATATGGCAGGTTCACTGGTTCGTCATGAAATCATCAAGACGACTCTGCCTAAAGCGAAAGAGCTGCGCCGCGTAGTTGAGCCGCTGATTACTCTTGCCAAGACTGATAGCGTTGCTAATCGTCGTCTGGCATTCGCCCGTACTCGTGATAACGAGATCGTGGCAAAACTGTTTAACGAACTGGGCCCGCGTTTCGCGAGCCGTGCCGGTGGTTACACTCGTATTCTGAAGTGTGGTTTCCGTGCAGGCGACAACGCGCCGATGGCTTACATCGAGCTGGTTGATCGTTCAGAGAAAGCAGAAGCTGCTGCAGAGTAATCTGAAGCAACGTAAAAAAACCCGCCCCGGCGGGTTTTTTTATACCTGTAGTATCCCCACTTATCTACAATAGCTGTACTCTTTTTGTTCATCCCCTGGAGTATTTATGTGGTTACTTGACCAGTGGGCAGAGCGCCATATATCAGAAGCGCAAGCGAAAGGTGAGTTTGATAACCTGCCAGGTAGCGGCGAACCATTGATACTTGATGATGATTCCCACGTGCCACCGGAATTACGTGCGGGGTATCGCTTGTTGAAGAATGCCGGTTACTTACCTCCAGAACTTGAACAGCGAAAGGAGGCAATTCAACTTCTGGATATCCTCAAAGGCATTCGCCAGGACGATCCGCAATATCATGAGATTAGTCGTCGGTTGTTATTACTGGAGTTAAAGCTGCGACAAGCAGGATTGAGCACCGATTTTTTACCTGGCGTGTATGCTGAAAAATTGTTGAATAAAATCAATGATAACTAATGGAGTAAATATGTATCGCATTGGTGAGCTGGCAAAACTTGCGGAAGCAACGCCTGACACGATTCGTTATTACGAAAAGCAACAAATGATGGATCATGAAGTACGTACCGAAGGTGGTTTTCGTCTTTATACCGAAAGCGATCTCCGACGTTTGAAGTTTATTCGTCACGCCAGACAGCTCGGTTTCAGCCTTGAGTCGATCCGAGAATTACTGTCGATCCGTATCGATCCTGAACACCATACCTGTCAGGAATCAAAAGGCATTGTGCAGGAAAGATTACAGGAAGTGGAAGCGCGGATAGCCGAGTTGCAGAGTATGCAACGTTCTCTGCAACGGCTTAATGATGCCTGTTGTGGGACGGCTCATAGCAGCGTTTATTGCTCGATTCTTGAAGCTCTTGAGCAAGGAGCGAGTGGCGTTAAGAGTGGCTGTTGATTTATTGCACTGGCGGGATTACACTCGCGCCGTTAAACAACCAACTGGAGTTTTTATGAGCCGATATCAGCATACTAAAGGGCAGATAAAGGATAATGCGATAGAAGCATTACTGCATGACCCCCTGTTCAGACAACGCGTAGAGAAAAATAAAAAAGGGAAAGGCAGCTATATGCGAAAAGGAAAACATGGCAATCGGGGGAACTGGGAGGCCAGTGGCAAGAAAGTGAATCGCTTTTTTACCACTGGCCTTCTGCTTTCTGGCGCTTGTTAAGAGCGGTTATTCTGCTCTTTCAGCAAATCACGAATTTCTGTCAGTAATACTTCTTCTTTAGTTGGTGCTGGAGCCGCCGCTGGTTCTTCTTTTTTCCGATTCAGTTTGTTGATTAGCTTAATCGCCATAAAGATGGCAAAGGCAACAATCAGGAAATCAAATACGTTTTGAATGAAGACGCCGTAATGCATAACAACAGCGGGTACATCCCCCTGCGCATCGCGTAATGTGACAGCAAACTGTTTAAAGTCGATCCCGCCAATTAATAAACCCAGTGGCGGCATGATGATATCGGCAACCAGTGAGGAGACAATCTTACCGAATGCCGCGCCGATAATGACACCCACTGCCAAATCCACCACGTTCCCGCGCATCGCAAATTCGCGAAATTCTTTAATAATGCTCATGTTATTCTCCCTATGAAACTGACATTTATAAGTCTAACAAATGTTAAGCTATTTTCCTGCCAGGAATGAATTTAATTAATCCTTGATAAGCAAAGGGAAATAATAAGGCGTCATTAGACGCCTTATTAATTACAAAAAGAAAGGGCTTGGCTGGAAGAGTCTTTCGACGTCGGTAATAAACTTTTTATCTGTGAGGAACATAATTACGTGATCGCCTTGCTCAATGCGTAAATTATCATTAGCAATCATCACGTCGTTTCCACGTACCACCGCACCGATAATTGTCCCAGGCGGCAGTTTAATTTCATCAATAACCCGACCAACAACACGAGAAGTGCTCTCATCACCGTGAGCAACAGCTTCAATAGCTTCAGCCACACCTCGACGGAGTGAGGAAACACCAACAATATCAGCTTTTCGCACATGACTAAGCAACGCGGAAATAGTTGCTTGTTGCGGTGAAATCGCAATATCGATCACGCTTCCTTGAACCAGATCCACATAAGCGCGACGCTGGATCAACACCATCACCTTTTTCGCCCCCATACGTTTGGCAAGCATGGCGGACATGATATTGGCTTCGTCATCGTTGGTGACGGCAATAAACAGATCAACTTGATCAATATGTTCTTCAGCCAGCAGTTCCTGATCCGACGCATCGCCAAAAAAGACGATAGTATTCTGCAACTTTTCCGCCAATTCGGCTGCGCGCTGCTGATTACGTTCGATGAGTTTGACGCTGTAATCTTTTTCCAGACGACGCGCCAGTCCAGCGCCGATATTGCCGCCGCCTACCAGCATAATCCGCTTATACGGTTTTTCCAGACGTTGTAATTCGCTCATCACCGCGCGGATATGTTGTGAAGCGGCAATAAAGAACACTTCATCACCAGCTTCAACGATGGTCGAACCTTGCGGACGAATGGGGCGATCGTGGCGGAAAATTGCTGCCACACGAGTATCGATATGTGGCATATGTTCGCGCATGGTCGAAAGTGCATTACCAATCAGCGGGCCACCATAATAGGCTTTAACCACAGCCAGGCTGACTTTACCCTCAGCGAAGTTCACCACCTGCAATGCGCCGGGATATTCAATCAGTCGGTAAATATTATCGATAACCAACTGCTCTGGTGCGATCAGATGATCAATCGGTACGGCATCAGAATGGAATAGCTTATCAGCATCTCGAACGTAGTCCGGCGAGCGGATACGAGCGATGCGATTAGGGGTGTTGAAAAGTGAGTAGGCTACCTGGCAGGCAACCATATTAGTTTCATCTGAACTGGTTACAGCAACCAGCATATCGGCGTCGTCGGCACCGGCCTCCCGCAATACGCGTGGATGAGAGCCATGCCCCTGCACAACACGCAGGTCAAATTTATCCTGCAAGGTTCGCAGACGCTCACCATTAGTATCGACAACGGTAATATCGTTGTTCTCACCAACCAGGTTTTCCGCCAGCGTGCCGCCAACCTGACCGGCACCCAGAATGATAATTTTCATCAGTCGCGACCCGTTATCTCATCACTTTTTGATTAGCTTAGCGTAAAAGAAGCCGTCGCCTTCTTCGGAGCCTGGCAGATTTTGCTTACCAGGTTGCTCTGGTGTTCCTGTTTCGCAAAGTACGGCATCATCCGTACGTTGCAAAAAGGCTTTAATCTGCTGGCTATTCTCTTCCGGTAACACCGAACAGGTGGCATAAACCAGGGTTCCACCGGATTTTAAATGCGGCCAGATGGCGTCAAGAATTTCAGACTGCAACTGCGCGAGTTCCGGGATATCGCGGTCGCGACGCAACCATTTAATATCCGGATGGCGACGAATTACACCGGTTGCCGAACAAGGCGCATCTAATAAAATGCGATCAAACTGTTGCTCGCCGCACCATTGGGAAGGGTAACGGCCATCACCTTGTTTCACGGTTGCCTTCATACCAAGGCGTTTTAAATTGTCGTAAACGCGAGAAAGGCGCTGTTCGTCAATATCAACCGCCA
Organism: Escherichia sp. MOD1-EC5495; assembly: GCF_002965965.1. Lineage (NCBI taxonomy): Bacteria > Pseudomonadati > Pseudomonadota > Gammaproteobacteria > Enterobacterales > Enterobacteriaceae > Escherichia > Escherichia sp. MOD1-EC5495. Next base: position 19,066 of record NZ_PTRI01000035.1, read on the forward strand.
GCACTTGCGCTTCTGGTGCCACCTCAAGGATATGTGTTGTTTTACCGCCGGGGGCGGCACAAAGATCCAGAATGTGTTCACCGTTTTGTGGAGCAAGCCAGGTCATGCAACCTTGTGCTGATGCATCCTGAACGGTAACCCATCCTTCTTCAAAACCTGGTAGCGCATGAACCGGCGCGGGTGTTTCCAGGCGTACAGCATCCGGGTAATCCGCATGTGGGAAGCCTTTCATGCCTGCTTCTTCCAGAAGTGCAATCCAGCTATCGCGAGAATGATGCGTACGATTAACGCGCAGCCACATCGGCGGGCGTTGGTTATTGGCTTCAACGATAGATTGCCACTGCTCTGGATACGCTTTTTGCAGACGCTTCAGCAACCAGGAAGGATGTAGATAACGTGCATCACTGGCATTAAACTCGGCTAATAACTCTTCTTGCTGACGCTGGAACTGGCGTAATACGCCGTTAATCAACCCTTTAAGCTGCGGGCGTTTAATCGCAACTGCGCCTTCAACTGTTTCCGCAAGCGCGGCGTGTGGCGGAATACGGGTATAAAGTAGTTGGTACAGTCCGACCATAATCAGGTAATGCACGGTCCGCTGTTTGCCGGTCATCGGACGGGCCATTAACTTATTAATCAGCCAGTCTAGCTGTGAGAGCGTACGCAGTACGCCAAAGCACAACTCTTGAAGAAGTGCTTTGTCTTTATCGGAAACTTTTTGCTGTAGCGGTGGCAGAATGTTGCTTAATGATTGCCCTTGCTCGACGACTTGTTCAATGGCCTGGGCCGCCATGCTACGTAAATTACGTTGTTTTTTCATAAGTATAAAAATAAAAATGCCCGGCAAGACCGGGCTTAGAAGAGTGGACTATCAGGCCAGACGGTTGCCCGGAACAAACCATTCCCGACGAGAATTCAGGAGGTCTTGCGCGCTCATCGCTTTCTTACCCGCAGGTTGTAACGAGAGCAGGTTCAGGATGCCATCACCAGTCGCAACCTGGATGCCTTGTTTGTTGGCTTCAAGGATCGTTCCTGGTGCAGCGTTGGTTGCCGTATCAATGACCGACGCTTTCCAGACTTTAACCGGCTGTCCTTCAATTTCCAGCCAGCTCATTGGCCATGGATTGAAAGCGCGAATGCATCGTTCAAGCTGTGCTGCCGAAAGTGACCAGTCAATACGCGCTTCTTCTTTACTCAACTTTTCGGCGTAAGTGACAAGAGTTTCGTCCTGAACTTCTGGTTTCGCCGTGCCGTCTGCCAGTTGTTTCAACGTGGTGATAAGCCCTTGTGGGCCAAGCTCTGCCAGTTTGTCGTACAGCGTACCACTGGTATCTTCTGCGGTAATCGGGCAGGAGAGTTTATAAAGCATGTCGCCGGTGTCCAAACCGACATCCATTTGCATAATGGTCACGCCAGTTTCTGCATCACCCGCCCATAACGAACGTTGGATTGGCGCGGCACCGCGCCAGCGAGGCAGCAGTGAACCATGAACATTGATACAGCCGAGACGTGGCATCTCCAGCACAGCTTTAGGCAGAATCAGCCCATAAGCGACGACAACCATAATATCAGCTTGTAGATCGGCGACCAATTGCTGGTTTTCTTGTGGACGCAAGGAAACAGGCTGAAAAACGGGTAAGCCTTTTTCTTCAGCCAGCACTTTGACCGGACTGGGCATCAGCTTTTTGCCGCGTCCTGCTGGTCGGTCAGGTTGGGTAAACACGCCAACAACGTTATGTCCAGAAGACAACAGCGCGTCAAGATGACGCGCTGCAAAGTCAGGTGTACCCGCAAAAATAATACGTAGTGATTCTGACACGTTAATTCTTATCCTTAAGCCCGGGCTTTCAGACGATCCAGTTTTTCAACTTTCTGACGAATACGTTGTTGTTTTAGCGGTGACAGGTAATCCATAAACAGTTTGCCAACCAGATGATCCATCTCATGCTGAATACAGATGGCTAACAGACCGTCTGCTTCCAGTTCAAATGGTTTACCGTCGCGGTCCAGGGCGCGAATTTTCACTTTCTCTGCGCGCGGTACTAAAGCACGTTGTTCAGGGATCGACAGGCAACCTTCTTCAATGCCTGTTTCGCCGCTTTTTTCTAAAAGCTCCGGATTGATTAACACCAACCGTTCGTCACGGTTTTCCGAAACATCAATAACAATGATACGTTGATGGATATCAACCTGGGTTGCCGCCAGGCCAATACCTTCTTCTGCGTACATCGTCTCGAACATATCATCGACGATACGCTGAATTTCTGCATTCACTTCTTCTACCGGTTTAGCAACTTTGCGAAGCCGCTCGTCCGGAATATGTAACACTTGCAAAACTGACATAAATCTCCAGAGATGTGTTCAGGAGTTAGAAAGATTATTTCTTCTATTCTAGACAAATCCCCCTCTGATTGACAGCATCACTGACCAATCGCAAAGATTGCTAAGGCTGCTTATGGCAGGGAGATAAGGATGGTCGATACAGAAATTTGGCTGCGTCTGATGAGCATCAGCAGCTTGTACGGCGATGATATGGTCCGTATGGCTCACGCGTTGGCGAAACTACCACACATTGATGTTGTTATATTGCAACAAGTAGGGCTTTCCTTACGACAGGCACAGCGTTTCCTCTCTTTTTCGCAGAAGAGTCTGGATAGTGCGCTTATGTGGCTTGAGCAACCTAACCATCATTTTATCCCAGCGGATAGCGAATTTTACCCTCCTCAACTTCTCGCAACGGTTGATTATCCCGGAGCTCTGTTTGTTGCCGGGGAGCTTCCCGCATTGCGATCATTTCAGCTTGCCGTCGTGGGAAGTCGTGCTCATTCATGGTATGGCGAACGCTGGGGACGATTATTTTGCGAATCGCTGGCGACACGTGGCGTAACGATTACCAGTGGACTGGCGCGTGGAATCGATGGTGTGGCGCATAAAGCGGCGGTACAGGTAAATGGCGTTAGTATTGCGGTGCTGGGAAATGGACTCAATACCATTCATCCGCGTCGCCATATCCAACTCGCCGCTAGTCTGCTTGAACAGGGAGGCGCGATCGTTTCCGAATTTCCGCTGGATGTTCCACCACTGTCTTACAATTTCCCGCGAAGAAATCGCATTATCAGTGGTCTAAGTAAAGGTGTACTGGTGGTAGAAGCTGCTTTACGCAGTGGTTCTTTGGTGACAGCACGTTGTGCGCTTGAACAGGGGCGAGAAGTTTTTGCCTTGCCCGGTCCATTAGGGAGTCCGGGAAGCGAAGGGTCTCACTGGTTAATAAAACAAGGAGCGACTCTTGTGACGGAACCGGAAGAAATTCTGGAAAATTTGCAATACGGACTGCACTGGTTGCCAGATGCCCCTGAAAATTCATTTTATTCACCAGATCAGGAAGACGTGGCATTGCCATTTCCTGAGCTCCTGGCTAACGTAGGAGATGAGGTAACACCTGTTGACGTCGTCGCTGAACGTGCCGGCCAACCTGTGCCAGAGGTAGTTACTCAACTACTAGAACTGGAGTTAGCAGGGTGGATCGCAGCAGTACCCGGCGGCTATGTCCGATTGAGGAGGGCATGCCATGTTCGACGTACTAATGTATTTGTTTGAAACCTATATTCACACAGAAGCTGAGTTGCGTGTGGATCAAGACAAACTTGAACAGGATCTTACCGACGCAGGATTTGATCGAGAAGATATCTACAATGCCCTGCTTTGGCTGGAAAAGCTTGCTGATTATCAGGAAGGACTGGCAGAACCGATGCAACTGGCCTCTGATCCACTCTCCATGCGTATTTATACCCCTGAAGAGTGCGAAAGACTGGATGCCAGCTGTCGTGGATTTCTGCTTTTCCTTGAGCAAATTCAGGTGCTTAACCTTGAAACCCGTGAAATGGTGATAGAGCGAGTGCTCGCGCTGGATACCGCAGAGTTCGACCTGGAAGACCTGAAATGGGTAATCCTGATGGTGTTATTCAACATTCCGGGCTGCGAAAATGCGTACCAGCAAATGGAAGAATTACTCTTTGAAGTGAATGAAGGTATGCTGCATTAATTATTTCTTTAATTCAGCATAAGTTGTTATGGCGAAATCAGCACTGTTCACGGTGCGTAATAATGAGTCCTGCCCAAAGTGCGGGGCTGAACTGGTTATTCGATCCGGGAAACACGGTCCGTTTCTTGGATGCTCACAGTATCCGGCGTGTGACTACGTCCGTCCTCTGAAGTCTTCAGCGGATGGACATATCGTCAAAGTTCTGGAGGGGCAGGTTTGCCCTGTATGTAGCGCAAATCTGGTATTACGCCAGGGACGCTTTGGTATGTTTATTGGCTGCAGTAACTACCCTGAATGCGAACATACTGAACTTATTGATAAACCGGACGAAACGGCAATTACATGTCCCCAATGTCGGACGGGCCATCTGGTTCAGCGCCGCTCCCGTTATGGCAAAACATTCCATTCCTGTGATCGCTACCCGGAGTGTCAATTTGCCATTAACTTCAAACCCATAGCTGGAGAATGCCCTGAGTGTCATTATCCGCTACTCATCGAAAAGAAAACCGCGCAGGGTGTTAAACACTTTTGTGCCAGTAAACAATGTGGAAAGCCGGTTTCGGCGGAATAATAACGTGAATAATAACCTGCAAGGAGACGCTATCGCAGCTGCGATAGATGTCCTCAATGAAGAACGTGTCATCGCCTATCCAACGGAAGCCGTTTTCGGTGTTGGGTGCGATCCTGATAGCGAAACAGCAGTGATGCGACTGTTGGAGTTAAAACAGCGTCCGGTTGATAAGGGGCTGATTTTAATCGCGGCAAATTACGAGCAGCTCAAACCTTATATTGATGACAGTATGCTGACGGACGCGCAGCGTGAATCCATTTTTTCTCGCTGGCCAGGTCCAGTTACCTTTGTCTTTCCCGCGCCGGCGACAACACCGCGCTGGCTAACAGGCCGCTTTGATTCGCTTGCTGTACGAGTCACCGACCATCCGTTGGTGATTGCTTTGTGCCAGGCTTATGGTAAACCGCTGGTTTCTACCAGTGCCAACTTGAGTGGATTGCCACCTTGTCGAACAGTCGACGAAGTTCGCGCACAATTTGGTGCGGAGTTCCCGGTTGTGCCTGGTGAGACGGGGGGGCGTTTAAATCCTTCAGAAATCCGCGATGCCCTGACGGGTGAATTGTTTCGACATGGGTAAGTTGATGGAAACCTATGCTGTTTTTGGTAATCCGATAGCCCACAGCAAATCGCCATTCATTCATCAGCAATTTGCGCAGCAGCTGAATATTGAACATCCCTATGGGCGCGTGTTGGCACCCATTAATGATTTCATCAACACACTGAATGCATTCTTTGCCGCTGGTGGTAAAGGTGCGAATGTGACAGTGCCTTTTAAAGAAGAGGCTTTTGCCAGAGCGGATGCACTCACTGAACGGGCTGCATTGGCTGGCGCTGTTAATACCCTCAAGCGGTTAGAAGATGGACGCCTGCTGGGTGACAATACCGATGGCGTAGGTTTGTTAAGCGATCTGGAACGTCTCTCTTTTATCCGCTCTGGCTTACGTATTCTGCTTATTGGCGCTGGCGGGGCGTCTCGTGGTGTATTACTGCCGCTCCTTTCCCTGGGCTGTGCGGTAACAATTACTAATCGGACGGTTTCCCGCGCGGAAGAGTTAGCAAAATTGTTTGCGCACACTGGAAGTGTTCAGGCGTTGGGTATGGACGAACTGGAAGGTCACGAGTTCGATCTTATTATTAACGCGACATCCAGTGGCATTAGTGGTGATATTCCAGCGATTCCAGCATCGCTTATTCATCCAGGTATTTGTTGTTATGACATGTTCTATCAGAAAGGGAAAACGCCTTTTCTGACATGGTGTGAGCTGCAAGGCTCAAAGCGTAATGCTGATGGATTAGGAATGCTGGTGGCACAGGCGGCACATGCTTTCCTTCTTTGGCATGGTGTCCTGCCTGACGTAGAACCAGTTATCAAACAATTGCAACAGGAGTTGTCAGCGTGAATCAGGCCATCCAGTTTCCAGACAGGGAGGAGTGGAATGAGAGCAAAAAATGCGTATGTTTTCCCGCTCTGGTGAACGGTATGCAACTGACTTGTGCAATTACTGGCGAAAGTCTGGCGAATCGCTTTACAGGGGATACGCCAGAACAGTACATAGCGAATTTTCGTCAGCATCGCTGGGACCTGGAAGAAGAAGCAGAAAGCTTAATTCAGGCTCAAAGCGAAGATGATCAAGGTTGGGTTTGGTTGCTTTGATCCAGATACTCGTCTTTCCATTTCACGTAGTTATTAGCTGAATAGCGTAACCCAGACTTTTCTTCATCAGTTAACGGGCGGATCTGCTTGACGGGGCTACCGAGATACAGATATCCGCTCTCCAGCCGTTTATTTTGTGGGACAAGGCTACCCGCCCCAATCATCACATCATCTTCTACTATTGCGCCATCAAGTAAAATTGAGCCCATCCCAACCAGCACACGATTGCCAATGGTGCAGCCGTGGAGCATCACTTTATGTCCAACCGTAACGTCTTCGCCGACGACCAACGGATTGCCTTGTGGATTAGCCGTTGATTTATGGGTCACGTGTAAAACGCTGCCATCCTGGATATTGGTTCGGGCGCCGATCTGAACATAATTAACATCACCACGAATTACAACAAGTGGCCAGATCCCCACATCATCGGCCAACCGAACATCACCAATAACCACACTACTACTGTCGATCATGACTCGCTGACCGATTTGTGGAAAAAGATCCCGGTATGGGCGTAGAGTGTCTGACATACTTACCTCAACGAAAAATGATTTATCTATGACTTTGGGTGCTTTATTAGCCTTGCGCAAGTGTTTTGCTATGTAAAAATGCGCCATTTTGCATGTGAATGCAGCAAAAAGGATGAAAAAACAACAAACAGAAAAGAAGATCAAAAAAGTGCTTGTGCAAAAAATTGGGATCCCTATAATGCGCCTCCGTTGAGACGACAACGTGAAACACTTCACAAGATGTTCGTAACAACGAAGAGAAAAAATCCTGAAATTCAGGGTTGACTCTGAAAGAGGAAAGCGTAATATACGCCACCTCGCGACAGTGAGCTGAAAGCCGCGTCGCAACTGCTCTTTAACAATTTATCAGACAATCTGTGTGGGCACTCGAAGATACGGATT
>NZ_PTRI01000036.1:0-22868 GCF_002965965.1 Escherichia sp. MOD1-EC5495
GACTATCACTTATTTAAGTGATATTGGTTGTCTGGAGATTCAGGGGGCCAGTCTAATCAGGAAAGAAAGGGGTTCGTTATCTGTTTGAGTGCCAGGAGCCTGCCAGTAAAGCACCTAAGTTTGTGCAGTTTAGCGATCATATAATTGCCCCCCGAAAATCCTCTCATTTCCATATATTTATGGGGAATACGTCACAACAGCAATTACTTGAAGAGATGGACAACTGGCCAACTTATTATCCTTATCAGTTACAGACGAAAGAAATTGTGGATGAGATGCTTCATCATTAATTCATTTCAGGATTGCCATAAATCCTTGAGAATATTTGTCTGATATATCGCGTACTTTTCTCTGTCTCTACAGCAGAGCATTTGTAGCATAGACACTCCCGCTGCCTGAAACAGCGGGAGAAAGATTACTTTTGAATCAAATAACGAATGGTCGGCCCATCTTGCTGGATATCCAGTACGGTATAGCCGTGATTACGTGCATCCAGCGGAATATTGTTAATTGACTGCGGGCAATCGCTGACCACTTCGAGGATCTCACCTTTCTTTAACTGCGGCATCGCCTCAAGAGTAGCGACCGCTGGATAAGGGCAGGGTTCGCCCACCATATCAAGACGGTAATCAGGAACGATATTTTTCATGCGATCTCCTTAGCAGTTTGCGGCGCCGCACGGCGGAAGAAGCGTTTCTCCCAGCCGATAACCAACATTAACGCAGCGAACAGCAGTAAATATGTCACCAGCAGGCCGCCCATTGGGCCAAAGGTTTTCAGCAGGTTGATTTTGTCCCAGTCGGTTGCCAGCGCCGGGGCGAAATCATCCCAGTAATAAGCCAGAATCGTCGAGCCGATAACGTTGCCCAGTCCAACCCACCAGTAGTGCACCTGGCCTTCCACCGCGCGGTACATCCAGCCAGTTTCACAGCCGCCTGCCAGAACAATACCAAAACCAAACAGTAACCCACCAATGACAGCGTTCGGACCCGCCCACATGATTTTCGGTTCTACGCCTAACTGTACATAACTGAAAATACCGATGGCACTCACCGCCATACCGATAATGATCGCTTTCGCCATATGGGTTCGTCCGGTGATCCACATATCGCGGAACGCCGAGGTAAAACAGATTTGCGCGCGTTCAATCAGTAAGCCAAAGCCGACGCCAAACAGCATTGCCAGCCCCAGCTTCGGTTGGTTCATTGCTGTCAGCAGCGCCCAGCCCAGCATACCGAAAAATACCAGCATACCGAGGCGGAAGCGACTCCGTGCCTGATCCGGTTTTTGTGTTAGCGGTGATGCGGCAGAGACTTTCTGCATTTTTACCGGGATGCGGAACATCGGCAGTAGGGTAAAGCGCGCACCAAACCATGAACCGATGGCGGTGGCGATGGCAAAGAACCAGGCGTGCAGCGAGAATTGCGGAATACCGGTGAAGAACGCGGCCAGGTTACAGCCCATCGCCAGACGCGCGCCGAAACCGGCGATAATGCCGCCAATAATGGCCTGCATAATGCGGATACGGCTGCGCGGCATACGTAATTTAACGTTGTTGGCCCACAGAGCAGCGGCAAAACAGCCGCCAAACATACCCAAAATCATCATCCCGTCGATGCGGGTTAATGGCGATCCTTCCAGATGAATTATTTTAAAATAACCCCACTCTTCAGCATGGACGCCAAACAGTTGCAGGAGCTGACCGCCCCAGCGGGTAAATTCCCCCGTCACTGCCCAAAAGGTGCCGGTGATGCCAAAATAATAAGTGGAGAGAATACCCGCCGCGATGACTGCGGGGATGGGGGCCCAGAATTTAATCAACCAGGCTTGCTTGAATTGCTGCCATGACATGTATGTAGCCTCTGAACTCAGAAGGTTTAAACAAGAGTCGCGAATCATACACCAGGAGAATTTATTTGCGTGGCAATAATTCACAAAAATAATGGTTAGATCAAATTTCACCTTAGGCCTGGAAAGGCTGGCAGCATCAAGGCATTAATGCCACAATCCTCTTTTCTTCTCATGCAGGATGAATGATGAAAAAACTCGCAATTGCAGGCGCACTTATGCTGCTGGCTGGCTGTGCCGAAGTTGAAAATTATAACAATGTTGTGAAAGCGCCCGCGCCAGACTGGCTGGCGGGTTACTGGCAGACCAAAGGGCCGCAGCGTGCTCTGGTCAGCCCTGAAGCGATAGGTAGCCTGATTGTTACTAAAGAGGGGGATACGCTGGATTGTCGTCAGTGGCAGCGGGTGATTGCTTTACCGGGTAAGTTGACGCTGATATCGGATGATCTCACTAACGTTACTGTCAAACGTGAGCTATATGAAATTGAACGTGATGGTAACACTATCGAATATGACGGCATGACGATGGAACGCGTGAATCGTCCGACGGCTGAATGTGCTGCCGTACTGGAAAAAGCGCCGTTGCCGACGCCACTGCCGTAATGAAATCTCCCCGGCTTGCCACCGGGGATGAATTTAAATCACCTCTTCGATAACCCACACACTGACGCTACCGCCGTTGCAAAAGAAGGTCGCTTCGCCATTTTCATCGGTTACTACGCTCTCTTGTCGATTACCCAGAAAGTCGCGCCAGGTTTTATTGCCGTAATTCTCTCCCAGATTAATGGTTTTTTCGCCATCGTCGCCGTTTGACATGACCACCACGCAGCCAGGATATTCGTCAGTACCGCTGCGACTAAACGCAATACAGTTCGGATGGTCGAAAAATAACGTCTGTACACCGTGGGCGAAACGCTGGCGGGCGAGAATCAACTCATCAAGCTGTTCGATTATCGGCATATCTATGGGATAAGTTTGCCCGTCACCGCCGACATCTTCGTAATGGGCACCATACAAATCAGGGTAGAACACGGAAGGGACGCCATTTTCCCGCAGCAAAATAAGGGCATAAGCCAGCGGTTTAAACCACGGTTCAACCGGCGCTTCGAGGGCTTGTAACGGTTGGGTGTCGTGATTGGCGACCAGCGTAACAGCATGGAAAGGATCGGCTTCCACCAGCGTACCGGTGAATATCTGCGTCATGTCGTAGTCGCGCCCCATGCGTGATGCTTCGTGGAATTTCATCTGTAGCGGCGCATCAAACAGCATGGTTTTGCCTTCGACTTGATCAATATACGTTTGCAGCTTGTCAACTTCGCGCGACCAGTATTCCGCCACAATAAATAGCGGCTTTGGTGCGACTTCCTGCACGTGTTCGATCCACTCTTTATAAAACCAGGCCGGAATATGTTTTACTGCGTCGAGACGAAAACCATCGCATTGCGTTTGCTCCATCACCCAGCGCGCCCAGTATTTGAGCTCTTCCGTAACGGCATGGTTGCGAAAGTCGATATTTTCGCCCATCAGATAGTCAAAATTACCAAGCTCATCATCAACCTGGTCGTTCCAGCCTTCGCCGGTGTAGTCGTTGACGATTTTAAATATACCGTCTTCGTTTGGGTTTTCGATATGGTCGATACCGCTAAAACATTTGAAATCCCAGATAAACTGCGAGTATTGCCCGGCGCGAGCAGGAAAGGTGTAACGCGTCCAGCCTTCGCACTCAATGATTTCATCATCAATTTGCGTGCGATCGTCAGCATTGACGCGCTGTACGCGAATGGCTTCTTTTTCATCTGCGCCCATTTTGTGGTTGACAACCACGTCCAGCAGTACCGCAATGTCATTGCGTTTGAGTGCGTCAATGGCGGCCAGCAGTTGTGCTTTATCGCCATATTTTGTGGGGATGCTGCCTTTTTGATCAAACTCGCCTAAATCAAATAAATCGTAAGAGTCGTAGCCGACCGAATACCCGCCCGATGCGCCTTTATAGGCTGGTGGCAGCCAGATCATATTGATACCAATATCATTAAAACCGTCGGCGCGCTCGACCAGTTCAGGCCAGAGCTTGCCGCCTTCCGGGTAATACCAGTGAAAACATTGCAACAGCGTGGGATTACGCATTCTTCGACTCCACTCAAGGGGAACATTAGAAGCGTAGCCGTAATCGGATTATTCGCGAGCCACCATCTCTTTAAGCGTTGCCTGAACTCAAAAGAGGTTTTCCTGCGGTGCCAGCACGTAGCCCCCCTGATCACCGTAGGCGCTTAACACAGATTTTTGCATTGATGACTGACCGACCAGTTTCGCCAGTTCATCCATCCGAATCTGCAATAACTGTTTTACTTTGTTTTCGTTTTCCAGAACGAGGCGCAGCAGCGGTCTGAGTTGCTCCTGTATCATGGCAGAGGGTTCCGTTTCTTCCGTTAGGTGTGCGATCTTTTGCACCGCATTGACATATTCCATTTCGCTGGCGATGAGTTCATCCCATCGTCCTTCTGTCGCCAGGCGTAACATGAGTTGGCTTTTTTCGACGAGTTGTTGCCAGGCAAAATACAAGTGCGGTGCGTGGTTCATCAGACAGGATCCTGAATCAAAGAAGGGGAGAGTAAAGACTCTTTCCAGGCATCGGCAAGGTTACGCATCAACGTTTCCACTTCTTCAACTGCGGAGACTTCGTTGCGTAAATTGGCTTGCAGCAAACGCCTGATCATATAGCTATACAGGGCTATCAAATTCTGGGTTAATTCATCCTGGCTTTCTTCGTCAAGACCGATCCTCAGCCCGTTATCAATAATGCTGATCGCTTTCGACAAAGAGACGCCTTTTCCTTCCTGATTGTTGTCCTGCATAAACAGGCGTGCTCTTACCAGTGCGCTCAACACGCCGTCAAACAGCATGGTGACCAGTTGTTGTTGGCTGGCGCTCATTACGGCGCTTTCGACGCCAATTTGGGCATAGGCCTGGGTGCCTTTTGCGCTGTACATAGTCTCTCCTGAAGATTATTTCGAGCTGCTATTTGAGGTGTCGAACTGCTGTGTCAGATAGCTACTGGTGGAGTTCAGCGAGTTCATTAACACATCTAATTGGGTGAACTGGGCTTTATAGCGCGCCATTAAGGTATCGATACGTTCACTGGCTGCGTTGTACTGATCAGTCAAATTGTTCAGCGTTTTGCTGACGCCATCTTTTGCGGCCTGGATTATCCCGGTGGAGGAGAGCCAACTGGTCAGGTTGCTGCTAATGCCGGTAGTTACTCCAGTACTTTTACCGTCACCAATAAACATTTCACCGACGCCAGCGGCATCTTTCTTCAGCGCCGTTTGCAGCTTGTCGGTCGCGATTTCCAGCTTGCCGGTACTGGCATCGCTGGTAATGCCAATCTGTGCCAGCGTTTTATAGTTTGAACTGCTGTGGGTATTGGCGAGCAAGGTTTTAAGCTGAGTCTGGATGGTACGCAGTGTGGAGTCGCCGAGTAATGCGCCATTGCTGGAGTCCTGACTTTCTGCGCCGGCATCGACTGCGGTGTATTTGGTTAAGCTGCTGAACGTATCCTGCAATGTGTTATAGGCATCCACCCACGCTTTAATCGCATTTTCAGCTTTGGATGTGTCTTTACTGATGGTCAGTGTCTGATTACCGGTGGTGACGTCATTCAGGTTGAGGGTGATATCTTCCAGCGCGTCACTGATAGTGTTACTGCTGTTTTCAATCTCAACGTTATTGACCGTCAGTTTGGCGTTTTGCGCGGTGACGCTTTCAATCATGCCATTGCTGCTATCACCTGAAGTTCCGTTGTAACCCATAAAACTTTCCAGGGCGCTGTCGCCGCTGACGCTAAGTTTCATCGCGTTATCGCTGCCCGTATCGTTAGCGGTGATGGACAGACGATACTCGCCGTTACCCACATTGATGATACTGGCGCTGACGCCAGCTTTGGCGTTGTTAATGGCATCGCGAATACCGGAAAGTGACGAGTTGGCCGCGCTGATATCAATCGTGACCGGATCTTTACCGCCGCCTTGCTGGATGGTCAGTACGCTATCGCTGGTGGCGATGGCGGCTTTACTGTCTTTTTGACTATTTTTGGTGGTCAGCGTCTGAGCCTGCGCCAGTTGGCTGACGCTAATGGTGTATTTCCCGGCAATCGCGCTACCCGTGGTAGTGGCGCTGAAAGCCGATGAACTGCTGGTGGTTGAGGTGGCGGTAAATAAATCGGCTTTATTCAGTGCTGTGTTGGCGGTCTGGAAACTCTCCAGTGCGCTTTTCAGCGTCCCGTAGGCGCTCAGTTTCGCGGTGTAAGAGCTTTGCTGTTTTGATATCGGCGTCAGGGTAGATTTTTCTGCCGCCTCCAGACTGTCGAGGATGCTGCTTAAGTCCAGCCCCGACCCAACCCCAAGCGTTGAAATACTAGCCATATTGATTCCTTAATCATGCGACATGTAGAACGAATACCGGGGTTATCGGCGTAAGCGGGGCAAAGTTTACGATTTATTTTTTGGCTTAATGACACGAACAGCAACGAGGAAGGGGAGTATTTCGACCGCTAGAAAAAAATTCTAAAGGTTGTGAGAGACCAGACGATAACAGGGTTGACGGCGACGAAGCCGAAGGGTGGAAGCCCGATACTTAAACCGTAGAGCTAAAAAACAGGAATAAAAATTATGGCACAAGTCATTAACACCAACAGCCTCTCGCTGATCACTCAGAACAACATCAACAAAAATCAGTCTGCGTTGTCGACTTCTATCGAGCGCCTCTCTTCTGGTCTGCGTATTAACAGCGCGAAAGATGACGCCGCAGGTCAGGCGATTGCTAACCGCTTCACCTCTAACATTAAAGGTCTGACTCAGGCCGCGCGTAACGCCAACGATGGTATTTCTCTGGCGCAGACCGCAGAAGGCGCACTGTCTGAAATCAACAACAACCTGCAACGTGTGCGTGAGTTGACCGTTCAGGCGACGACCGGCACTAACTCTGATTCTGACCTGTCTTCTATTCAGGATGAAATCAAATCCCGTCTGGATGAAATTGACCGTGTTTCCGGTCAGACCCAGTTCAACGGCGTGAACGTGCTGGCGAAAGACGGTTCGATGAAGATTCAGGTTGGCGCGAATGATGGGCAGACCATCTCTATCGATTTGCAGAAAATTGACTCTTCAACGCTGGGATTGAAAGGTTTCTCGGTATCAGGGAACGCATTAAAAGTTAGCGATGCGATAACTACAGTTCCTGGTGCTAATGCTGGCGATGCCCCGGTTACGGTTAAATTTGGTACGGGCGATGCTGCTGCCGCCGCAATGGCCAAAACGTTGGGAATAAGTGATACATCAGGCTTGTCCCTACATAACGTACAAAGCGCGGATGGTAAAGCGACAGGAACCTATGTTGTTCAGTCTGGTAATGACTTCTATTCGGCTTCCGTTAATGCTGATGGCGTTGTTAAACTTAATACCACCGATGTTACTTTCACTGATCCTGCGAACGGTGTTACCACAGCAACACAGACAGGTCAGCCTATCAAGGTCACGACGAATAGTGCTGGCACGGCTGTTGGCTATGTTACTATTCAAGGCAAAGATTACCTTGCTGGTGCAGACGGTAAGGATGCAATTGAAAACGGTGGTGACACTGCAACAAGTGAAGCCACAACAATCCAGCTTACTGATGAACTCAATGCTAATGGCTCGGTAAAAACAGCGGCAACAGCAACATTTTCTGGTACTGCAACCAACGATCCACTGGCACTTTTAGACAAAGCGATCTCACAAGTTGATACTTTCCGCTCCTCCCTCGGTGCCGTTCAAAACCGTCTGGATTCTGCGGTCACTAACCTGAACAACACCACCACCAACCTGTCTGAAGCGCAGTCCCGTATTCAGGACGCCGACTATGCGACCGAAGTGTCTAACATGTCGAAAGCGCAGATCATCCAGCAGGCGGGTAACTCTGTGCTGTCTAAAGCTAACCAGGTGCCACAGCAAGTTCTGTCTCTGCTGCAGGGTTAATCGTCGTAATATAATGACAGCAAACGCCAAATTGCCTGATGCGCTGCGCTTATCTGCCTACAAGGTGAATCGCAATTAATAAATTTGCATATTCGCGTAGGCCGAATAAGGCGTTCACGCCGCATCCGGCAAGATGAGGCGGACCTTGTCAGCTATCTTAACCCCGCTCCGGCGGGGTTATTCTGCTCGTTATTTACCGATTACCCCAAATAACCCCTTATTTCACCCATTAATCGTCCGATTAAAAAACCTGCAGAAACGGATAATTATGCCGATTATTTATATAACGCAGGGCTGTTTATCGTGAAATCACTCTATACCGCTGAAGGTGTAATGGATAAACATTCGCTGTGGCAGCGTTATATCCCGCTGGTGCGTCACGAAGCATTGCGCCTGCAGGTTCGACTGCCCGCGAGTGTAGAACTTGACGATCTGCTACAGGCAGGCGGCATTGGATTACTTAATGCTGTTGAACGTTATGATGCCCTGCAAGGAACGGCATTTACAACTTACGCAGTGCAGCGTATCCGTGGTGCTATGCTGGATGAACTTCGCAGCCGTGACTGGGTGCCGCGCAGCGTGCGACGCAATGCACGTGAAGTGGCACAGGCAATAGGGCAACTGGAGCAGGAACTTGGCCGCAATGCCACAGAAACTGAAGTGGCAGAACGTTTAGGGATTGAAATCGCCGACTATCGACAAATGTTGCTTGATACGAATAACAGCCAACTTTTCTCTTATGATGAGTGGCGCGAAGAGCACGGTGATAGCATCGAACTGGTTACTGACGATCATCAGCGGGATAACCCATTACAGCAATTACTGGACGGTAATTTGCGTCAGCGGGTGATGGAAGCCATCGAAATGTTACCGGAGCGCGAACAGTTGGTATTAACGCTCTATTACCAGGAAGAGCTTAATCTCAAAGAGATTGGCGCAGTGCTGGAAGTCGGTGAATCTCGGGTCAGCCAGTTACATAGTCAGGCTATTAAACGGTTACGCACCAAACTGGGTAAGTTATAACTTAGGTAAATGCCGCACATTAATTTTGAATACCAGGAGTTCTTAATAATGGCGCAGCACCAGAAAAGGCGGCCATTGAGTCGCTATCTTAAAGACTTTAAACATAGCCAGACTCATTGCGCATATTGCCGTAAATTACTCGATCGCATTACTCTCGTTCGCGATGGCAAGATAGTGAATAAAATCGCGATATCTCGCCTTGATACACTGCTTGATGAAAATGGCTGGTATGAAGAACAAAAATCATGGGCGGCATTATGCCGTTTCTGCGGCGATTTACATTGCAAAACCCAGAGTGATTTTTTTGATATTATCGGCTTTAAACAGTTTCTCTTTGATCATACTGAAATGAGCCCCGGCACCGTGCGCGAATATGTGGTACGCCTACGTCGTTTGGGAAATTATTTAAGCGAACACGATATTTCCTCCGACCTGCTGCAGGATGGTTTTCTTGATGAAAACCTGGCTCCCTGGCTGCCCACCACCAGCACCAATAATTATCGCATCGCATTACGTAAGTACCAGTGCTACCAGATGCAAACCCGTGGTGACCTTACGCAGAAATCCCCCAGCCTGTCAGCTTCTGATATATATTAAATAAGAATAAGATGTAGCAGAGTTGTTTTTGTGTCTTCGAACAATGGCTCTACACTGCAAACCAACATAACAACATTCGGGGTGAATATGAAATTAGTACATCTGGGACGTCAGGCGCTGATGGGGGTTATGGCTGTGGCGCTGGTTGCGGGTATGAGCGTGAAAAGTTTTGCCGATGAAGGTCTGCTCAATAAAGTGAAAGAGCGGGGCACTTTGCTGGTGGGACTGGAAGGGACTTACCCGCCGTTTAGCTTTCAGGGCGATGACGGTAAATTGACCGGTTTTGAAGTGGAATTTGCGCAACAACTGGCAAAACATCTGGGCGTGGAAGCCGCATTAAAACCGACAAAGTGGGACGGTATGCTGGCGTCACTGGATTCTAAGCGCATTGATGTGGTGATTAATCAGGTCACCATCTCTGATGAACGTAAGAAAAAATACGATTTCTCTACCCCGTACACCATTTCCGGTATTCAGGCGCTGGTGAAAAAAGGCAATGAAGGCACCATTAAAACCGCCGACGATTTGAAAGGTAAAAAAGTTGGCGTTGGTCTGGGGACTAACTACGAAGAGTGGCTGCGGCAGAATGTCCAGGGTGTTGATGTGCGTACCTATGATGATGATCCGACCAAATATCAGGATCTGCGTGTAGGTCGTATTGATGCCATCCTGGTTGATCGTCTGGCTGCGCTGGATCTGGTGAAAAAAACCAATGATACGCTGGCAGTAACCGGCGAAGCCTTCTCCCGCCAGGAGTCAGGTGTGGCGCTGCGCAAAGGTAACGAAGACCTGCTGAAAGCGGTTAACGATGCCATTGCAGAAATGCAAAAAGACGGCACCCTACAAGCCCTTTCCGAAAAATGGTTTGGTGCTGATGTGACCAAATAATCACCTGCTTTAAGTTGACAGTTTTCTGTCTGTAAAACGCCTGATGAACTCCATCGGGCGTTTTGTATTTCAGTGCCAGGTGTGGTCGCTCATGGTTATAAATTGCCACGGATTTTTTTACCATTTCCTGGGTCTACGTCAGGTTTGTAGGACTCGAGAGTAAAACTCATTTTTCAGGATCTCATTTATTCGTTCAGCCAGCGCATTCTGGTCGCAGTCATAACCAACGGTCATTGAACAGGTTATCCCGTTTCTCTCATGCACTGACTGATAAAGAACTGGCCACTAAACTACCCGGTTCAGAATGTATACTTCACACCCAGCATGGCAGAGGCGTCGCTGTATCCCTCGTCACCGATCTGTACACCCACATTGCCCCACAGGTTCAGATGGTCATTTATCTGTCCCTCAACACCGGTTTTTACTTCTCCGATATTGCTGGCGCCGTCCTGATGTACCGTCACACCGTTCATGCGGGTGCCAAAATCACGGGTGTTGTGCAGCCAGTTCACCTCAACGAACGGACGGAACTCATGGGATTTGCCGCCGTTCATTCTGTTGTGCCCCTTAATCCAGGTTTTCACACCCAGACGGGTACGGACGTTGCCACCACCGGTGCTTTCAACATGGGTACCATTGCGTTCGCGGTGCTCATCAGCTTTTACGCCCATCCAGATAACCTGAGCCTGAGGCTGGACATACCATTCGTTCAGACTGCCATGGCTGCCGGTAAACTCACCGGCTTTCCAGGCATAACCGGTTTCCAGTGAGGCTGTCAGACCTTTTGATTTCCAGGATTCCCCCGGCAGTCCGTCACCTTTCACATCGTTATCGAACCAACTGTACTGTGCCCAGCTATCCAGATAAGCCCCGCTATGTGTCTCATCATTAGCATACCAGGTGGCATACAGACCAGTGTTGTATCCTTTCACACTGCCTTTTGAACTGTATCCGGTACGTACAGAATCTGTATTGTTATGGTCATTACCGTAACCAGCCATAACCCCCAGATGCCAGCGGTCAGAGCTGTTCCGGCTCCAGTGAGCCAGGTCACCGCCCATCTGCAGGACGTAACGGTTACCCTGTGTTTTCAGTTGGCCTGTACCGTCACGCCAGCGGTTGTGTCCCCCTTCATGGTGCATCCACATGCTGGTTTCTTTCTGCTCACCGGTAATCACATCAGTGTAATGCATCGGCCCCTGGCGTTCATAAAGACGGGATACGAACATGGTGTTTGCTGCAGCAATGTTCGCTGTGTAGGAGCCAGCTTCCGGACGCAGGTCGTTGTCATGACCACCCGGAGCAGGTTCAGGGGCAGGGGGTTGCATTGCTTTCAGAGCGCGCAGCAGGAACGGAGTGTTTTTACCACTGGTCAGATACCAGTTATCACGGTTGCTTCCCTGACCACGTCCCAGCGTGTAGTCATAAGCCCCGGCAGCGATACGCCCGGCCTGAATAAATTCAGCACTGTCAGCATTTCCGTCGACATGAATCAACTCAATACCGTTTAGTGTCTGTGCTCCGGTACCACCTGCATTTATAACAATCACACGTGTCTGACTGGAGGCATCGCCTCTGATTACAAGTTTGTCTGTTGCAGAGCTGTCATTTCCCAGAGCGGTGTTCATGAGCAGTATGCCATTATTACCGGTATAGTTACCCCCGATCGTCAGTACATTACCCGGAGCATCGGCTCTCAGGTCAAGAGTACCGCTGTTGGTTACGTTCCCGGCGACACCACCAGAGCCGGAGAGTGTCCCCTGCTGAGAGATGGTGACCTGGCTGTTGGCAAGCATGACAGGTGCATCAGCCTTGCCCAGAATCAGTGTGCCGGCAGTGTTAACCGAGCCTGCTCCCAGTCCGTCAGTATTAAGCACCTTCACCATTGCCTTTTCTGCGATAGTGGTGGTGGCATTCAGGGCGCGGGTGGCACCAGTAATAGCGAACACGCCACCGCTGATGTTCAGGGAGCCAGAGCCGATGAGGGTACCTGCAGACAGGCCTCCACCTGCGAGGGTCAGATTACCGCCATTAATGTTCAGTATGGAACCTGCTGCGCTGTTCAGTTTACCTGCGATCTGGCTGTGACCGTTCATATCCAGCATGGTGTCAGCTGCCAGGCGAATCTCGCTGGTCTGTCCCAGAGCACTGTTGCTGTTCATGCGGACATTGCCGCCACGGATGTCTGTTACACCCGTGTAAGTGTTTTGGGAGGACAGAATCAGTGTTCCTTCGCCGGCTTTGGTCAGCGTTTTTCCATCCCAGCCATGAGATAACTGAGCAGCATTGTTATCTGCAAGTCGTACCTTCAGCTCTAACACCGCGCCATTTCTCAGATCAAACGTGCCATATCCATTTCCTGAGGGGTCATTCCACTTCAGGGAAGAACTAACCTCTTTTACTGTCTGCCCGTTACCACTAAGTGATGTTAAAACATAGTCTTCGGCACCATCACTCAGTAGATTATTATGCTGATAAATATTATTTTCAGAGAGCCCTGTTATGCCGTTGGAGGTCGTCAACAAGCCGTACTCATTTTGCTTCCATATTGTCATGGCAGTATCAACATTAAGCACTGCACCGTTATTGAACTGCATACTGTTGGCAGTTAAATGACTGGAACCTGTGCTCATATTCAGCGATGAATCTCTGTCAAATACCGAACTTCCGCTAAAGGTGACATCAGCTCCCGAAACGGAAACATGTGTACCTGTACCCGCACTCAGATTGCCTTTTATTTCAGAGCTGGCGGAGTCTTTATTTGTAATGGACAGAAAATTACCATCAGCATTATTTACAGCACTATTCAAAACAATATCACCTTGAATGGTAGAACCGGCGTAGAGATTCAACGAGTTAGTTCCACCATTCAAAGATATTGCGGTGTCACAATCTTGCCCTCTGTTACCCGATATCCCTCCAGCCCCGGATAAGTTAGCGTTACCTTCCTGTCCTCCACTACCAGGAAAAATTCCGCCATGATTATTTATCGTAATATTACTCCTGGATATAGCAGTGCCACCATTACCTCCGTTGCCACCATCACCTCCGTCACCAGTATTTCCAGTATCGTAACTTTCACCGGGATTACCTCCATCACCACCAGTACCGCCATTTCCGCCAATAATATTTCCATAATTATTTATTTCAATATTATTTCCAGATATGGCAATCCCACCGGTACCTCCAATTCCACCAGTACCACCAGTACCAAGGGTAGTTGAACCAGCGTGTTCATATTCATCTGTACCACCTCTACCACCTTCACCACCAGTGCCCCCCTGTCCGCCAGTTATATATCCCGTATTATTTATCTTAATATTATTACCATATATAGCAGTCCCCCCAATACCACCATTACCACCGCTACTTCCATTAATATTCTGATCGGTAGTAAATTCGACACTACCTTCGCCACCGCGAGCACCATCCCCCCCCTGGCCACCTGTAATGTGATTATTATTTGTTATCTCCATATTATTTCCGGATATGGCCTTGCCTCCATTCCCTCCGTTGCCGGCAGAAGATCCCCATACCGCCCACCAGGCACCACTACTACCTTGCCCGGCAGTGATATTTCCGTTATTGCTTATTTGAAGATTATTGCCAGATATGGCAGTCCCACCAACAGCAGGAGTCCCAGTTAAACCACCGCTTTCATCGCCATAACCACTGGCTCCAGGCATTCCGCCATTGCCACCCGTAATGCTTCCGTTGTTTGTAATGGTAAGATCATCTCCGGAAATAGCGGTACCCGCTTCACCTCCATCGCCTCCGCCATTACCATAACCTCCCCAACCACCCTTACCACCGGAAATATAACCAGAATTAACAAGAGTAAAATTATTTCCAGTAATGGCTGTACCGCCCTGGCCCCCTGCAGAGCCCATTTTAGTAACATCATCATCACCAGCCCATCCGCCTTCACCGCCACTAATGCTAGTACCGCTGTTAATTGTCAGGATATTTTCATTCTGTAACGAACCGGGTACAACATTAACAATGAGAGCATCTTCACCGGCCTCCCCATCATCATTATCCGGCCTGTCCTGCGAGCCATCAGCACCAATGATATTTTCAGATATTTCAGCAGGGTTTCCTTCAGAAAGAGTAACTTCCTTTTTAGCTGCCAAAGCAGGCTGAATGGCCAGAGTGGCAGATATAAGGCTGCATAGTAACGTTGTCTTCATTCCCTCTTGCGTTATGCCGAATGTTTTTCTGTTGTTTATATATACATTAAACCTTTCTTTTTTATTAATTTTGATTTTCACAAAAGCTCCAATTTTTTTGTTTAAGAATGTTGGGTTAAATAGTTTGACTGTGTAATGTTATTGAGAAGTAATATGCATTATCTAATCATCATACAAATGATCGATGCGAGCGAGCATTATTGCAAATAAACAGAAAAAATCTATCTCAAGCAATCAGGTTGATTTTTTTTGACGAGTAATTTGAAATTGTAATGTTTTCTGGATGTTAGTTTGTTTATTGATTGGTGTAATTTTAGATAGTGGGTGTTTCTCTGCTTTTTTATAAGAAAAGTGCCTGAAAATATCGTCATGGAATATCATATTTTTATCCTAAAAACAGACCTGGATATAAATAATAATTAATGCAGAGATAATGATTAACATATTAATGAATGGGTATGAATAACCAGGCTTGATCAACCTAAGATGCCAGGAGAAGTTATCCCCGTAACCAGGGGACATCAGATGTTCTGCTTTATGGATATAAGCAGCCTTTACACCGTTACGTTCCTGATGATCCATCGGACATTCAACAGTATCACGGGACCACAAACCTGATTCTATTAATGCACTACATGCCATCACCCGGAATCCGTGACTACTACAGTTGCCAGACGCTCAACGAAAGACCGATAAAACGCCAGAGTATGAATCACCCGCAGAGCGGTTCAACCAGTGTGTTGCATCCATCGGGTGAAATCACAGCCAGAAACGTGTCAACGCTGTTCTGGACGGGGCATAATGACAAAAAAGGTACTTTAATTAGCGCCTTTTTTATTTAAGCGTTTTTTGCGTGCATAATAACAATATCACAACAACACACACCGGAGGCTTTTATGCCACTGCATAATTTAACTCGTTTCCCACGGCTGGAGTTTATCGGCGCACCAACGCCGCTCGAATATCTGCCGCGTCTTTCTGATTATCTTGGGCGGGAAATTTTCATTAAACGGGATGACGTCACTCCGATGGCGATGGGCGGCAATAAATTACGCAAACTGGAGTTTCTCGCGGCAGATGCCCTGCGTGAAGGTGCCGACACTCTGATTACCGCCGGAGCGATTCAGTCTAACCACGTTCGCCAGACTGCCGCCGTCGCCGCAAAACTTGGGCTGCATTGTGTGGCACTGCTGGAAAATCCTATCGGAACAGCCGCAGAAAACTATTTAACCAACGGCAATCGCTTGTTGTTGGACCTCTTCAATACCCAGATTGAAATGTGCGATGCGCTGACCGATCCCAATGCCCAACTGGAAGAGCTGGCAACGCGAGTCGAAGCGCAAGGGTTCCGTCCGTACGTCATTCCGGTTGGAGGTTCTAATGCTTTAGGCGCGCTGGGCTATGTGGAGAGCGCGCTGGAAATCGCGCAACAGTGTGAAGGGGCGGTTAATATTTCTTCGGTGGTGGTGGCGTCGGGCAGCGCCGGAACTCACGCTGGACTGGCAGTAGGACTGGAACATCTAATGCCAGAAAGCGAACTGATTGGCGTGACCGTGTCACGTTCCGTTGCTGACCAGTTGCCAAAAGTGGTTAACCTACAACAGTCAATCGCGAAAGAACTGGAACTGAGCGCATCAGCGGAAATTTTACTCTGGGATGACTATTTTGCGCCTGGCTACGGCGTGCCGAACGACGAAGGCATGGAAGCGGTGAAACTGTTGGCGCGGCTGGAAGGCATTCTGCTTGATCCTGTGTATACCGGAAAAGCGATGGCGGGGCTGATTGATGGCATCAGTCAGAAACGCTTCAAAGACGAAGGGCCGATTCTGTTTATTCATACTGGCGGCGCGCCTGCGCTGTTCGCCTATCATCCTCACGTCTAGCCCCGGAAACGCTCATGCAAGAAAGTATACAACTGGTTATTGATTCTTTGCCGTTCCTGCTTAAAGGGGCTGGGTATACGCTGCAACTCAGTATCGGCGGCATGTTTTTTGGCTTACTGCTGGGATTTATTCTCGCGCTGATGCGCCTGTCGCCGCTCTGGCCCGTGCGCTGGCTGGCGCGTTTTTACATTTCCATTTTTCGCGGTACGCCGCTCATCGCGCAACTGTTTATGATCTACTACGGCCTACCGCAATTTGGCATTGAATTAGATCCGATTCCGTCGGCGATGATTGGCCTGTCACTGAACACCGCTGCCTATGCTGCCGAAACGCTGCGCGCCGCCATTTCATCTATTGATAAAGGTCAGTGGGAAGCAGCCGCCAGTATTGGCATGACGCCATGGCAGACCATGCGTCGCGCTATTTTGCCGCAGGCGGCGCGGGTGGCGCTGCCGCCGCTGTCGAACAGCTTTATCAGCCTGGTAAAAGATACCTCGCTGGCAGCGACGATTCAGGTGCCGGAGTTGTTTCGTCAGGCGCAGTTGATTACCTCGCGCACGCTGGAAGTTTTCACTATGTATCTGGCGGCTTCGCTCATCTACTGGATTATGGCGACAGTGTTATCGACGCTACAGAACCATTTTGAGAATCAACTTAACCGCCAGGAGAGGGAGCCAAAATGAGTGCCATAGAAGTTAAAAACCTGGTGAAAAAATTCCACGGTCAGACGGTACTGCACGGTATCGATCTGGAGGTCAAAACCGGCGAAGTGGTAGCGATTATCGGCCCGAGTGGCTCCGGCAAAACCACGTTGCTACGCAGCATAAATTTGCTGGAACAACCGGAGGCGGGGAGCATCACCGTTGGCGATATCACTATTGATACTGCGCGTTCGTTAAGCCAGCAAAAATCGCTGATTCGCCAGTTGCGCCAGCATGTCGGATTTGTCTTTCAGAATTTTAATCTGTTTCCGCATCGCACAGTGCTGGAAAACATTATTGAAGGGCCGGTGATCGTTAAAGGCGAGCCGAAGGAAGAGGCCACGGCGCGCGCTCGCGAGCTGCTGGCAAAAGTTGGACTGGAAGGGAAAGAGACCAGCTATCCGCGTCGTTTGTCCGGCGGTCAACAGCAACGTGTGGCGATTGCGCGTGCGCTGGCGATGCGACCTGAAGTCATTCTGTTTGACGAACCTACTTCGGCGTTGGACCCGGAGCTGGTGGGTGAAGTCCTGAATACCATACGCCAGTTGGCACAGGAAAAGCGTACCATGGTGATTGTGACGCACGAAATGAGCTTTGCTCGTGACGTTGCTGACCGCGCGATCTTTATGGATCAAGGGCGGATAGTGGAGCAGGGCCCTGCAAAAACCTTATTTGCCGATCCTCAGCATCCCCGCACACGCCAGTTCCTTGAGAAGTTTCTGTTGCAATAAAATAAGAAAAAATCAGCCCCGGCAGCTTTTTAGTCGGGGCGAAAATGTATTCCTGACTGCATAAATCGCTTAATAAATCAGCATAACTTATTAATAACATAAGAGAATGCTATGTCTTGCAAAAGTAATTCATTGTCTGAATAATATAAATTATATATAAATCTTATTTATGTGATAGTTTGAGTTATCAGTATAAATGATACTCACTCTCAGGGGCGTAGCGGTTAACTATGCAGGATACGGATTTTTTCAGCTGGCGTCGCACAATGTTGTTGCGTTTTCAGAGGATGGAGGCCGCAGAAGAGGTCTACCATGAAATAGAGCATCAGACTTACCAACTGGAGTACGATTTTTATTCATTATGTGTGCGTCACCCGGTGCCATTCACGCGACCGAAAGTGGCTTTCTACACCAATTATCCGGAGTCATGGGTCAGTTATTATCAAACCAACAACTTTCTCGCGATTGATCCGGTACTTAACCCTGAAAACTTCAGTCAGGGGCATTTATTGTGGAATGATGATTTATTCAACGAAGCACAGCCGCTATGGGAAGCCGCACGTGCGCATGGTTTACGCCGTGGCGTCACTCAGTATTTAATGCTGCCGAATCGTGCGCTGGGGTTTTTGTCTTTTTCCCGTAGCAGTACGCGTGAAATACCCATTCTTAGTGATGAACTGCAATTAAAAATGCAGCTATTGGTGCGTGAAAGTCTGATGGCGTTGATACGTTTAAATGATGAAATAGTGATGACGCCAGAGATGAATTTCAGCAAGCGGGAAAAAGAAATACTGAAATGGACCGCAGAAGGTAAAACGTCAGCAGAGATAGCGATGATCCTGTCAATCTCTGAGAATACTGTCAATTTCCATCAGAAAAATATGCAGAAAAAAATCAATGCACCGAATAAGACGCAGGTTGCCTGCTACGCAGCCGCAACTGGCTTAATATGATATCTATTACATTGGGCGTGCAAGATGCCAAACCGGCTGAAAGGTGAGCTTTCAGCCGGTTTTATATTACTGACGGTAGGCTTGTTTAATTTGCTTAACCGTTTTGGAAAATACCGCAGCCTGGGTTTCGTCTTCGATCAGCGCAAGCTGTTTTTCCATCTTTAACATCACGCGGCCCGCGTCAGCTTGTCCCATCGCCTGCAGCATCAGCGTCAGCATCGCTTTCAGGCAGGAGACTTCATTTGCCAGTTCTTGATTATTCTCGGCAGTAGAAAAATCAGGCGTACTCATTTATTTTCCTCGTCATGTTGCAATGAAAATTTGCGGTGAAAAATGTTAAGGCGGCGGAGTATACCATAAGCTTTGCTAAAAATAGCAGTGGTTGTTTTTTGCTCACGATATCAGCAATAGTAATAAAACAGGGAATATAACGCGTAATAAATATTTTTATCATGAATGTTTTTCGCACGTATTGTTCGGGTTAATTCATGTTACATATTCATGCCGCTGATTTTTCATTTATGCTGAATAAAGTCAATTTTTGTCACATTTCGGCGTTAGCCTTACTGCGAAACGAGCTGGCAAACCTTTGATGACGGACGTGACGATAACTCTGGACAATCGAATTTACAAAAACGAGAGAAAAA
Source organism: Escherichia sp. MOD1-EC5495 (assembly GCF_002965965.1). Classification (NCBI taxonomy): domain Bacteria; kingdom Pseudomonadati; phylum Pseudomonadota; class Gammaproteobacteria; order Enterobacterales; family Enterobacteriaceae; genus Escherichia; species Escherichia sp. MOD1-EC5495. The sequence continues at coordinate 19,469 of NZ_PTRI01000036.1, forward strand.
TCGAATACCCACCATTTTTAACGTTTCAAAGTTGCAATAAAACCCGCTAATATACGAATGACTAACTATCAGTAGCGTTATCCCTATTTCTGGAGATATTCCTTTGATCAACGTTCTACTTGTTGATGACCACGAACTGGTGCGCGCAGGGATACGACGCATTCTGGAAGATATAAAGGGTATTAAAGTCGTCGGTGAGGCATCCTGCGGTGAAGACGCCGTTAAGTGGTGCCGGGCAAACACCGTTGACGTCGTGCTAATGGACATGAGTATGCCTGGCATTGGCGGTCTTGAGGCGACGCGTAAAATCGCTCGCTCGACAGCAGATGTCAAAATCATCATGCTTACGGTTCATACTGAAAACCCTTTACCAGCGAAAGTAATGCAGGCCGGTGCTGCGGGCTATCTCAGCAAAGGTGCGGCTCCGCAGGAAGTTGTGAGTGCGATTCGCTCTGTCTATTCAGGGCAGCGTTATATTGCTTCTGACATTGCTCAACAAATGGCATTAAGCCAGATCGAACCAGAAAAAACAGAAAGCCCATTTGCCAGTTTGTCTGAACGTGAATTGCAGATTATGCTGATGATTACCAAAGGCCAAAAGGTCAATGAGATCTCAGAACAGCTTAATCTCAGCCCGAAAACGGTGAACAGCTATCGCTACCGTATGTTCAGTAAATTAAACATTCATGGCGATGTGGAGCTGACTCACCTGGCAATTCGCCATGGTCTGTGTAATGCGGAGACATTAACAAGTCAGTGAGTGTTCAGTTTGACGCAAAAGCGTTTTTAAAAACCGTAACCAGCCAACCGGGCGTTTATCGCATGTATGATGCTGGTGGTACGGTTATCTATGTCGGCAAAGCGAAAGACCTGAAAAAACGGCTTTCCAGCTATTTCCGTAGCAACCTCGCTTCGCGCAAAACCGAAGCGTTGGTTGCCCAGATCCAGCAAATTGATGTGACGGTTACCCATACCGAAACCGAAGCTCTGTTGCTGGAACACAACTACATCAAACTTTATCAGCCGCGTTACAACGTTCTGTTACGCGATGATAAATCTTATCCTTTTATTTTTCTTAGTGGCGATACCCATCCGCGTCTGGCTATGCATCGCGGCGCAAAACACGCCAAAGGTGAATATTTCGGCCCGTTCCCAAATGGCTATGCGGTGCGTGAAACCCTGGCGCTGCTACAAAAGATTTTCCCGATTCGCCAGTGTGAAAATAGCGTTTATCGAAACCGCTCGCGTCCGTGTCTGCAATATCAGATAGGGCGCTGTCTGGGTCCGTGCGTTGAAGGACTGGTGAGTGAAGAAGAGTACGCCCAGCAGGTAGAGTATGTGCGCCTGTTTTTATCCGGCAAGGACGATCAGGTACTTACTCAACTGATTAGTCGCATGGAAACAGCCAGCCAGAATCTGGAGTTTGAAGAAGCGGCACGTATTCGCGACCAAATCCAGGCGGTGCGACGTGTAACCGAAAAACAGTTTGTCTCCAATACAGGTGATGACCTTGACGTTATTGGCGTCGCTTTCGATGCAGGCATGGCTTGTGTCCACGTCTTGTTTATTCGTCAGGGCAAGGTGCTCGGTAGCCGTAGTTATTTCCCGAAAGTACCTGGCGGTACGGAGCTGGGCGAAGTGGTGGAAACCTTTGTCGGTCAGTTCTATTTACAGGGCAGCCAGATGCGCACCTTGCCGGGTGAGATCCTGCTCGACTTTAATCTTAGCGATAAAACGCTGCTCGCCGATTCCCTTTCAGAACTGGCAGGGCGCAAGATTAACGTTCAGACTAAACCGCGTGGCGATCGGGCACGTTACCTGAAGCTGGCGCGCACCAATGCGGCGACAGCGTTAACCACCAAACTTTCGCAACAATCTACCGTTCACCAGCGTCTGACCGCGCTTGCCAGCGTGTTGAAATTGCCGGAAGTGAAGCGGATGGAGTGTTTTGACATCAGCCATACCATGGGTGAACAAACGGTCGCTTCGTGTGTGGTGTTCGATGCTAACGGCCCGCTGCGTGCAGAGTATCGGCGCTATAACATTACCGGCATTACGCCTGGTGATGATTATGCGGCAATGAATCAGGTGCTGCGTCGGCGTTACGGTAAAGCCATCGACGACAGTAAGATTCCGGACGTGATCCTGATTGATGGCGGCAAAGGCCAGCTTGCGCAGGCGAAAAATGTTTTTGCCGAGCTGGATGTCTCATGGGATAAAAACCATCCGCTGTTGCTTGGTGTGGCGAAAGGAGCCGATCGTAAGGCTGGGCTGGAAACGTTGTTCTTCGAACCTGAAGGTGAGGGCTTCAGTTTGCCGCCAGATTCACCGGCGCTGCATGTCATTCAGCATATCCGAGATGAATCACACGATCACGCGATTGGTGGGCATCGCAAAAAACGCGCAAAAGTCAAAAATACCAGCACGCTGGAAACCATCGAAGGCGTTGGACCAAAACGTCGGCAAATGTTGTTGAAATATATGGGCGGTTTGCAAGGTTTACGTAACGCCAGCGTTGAGGAAATTGCAAAAGTGCCGGGTATTTCGCAAGGTCTGGCAGAAAAGATCTTCTGGTCGTTGAAACATTGATGTCTCTGTAGCAACATAGGGGTAATCTTACTGACAACAGATAGTTACCCGTCATTATGCAATTTAATATCCCTACGTTGCTCACACTGTTCCGTGTCATCCTTATCCCATTCTTTGTATTGGTCTTTTATCTGCCTGTCACCTGGTCGCCGTTTGCTGCCGCACTCATTTTCTGCGTTGCGGCGGTGACTGACTGGTTCGATGGTTTTCTGGCGCGTCGCTGGAATCAGAGTACCCGTTTTGGCGCTTTCCTTGATCCAGTAGCTGATAAAGTGCTGGTTGCCATTGCCATGGTGCTGGTAACTGAGCATTACCATAGCTGGTGGGTCACTTTGCCAGCGGCAACGATGATCGCCCGTGAAATTATCATTTCTGCTCTACGCGAGTGGATGGCTGAACTCGGTAAACGCAGCAGTGTGGCTGTCTCCTGGATTGGTAAAGTAAAAACGACCGCCCAAATGGTGGCGCTGGCCTGGCTGTTATGGCGTCCGAACATTTGGGTTGAGTATGCTGGTATTGCACTTTTCTTTGTGGCTGCGGTACTGACTCTGTGGTCTATGTTGCAATATTTGAGCGCAGCTCGCGCAGATTTGCTTGATCAGTGATCGTTTCGGCGCAAAATTCAGCAAACGATCAAAAGTGGTGAAAAATATCGTTGACTCATCGCGTCAGGTAAGTAGAATGCAACGCATCGAACGGCGGCACTGATTGCCAGACGATAATAAAATCAAGTGATTAGATGATTGCTTGATGAATGCGGGAATAGCTCAGTTGGTAGAGCACGACCTTGCCAAGGTCGGGGTCGCGAGTT
>NZ_PTRI01000037.1:0-21728 GCF_002965965.1 Escherichia sp. MOD1-EC5495
GACTATCACTTATTTAAGTGATATTGGTTGTCTGGAGATTCAGGGGGCCAGTCTAGGGAGCGTGGGCGGCTAATAATCATGAAGATGTGACCTGGTCGTCCATTGCCGCCGGTTTTAAGGGATTAATTCCTTCAAAAGTAAAATCTCGCCCACAATGTTGTGACGATGACGCGATGATCATTTGCGGGTGCATGGCCCGTCTGAAAAAGAACAACAGCGATTTGCATGATTTATTGGTGGACTATTATGTCGGCGGCATGACTTTTATGGCGCTTGCACGTAAGCATGGGCGATCTGATTGTTGGGTTGGCAGGATGCTCCAGAAAGCTGAGGGCGTAGTGGAGGGTATGCTGATGGTGTTGGATCTCCGATTGGAGATGGATGCTGATTGTTCGAAATAATTAAAGGAAAAGTTGCTGTCTGATTGTCATTAGTCTAACATTTTAAATGTTGGAATCGCAACGTAGTTATTATCATATAACAGCTTGTTTCCTGATTTAGCCAGCCTCCCCAAAGGCTGGTTTTTTCTAATAAGTATCATTTCGGGTAGGGATTTTATTGTTTAACCCATAATAATTCATTGACATTGAATCCCAACTTTTGAGCGGTTCGCACATAGTCTGCTTTTACTTTATCTGGAATAGTTGAGGTCCTTGCCAGAATCCATAGGTATTCTCTGTTCGGACCACTGACAAGAGCATACTTATACTCATCATCCAGTTTGATTACATTATAGCCACCATAGAAGGGGCCAAAAAACGAAACCTTCAACGCTGCAGTTTTAGTATCTCCAGTAAAGTATGCTTTACCTTCGCTCTCGCTCCATTTATTTTTCGTTGGATCGTATCCACGGTTAAGTACACGAATCCCTCCGTCGTTCCGTTTTCCATAAGTAGCGCTGACCTGTTCCAGACCACGTTCGAACCGGTTCTCGAGGCGAGCTATTTCATACCATTTTCCGAGGTAGCGGTTGGCGTCAAAATTTGTAATCGGCTGCACACCTTTAGGTGGTGTCGGGGCCTTACATGCTATAAGAGTGAAAGAGAGCGCAATGCCAGTCAACACAGGCCATAACTTCATAATAAATCCTGTACTTTTGATAGTTGAGAGTAAGTATGAAAGATAGATGATTACGACCGATCACTTAAAGAACTTTCATACTATATTAGGAATAGTCCATAACAGAAAAATTGTCAGTGATGACGCCAGAAAGGCAATTTATTCCGTGCACTACACAGTTTATGTGTTAATGAATTAGTCAAGGGGGAGGATATGATAAAAAAACCTGTGATTGGAATCAGCGGTTGTTTGGCCGGTTCTGCTGTTCGTTTTGATGGTGGTCACAAAAGAGCTGACTTTTTAATGGACAAATTAGTGGAATGGGTAACATTCAGACCAGTATGTCCGGAAATGGCTATAGGGCTGCCAGTTCCGCGTCCTGCTCTACGTCTTGTGCGCTCGACGCAAGGAAATATACGGATGTGTTTCAGCCACGACCAGAATGAGGATGTGACAGAGAGAATGACAGAGTTTAGTCGTTCTTATATGGACAAATTAAAGGATGTATCGGGGTTTGTGGTTTGTGCTAAATCTCCCAGCTGTGGCATGGAGCGCGTGCGTGTCTATGATGAAAATGGTAATCGAGGTCGTAAAGATGGAGTGGGACTATTTACGAGCACTTTGATGGAAAAGTTTTCCTGGCTACCGGTTGAAGAGGATGGGCGATTACATGATCCAGTGCTTCGTGAGAATTTTGTTGAAAGAGTTTTTGCTTTGCATGAGCTCAATCACCTTTACAAGGAGAAATTATCAAGAAGAGAGTTATTGGCTTTTCATAGTCGTTATAAGCTTCAGTTGTTGGCGCATAGTCAGACAGGCTATAAAGATATGGGACCATTTGTGGCTGCAATACACGAGTGGGCGGATCTTGAATCATACTTTGAGGTGTATCGTGATAAGCTGATGGCGATTCTCAGAAAACCTGCATCACGTAAAAATCACACGAATGTGCTGATGCATATACAGGGGTATTTTAGTAACTACTTAAGTACACGCCAGCGTAAAGAGTTGAGCGAGGTTATACTTAACTATCGTTCTGGCACATTACCTCTTCTTGCGCCGTTGACTCTGCTGAAGCATTATCTGGGTGAGTATCCTAATGATTACTTGCTTACACAGAATTACTTCGATCCCTATCCGGACGAACTGGCTCTAAGACTGATGGTAAATTAATTGTATGCGATATCATCCAAAAGGATGAGTTCCTGCATACAGGATATTTACAATCGTAAAAACTACACTATGATACCCAGAGTGTCAGTTTGTATAAAAACTCTGTTTACGCTGAAGAAACCATTGAGATGCAACTTAAATTTGGTAAACATGCCAGTCAAAATATATGATATTATGATTCCACGCAGCTATATATAATATAACAGATTGGTTTAATAATTTGTCTTTGTGAGTTAAATACATAATTTTATACTTGTGATGCAATGAGATTTTCCTTATTGTTGAACTGGCGAATATTGATTTTCCACCTATACTTACCTGGTGTAACCCCAATGATATCAGGTGGATAATATGCCATACATATGTTCTATCATTTTGGTGTTGAACTCGTTTGATGTCCGAATTGGTAAAGAAGATATTTTGTTTAAAAAAGGAAGTGCTGTTCTCATTGATTACAATTTGAAAGATTTTTTTTCATCAAATATAGATCATGTAATGATCGTAGATGTTGAAGAGAAAACAGTTAATGATTTCTTTAAAAGCAACACACTCTCACCTTTTTCTGTAAGAAGGTTTTATCCGGCATACTTGATGGTGGAATGTGAAGATTTTTCATTGTTAAAGAACTTGATTGCATGCTTGAATTGTGATGGCAGAACTGTGGATTTTGTTAGAAATCAAATATCACTTGCATGTCTTGCTATCTTATCTTCAGAGAAAATAGTGCAAAGTTTTTTATTTGGATGTCTTAATAGTTTAGGAAGTAAAGTTAAGGCTATTATTCACACGGATATATCTGCAGCATGGAGACTTTGTGATATATCTTCAAGACTGTATCTGAGTGAAAGTCTGTTAAAAAGAAAATTAAAGCACGAAGGCTTATCATTTAGTAAATTAATTCTTGAAGAGCGAATGGTGATGGCGGAAAGGTTATTAAGCTACAATTTATATTCTGTTGGAAAAGTTGCTGAGATATGCGGTTATGAAAACACGTCATATTTTGTAAGTGTTTTCAGAAGATATTTTGGTGTTCCTCCCCATCAATATTCATCAAGATTTTTTTTAGAAAAAGACATGATGTAACGTGATGCGTTTTAATGATTTTGTAATTTTCGTATTTGATAATTGTATGATGCTTTCAGCTACGTCAGAATAATCGCTGGCGTTTTTCTTTTTGAATAGATGTTCAAGCCTTACGCTAATGTAACTTCTATACCTTTCCTCTTCGTTCCGAACCGTGTACACCATCCGTTATTCGCGGAGGTGAGGCTATGAAATCCATGGACAAGTTAACAACGGGCATTGCCTACGGCACCTCTGCAGGCAGTGCTGGCTACTGGTTTTTACAGTGGCTTGATCAGGTCAGTCCGTCACAGTGGGCGGCGATTGGAGTGCTTGGAAGCCTTGTGTTGGGTTTTCTCACTTATCTGACAAACCTTTATTTCAAGATTAAAGAAGATAAGCGTAAGGCTGCGAGAGGTGAATAATGTCGCCATCATTACGCAAGGCTGTAGCAGCTGCTATTGGTGGTGGGGCTGTTGCCATAGCGTCTGTGCTCATCACTGGTCCGAGTGGTGACGATGGTCTGGAAGGTGTCAGCTACATACCATATAAAGATATCGTTGGCGTATGGACTGTATGTTACGGGCACACCGGAAAAGACATTATGCTCGGTAAAACGTATACCGAAGCAGAATGCAAAACCCTCCTGAATAAAGACCTTGCCACGGTCGCCAGACAAATTAACCCGTACATCAAAGTCGATATACCGGAAACAACGCGCGGTGCTCTTTACTCGTTCGTTTACAACGTGGGTGCTGGAAATTTCAGAACATCGACGCTTCTTCGCAAAATAAACCAGGGCGATATCAAAGGCGTATGTGATCAGCTACGTCGCTGGACATACGCTGGCGGTAAGCAATGGAAAGGCCTGATGACTCGCCGTGAGATTGAGCGTGAAATCTGTTTGTGGGGGCAGAAATGAGCAGAGTAACCGCGATTATCTCCGCTCTGGTTATCTGCATCATCGTCAGCCTGTCATGGGCAGTCAATTATTACCGTGATAACGCCATCTCCTACAAAGACCAGCGCGATAAAGCGAAGGAAAAACTCAGCCAGGCGAACGCCACCATTACTGACATGCAGCAGCGCCAGCGTGATGTTGCTGCACTGGATGAAAAATACACGAAGGAGTTAGCTAATGCGAAAGCTGAAAATGATGCTCTGCGTGATGATGTTGCCGCTGGTCGTCGTCGGTTGCACATCAAAGCAGTCTGTCAGTCAGTGCGTGAAGCCACCACCGCCTCCGGCGTGGATAATGCAGCCTCCCCCCGACTGGCAGACACCGCTGAACGGGATTATTTCACCCTCAGAGAGAGGCTGATCACTATGCAAAAACAACTGGAAGGAACCCAGAAGTATATTAATGAGCAGTGCAGATAGAGCTGCCCATATCGATGGGCAACTCATGCAATTATTGTGAGCAATACACACGCGCTTCCAGCGGAGTATAAATGCCTAAAGTAATAAAACCGAGCAATCCATTTACGAATGTTTGCTGGGTTTCTGTTTTAACAACATTTTCTGCGCCGCCACAAATTTTGGCTGCATCAACAGTTTTCTCCTGTCCAATTCCCGAAACGAAGAAGTGATGGGTGATGGTTTCCTTTGGTGTTACTGCTGTCGGTTTGTTTCCAACAGTAAACGTCTGTTGAGCACATCCTGTAATAAGCATTGCCAGAGCGGCAGAAAACAACATTTTTTTCATCTTATTATCCTGCATTGTTAAAAACGGCAGAATCCTATGTGACAACAATTAAACGATAGTTAAATGGATTGATGAAAATTAAAACTATATAGGTGGATGCTCAGCCTATTGGAGGAGGGGGGCACTCAGAATCCTGTGGAATGAAATAAACCGCTCTTTCTGTCCATTACCCTTTTAGCTGCGCTGTATCGTCGCCGTATTCCTGCATTAACCATGACCGTAGCCCGACGGGGAATTCCTTCTGCGTGAGTGTGTGGGAATAATCAAAAACGATGCACACCGGGTTTTTACCGCGTTTATGATTCGCGGGTTTGTCCCTCATGCTCGCCAGCCCTGTGCGAGGGTGGAAGAAACAGGGCATGTATTCAGGAGCGTGCGACCGTGGTCGCACGGTATCTTTGTCAGGAGGTTTTGATGAAAGAGTCGCATAAATTTAATTCAATAATGGAACGATTCAGTGCTCCTGAGCGAGAGGCTTACAACATGCATTCATTGAGTGCCTGTTGTAATATCGCCAAATATTAATCAGGTGCGCGAGATGTCGGCTAATACTGACCCTGACGAAATGTGGCGCTGCTTTAATCTGAAAGATGGTGCAGACGACCTGTAGTTCGCATCCATTCCTGATTACCCTATTCAAGTTGATGAGACAGAAACATGACAGCAGCTAAAGAGCAGATTGAATATGAGCTAAATGAATTCTTCGCGTCCGCCCTTGGTGATGTGTTTAAAAGTTGCCGACTGGCTGAAAGCGTATCGGATTACCAGATCTCTACTGTTAGTTTTCCAACGGAAAAAAACGCCTGGCTGGAGCTAGGTGAATTACCCGTGATTATCGAGTTGTCTAACGGACGTCGCTTTGAGATTAGTGCGTCTGAATGGTTGCAAATCACACCGCTTTAAATTAAGCCCGCAGCCCACCTTGGCTACTGGCATTCGCTAGTAGCTGGGTCCTTTCCAGCGATCCGGCAGGCTACGGGGCGGAAGGCGCGCGGGTTTTCGCTATTTATGAAAATTTTCCGGTTTAAGGCGTTTCCGTTCTTCTTCGCCGTAACCTAATGTTTTTATTTAAAACACCCTATGAAAAGAAAGGAAACGACAGGTGCTGAAAACGAACTTTTGGGCCTCTGTCGTTTCCTTTCTCTGTTTTGGGCCGTGGAATGAACAATGGAAGTCAACAAAAAGCAGCTGGCTGACATTTTCGGTGCGAGTATCCGTATCATTCAGAACTGGCAGGAACAGGGAATGCCCGTTCTGCGAGGCGGTGGCAAGGGTAATGAGGTGCTTTATGACTCTGCCGCCGTTATAAAATGGTATGCCGAAAGGGATGCTGAAATTGAGAACGAAAAGCTGCGCCGGGAAGTTGAAGAACTGCGGCAGGCCAGCGAGACAGATCTCCAGCCAGGGACTATTGAGTACGAACGTCATCGACTTACGCGTGCGCAGGCCGACGCACAGGAGCTGAAAAATGCCAGAGACTCCGCTGAGGTGGTGGAAACCGCATTCTGTACTTTCGTGCTGTCGCGGATCGCAGGTGAAATTGCCAGTATTCTCGACGGGATCCCCCTGTCGGTGCAGCGGCGTTTTCCTGAACTGGAAAACCGACATGTTGATTTCCTGAAACGGGATATCATCAAAGCCATGAACAAAGCAGCCGCGCTGGATGAACTGATACCGGGGTTGCTGAGTGAATATATCGAACAGTCAGGTTAACAGGCTGCGGCATTTTGTCCGCGCCGGGCTTCGCTCACTGTTCAGGCCGGAGCCACAGACCGCCGTTGAATGGGCGGATGCCAATTACTATCTCCCGAAAGAATCCGCATACCAGGAAGGGCGCTGGGAAACACTGCCCTTTCAGCGGGCCATCATGAATGCGATGGGCAGCGACTACATCCGTGAGGTGAATGTGGTGAAGTCTGCCCGTGTCGGTTATTCCAAAATGCTGTTGGGTGTTTATGCCTACTTCATAGAGCATAAGCAGCGCAACACCCTTATCTGGTTGCCGACGGATGGCGATGCCGAAAACTTCATGAAAACCCACGTTGAGCCGACCATCCGTGATATTCCGTCGCTGCTGGCGCTGGCTCCGTGGTATGGCAAAAAGCACCGGGATAACACGCTCACCATGAAGCGTTTCACCAATGGTCGTGGCTTCTGGTGCCTGGGCGGTAAAGCGGCAAAAAACTACCGTGAAAAGTCAGTGGATGTGGCGGGTTATGATGAACTTGCTGCCTTTGATGATGATATTGAACAGGAAGGCTCTCCGACGTTCCTGGGCGATAAGCGTATTGAAGGCTCGGTCTGGCCAAAGTCCATTCGAGGTTCCACGCCCAAAGTGAGAGGCACCTGCCAGATTGAGCGTGCAGCCAGTGAATCCCCGCATTTTATGCGTTTTCATGTTGCCTGCCCGCACTGCGGGGAGGAGCAGTACCTTAAATTTGGCGATAAAGAGACGCCGTTTGGCCTCAAATGGACGCCGGATGATCCCGCCAGCGTGTTTTATCTCTGCGAGCATAATGCCTGCGTCATCCGTCAGCAGGAGCTGGACTTTACTGATGCCCGTTATATCTGCGAAAAGACCGGGATCTGGACCCGTGATGGCATTCTCTGGTTTTCGTCATCCGGTGAAGAGATTGAGCCGCCGGACAGTGTGACCTTTCACATCTGGACGGCGTACAGCCCGTTCACCACCTGGGTGCAGATTGTCAAAGACTGGATGAAAACGAAAGGGGATACGGGAAAACGTAAAACCTTCGTGAACACCACGCTCGGTGAGACATGGGAAGCGAAAATCGGTGAACGTCCGGATGCCGAGCTGATGGCAGAGCGGAAAGAGCATTATTCAGCGCCCGTTCCTGACCGTGTGGCTTACCTGACCGCCGGTATCGACTCCCAGCTGGATCGCTACGAAATGCGCGTATGGGGATGGGGGCCGGGTGAGGAAAGCTGGCTGATTGACCGGCAGATTATTATGGGCCGCCACGATGATGAACAGACGCTGCTGCGTGTGGATGAGGCCATCAATAAAACCTATACCCGCCGGAATGGTGCAGAAATGTCGGTATCCCGTATCTGCTGGGATACTGGCGGGATTGACCCGACCATTGTGTATGAACGCTCGAAAAAACATGGGCTGTTCCGGGTGATCCCCATTAAAGGGGCATCCGTCTACGGCAAGCCGGTGGCCAGCATGCCACGTAAGCGAAACAAAAACGGGGTTTACCTTACCGAAATCGGTACGGATACCGCGAAAGAGCAGATTTATAACCGCTTCACACTGACGCCGGAAGGGGATGAACCGCTTCCCGGTGCCGTTCACTTCCCGAATAACCCGGATATTTTTGATCTGACCGAAGCGCAGCAGCTGACTGCTGAAGAGCAGGTCGAAAAATGGGTGGATGGCAGGAAAAAAATACTGTGGGACAGCAAAAAGCGACGCAATGAGGCACTCGACTGCTTCGTTTATGCGCTGGCGGCGCTGCGCATCAGTATTTCCCGCTGGCAGCTGGATCTCAGTGCGCTGCTGGCGAGCCTGCAGGAAGAGGATGGTGCAGCAACCAACAAGAAAACACTGGCAGATTACGCCCGTGCCTTATCCGGAGAGGATGAATGACGCGACAGGAAGAACTTGCCGCTGCCCGTGCGGCACTGCATGACCTGATGACAGGTAAACGGGTGGCAACAGTACAGAAAGACGGACGAAGGGTGGAGTTTACGGCCACTTCCGTGTCTGACCTGAAAAAATATATTGCAGAGCTGGAAGTGCAGACCGGCATGACACAGCGACGCAGGGGACCTGCAGGATTTTATGTATGAAAACGCCCACCATTCCCACCCTTCTGGGGCCGGACGGCATGACATCGCTGCGCGAATATGCCGGTTATCACGGCGGTGGCAGCGGATTTGGAGGGCAGTTGCGGGCGTGGAACCCACCGAGTGAAAGTGTGGATGCAGCCCTGCTGCCCAACTTTACCCGTGGCAATGCCCGCGCAGACGATCTGGTACGCAATAACGGCTATGCTGCCAACGCCATCCAGCTGCATCAGGATCATATCGTCGGGTCCTTTTTCCGGCTCAGTCATCGCCCAAGCTGGCGTTATCTGGGCATCGGGGAGGAAGAAGCCCGTGCCTTTTCCCGCGAGGTTGAAGCGGCATGGAAAGAGTTTGCCGAGGATGACTGCTGCTGCATTGACGTTGAGCGAAAACGCACGTTTACCATGATGATTCGGGAAGGTGTGGCCATGCACGCCTTTAACGGTGAACTGTTCGTTCAGGCCACCTGGGATACCAGTTCGTCGCGGCTTTTCCGGACACAGTTCCGGATGGTCAGCCCGAAGCGCATCAGCAATCCGAACAATACCGGCGACAGCCGGAACTGCCGTGCCGGTGTGCAGATTAATGACAGCGGCGCGGCGCTGGGATATTACGTCAGCGAGGACGGGTATCCTGGCTGGATGCCGCAGAAATGGACATGGATACCCCGTGAGTTACCCGGCGGGCGCGCCTCGTTCATTCACGTTTTTGAACCCGTGGAGGACGGGCAGACTCGCGGTGCAAATGTGTTTTACAGCGTGATGGAGCAGATGAAGATGCTCGACACGCTGCAGAACACGCAGCTGCAGAGCGCCATTGTGAAGGCGATGTATGCCGCCACCATCGAGAGTGAGCTGGATACGCAGTCAGCGATGGATTTTATTCTGGGCGCGAACAGTCAGGAGCAGCGGGAAAGGCTGACCGGCTGGATTGGTGAAATTGCCGCGTATTACGCCGCAGCACCGGTCCGGCTTGGAGGCGCAAAAGTGCCGCACCTGATGCCGGGTGACTCACTGAACCTGCAGACGGCTCAGGACACGGATAACGGCTACTCCGTGTTTGAGCAGTCACTGCTGCGCTATATCGCAGCCGGGCTGGGTGTCTCGTATGAGCAGCTTTCCCGGAATTACGCCCAGATGAGCTACTCCACGGCACGGGCCAGCGCGAACGAGTCGTGGGCGCACTTTATGGGACGGCGAAAATTCGTCGCATCCCGTCAGGCGAGCCAGATGTTTCTGTGCTGGCTGGAAGAGGCCATCGTTCGCCGCGTGGTGACGTTACCTTCAAAAGCGCGCTTCAGCTTTCAGGAAGCCCGCAGTGCCTGGGGGAACTGCGACTGGATAGGCTCCGGTCGTATGGCCATCGATGGTCTGAAAGAAGTACAGGAAGCGGTGATGCTGATAGAAGCCGGACTGAGCACCTACGAGAAAGAGTGCGCAAAACGCGGCGACGACTATCAGGAAATTTTTGCCCAGCAGGTCCGTGAAACGATGGAGCGCCGCGCGGCTGGTCTTAAACCGCCCACCTGGGCGGCTGCGGCATTTGAATCCGGGCTGCGACAATCAACAGAGGAGGAGAAGAGTGACAGCAGTGCTGCGTAATCTCCCGCATATTGCCAGCATGGCCTTTAATGAGCCGCTGATGCTTGAACCCGCCTATTCGCGGGTTTTCTTTTGTGCGCTTGCAGGCCAGCTTGGGATCAGCCGCCTGACGGATGCGGTGTCCGGCGACAGCCTGACTGCCGGAGAGGCACCCGCGACGCTGGCGTTAGCCGGTGATGGTGACGGACCACGACAGGCCCGCAGTTATCAGGTCATGAACGGCATCGCCGTGCTGCCGGTGTCCGGTACGCTGGTCAGCCGGACGCGGGCGCTGCAGCCTTATTCGGGGATGACCGGTTACAACGGCATTATCGCCCGTCTGCAACAGGCTGCCAGTGACCCGATGGTGGACGGCATTCTGCTCGATATGGACACGCCCGGCGGAATGGTGGCAGGGGCATTTGACTGCGCTGACATCATCGCCCGTGCGCGTGACATAAAACCTGTATGGGCGCTGGCCAACGACATGAACTGCAGTGCAGGTCAGCTGCTTGCCAGCGCCGCCTCCCGGCGTCTGGTCACGCAGACCGCCCGGACAGGCTCCATCGGCGTCATGATGGCTCACAGTAATTACGGTGCTGCGCTGGAGAAACAGGGCGTGGAAATCACGCTGATTTACAGCGGCAGCCATAAGGTGGATGGCAACCCCTACAGCCATCTTCCGGATGACGTCCGGGAGACACTGCAGTCCCGGATGGACGCAACCCGCCAGATGTTTGCGCAGAAGGTGTCGGCATATACCGGCCTGTCCGTGCAGGCTGTGCTGGATACAGAGGCTGCAGTGTACAGCGGTCAGGAGGCCATTGATGCCGGACTGGCTGATGAACTTGTTAACAGCACCGATGCGATCACCGTCATGCGTGATGCACTGGATGCACGTAAATCCCGTCTCTCAGGAGGGCGAATGACCAAAGAGACTCAATCAACAACTGTTTCAGCCACTGCTTCGCAGGCTGACGTTACTGACGTGGTGCCAGCGACGGAGGGCGAAAACGCCAGCGCGGCGCAACCGGACGTGAACGCGCAGATCACCGCAGCGGTTGCGGCAGAAAACAGCCGCATTATGGGGATCCTCAACTGTGAGGAGGCTCACGGACGCGAAGAACAGGCGCGCGTTCTGGCAGAAACCCCCGGAATGACCGTGGACACGGCCCGCCGCATTCTGGCCGCAGCACCACAGAGTGCACAGGCGCGCAGTGATACTGCGCTGGATCGTCTGATGCAGGGGGCACCGGCACCGCTGGCTGCAGGTAACCCGGCATCTGATGCCGTTAACGATTTGCTGAACACACCAGTGTAAGGGATGTTTATGACGAGCAAAGAAACCTTTACCCATTACCAGCCGCTGGGCAACAGTGACCCGGCTCATACCGCAACCGCGCCCGGCGGATTGAGTGCGACAGCGCCTGCAATGACCCCGCTGATGCTGGACACCTCCACCCGTAAGCTGGTTGCATGGGATGGCACCACCGACGGTGCTGCCGTTGGCATTCTGGCGGTTGCTGCTGACCAGACCAGCAACACGCTGACGTTCTACAAGTCCGGCACGTTCCGTTATGAGGATGTGCTCTGGCCGGAGGCTGCCAGCGACGAGACGAAAAAACGAACCGCGTTTGCCGGAACGGCAATCAGCATCGTTTAACTTTACCCTTCATCACTAAAGGCCGCCTGTGCGGCTTTTTTTACGGGATTTTTTTATGTCGATGTACACAACCGCCCAGCTGCTGGCGGCAAATGAGCAGAAATTTAAGTTTGATCCGCTGTTTCTGCGTCTCTTTTTCCGTGAGAGCTATCCCTTCACCACGGAGAAGGTCTATCTCTCACAAATTCCTGGACTGGTAAACATGGCGCTGTACGTTTCGCCGATTGTTTCCGGTGAGGTTATCCGCTCCCGTGGCGGCTCCACCTCTGAATTTACGCCGGGATATGTCAAACCCAAGCATGAAGTGAATCCGCAGATGACCCTGCGTCGCCTGCCGGATGAAGATCCGCAGAATCTGGCGGACCCGGCTTACCGTCGCCGTCGCATCATCATGCAGAACATGCGTGATGAAGAGCTGGCCATTGCCCAGGTCGAAGAGATGCAGGCAGTTTCTGCCGTGCTTAAAGGCAAATACACCATGACCGGTGAAGCCTTCGATCCGGTTGAGGTGGATATGGGCCGCAGTGCGGCGAATAACATCACGCAGTCCGGCGGCACGGAGTGGAGCAAGCGTGACAAGTCCACGTATGACCCGACCGACGATATCGAAGCCTACGCGCTGAACGCCAGCGGTGTGGTGAATATCATCGTGTTTGATCCGAAAGGCTGGGCGCTGTTCCGTTCCTTCAAAGCCGTCAAGGAGAAGCTGGATACCCGTCGTGGCTCTCATTCCGAGCTGGAGACAGCGGTGAAAGACCTGGGTAAAGCGGTGTCCTATAAGGGGATGTATGGCGATGTGGCCATCGTCGTGTATTCCGGACAGTACGTGGAAAACGGCGTCAAAAAGAACTTCCTGCCGGACAACACGATGGTGCTGGGGAACACTCAGGCACGCGGTCTGCGCACCTATGGCTGCATTCAGGATGCGGACGCACAGCGCGAAGGCATTAACGCCTCTGCCCGTTACCCGAAAAACTGGGTGACCACCGGCGATCCGGCGCGTGAGTTCACCATGATTCAGTCAGCACCGCTGATGCTGCTGGCTGACCCTGATGAGTTCGTGTCCGTACAACTGGCGTAATCATGGCCCTTCGGAGCCATTGTCTCTCTGTGGAGAAGTCCATGACGAAAGATGAACTGATTGCCCGTCTCCGCTCGCTGGGTGAACAACTGAACCGTGATGTCAGCCTGACGGGGACGAAAGAAGAACTGGCGCTCCGTGTGGCAGAGCTGGAAGAGGAGCTTGATGACACGGATGACACTGCCGGTCAGGACACCCCTCTCAGCCCGGAAAATGTGCTGACCGGGCATGAAAATGAGGTGGTATCAGCGCAGCCGGACACCATGATTCAGGATGCGGCTGAACTGGTCACGGTCGTGGCAATGGTGACGCTGCATACTGATGCACTTCACGCCACGCGGGATGAACCTGTGGCATTTGTGCTGCCGGGAACGGCGTTTCGTGTCTCTGCCGGTGTGGCAGCCGAAATGACAGAACGTGGCCTGACCAGAATGCAATAACGGGAGGCGCTGTGGCTGATTTCGATAACCTGTTCGATGCTGCCATTGCCCGCGCCGATGAAACGATACGCGGGTACATGGGAACGTCAGCCACCATTACATCCGGTGAGCAGTCAGGTGCGGTGATACGTGGTGTTTTTGATGACCCTGAAAATATCAGCTATGCCGGACAGGGCGTGCGCGTTGAAGGCTCCAGCCCGTCCCTGTTTGTCCGGACTGATGAGGTGCGGCAGCTGCGGCGTGGAGACACGCTGACCATCGGTGAGGAAAATTTCTGGGTAGATCGGGTTTCGCCGGATGATGGCGGAAGCTGTCATCTCTGGCTTGGACGGGGCGTACCGCCTGCCGTTAACCGTCGCCGCTGAAAGGGGGATGTATGGCCATAAAAGGTCTTGAGCAGGCCGTTGAAAACCTCAGTTGTATCAGCAAAACGGCGGTGCCTGGTGCGTCAGCAATGGCCATTAACCGCGTTGCTTCATCCGCGATATCGCAGTCTGCGTCACAGGTTGCCCGTGAGACAAAGGTACGCCGGAAACTGGTAAAGGAAAGGGCCAGGCTGAAAAGGGCCACGGTTAAAAATCCGCAGGCCAGAATCAAGGTTAACCGGGGGGATTTGCCCGTAATCAAGCTGGGGAATGCGCGGGTTGTCCTGTCCCGCCGCAGGCGTCGTAAAAAGGGGCAGCGTTCATCCCTGAAAGGTGGCGGCAGCGTGCTTGTGGTGGGTAACCGTCGTATTCCCGGCGCGTTTATTCAGCAACTGAAAAATGGCCGGTGGCATGTCATGCAGCGTGTGGCCGGGAAAAACCGTTACCCCATTGATGTGGTGAAAATCCCGATGGCGGTGCCACTGACCACGGCGTTTAAACAGAATATTGAGCGGATACGGCGTGAGCGTCTTCCGAAAGAGCTGGGCTATGCGCTGCAGCATCAACTGAGAATGGTAATAAAGCGATGAAACATACTGAACTCCGTGCAGCCGTACTGGATGCACTGGAGAAGCATGATACAGGGGCGACGCTTTTTGATGGTCGCCCCGCTGTTTTTGATGAGGAAGATTTTCCGGCAATTGCCGTTTATCTCACCGGCGCTGAATACACGGGCGAAGAGCTGGACAGCGATACCTGGCAGGCGGAGCTGCATATTGAAGTTTTCCTGCCTGCTCAGGTGCCGGATTCAGAGCTGGATTCGTGGATGGAGTCCCGGATTTATCCGGTGATGAGCGATATCCCGGCACTGTCAGATTTGATCACCAGTATGGTGGCCAGTGGCTATGACTACCGGCGCGACGATGATGCGGGCCTGTGGAGTTCAGCCGATCTGACTTATGTCATTACCTATGAAATGTGAGGACGCTATGCCTGTACCAAATCCAGTAATGCCGGTGAAAGGTGCCGGGATCACACTGTGGGTTTATAAGGGGAACGGTGACCCTTATGCGAATCCGCTTTCAGACGTTGACTGGTCGCGTCTGGCAAAAGTTAAAGACCTGACGCCCGGCGAACTGACCGCTGAGTCCTATGACGACAGCTATCTCGATGATGAAGATGCAGACTGGACTGCGACCGGGCAGGGGCAGAAATCTGCCGGAGATACCAGCTTCACGCTGGCGTGGATGCCCGGAGAGCAGGGGCAGCAGGCGCTGCTGGCGTGGTTTAATGAAGGCGATACCCGTGCCTATAAAATCCGCTTCCCGAACGGCACGGTCGATGTGTTCCGTGGCTGGGTCAGCAGTATCGGTAAGGCGGTGACGGCGAAGGAAGTGATCACCCGCACGGTGAAAGTCACCAATGTGGGACGTCCGTCGATGGCAGAAGATCGCAGCACGGTAACAGCGGCAACCGGCATGACCGTGACGCCTGCCAGCACCTCGGTGGTGAAAGGGCAGAGCACCACGCTGACCGTGGCCTTCCAGCCGGAGGGCGTAACCGACAAGAGCTTTCGTGCGGTGTCTGCGGATAAAACAAAAGCCACCGTGTCGGTCAGTGGTATGACCATCACCGTGAACGGCGTTGCTGCAGGCAAGGTCAACATTCCGGTTGTATCCGGTAATGGTGAATTTGCTGCGGTTGCAGAAATTACCGTCACCGCCAGTTAATCCGGAGAGTCAGAGATGTTCCTGAAAACCGAATCATTTGAACATAACGGTGTGACCGTCACGCTTTCTGAACTGTCAGCCCTGCAGCGTATTGAGCATCTCGCTCTGATGAAACGGCAGGCAGAACAGGCGGAGTCAGACAGCAACCGGAAGTTTACTGTGGAAGACGCCATCAGAACCGGCGCGTTTCTGGTGGCGATGTCCCTGTGGCATAACCATCCGCAGAAGACGCAGATGCCGTCCATGAATGAAGCCGTTAAACAGATTGAGCAGGAAGTGCTTACCACCTGGCCCACAGAGGCAATTTCTCATGCTGAAAACGTGGTGTACCGGCTGTCCGGTATGTATGAGTTTGTTGTGAATAATGCCCCTGAACAGACAGAGGACGCCGGGCCTGCAGAGCCTGTTTCTGCGGGAAAGTGTTCGACGGTGAGCTGAGTTTTGCCCTGAAACTGGCGCGTGAGATGGGGCGACCCGACTGGCGTGCCATGCTTGCCGGGATGTCATCCACGGAGTATGCCGACTGGCACCGCTTTTACAGTACCCATTATTTTCATGATGTTCTGCTGGATATGCACTTTTCCGGGCTGACGTACACCGTGCTCAGCCTGTTTTTCAGCGATCCGGATATGCATCCGCTGGATTTCAGTTTGCTGAACCGGCGTGAGGCTGACGAAGAGCCTGAAGATGATGTGCTGATGCAGAAAGCGGCAGGGCTTGCCGGAGGTGTCCGCTTTGGCCCGGACGGGAATGAAGTTATCCCTACTTCCCCGGATGTGGCGGACATGACGGAGGATGACGTAATGCTGATAACAGTATCAGAAGGGATCGCAGGAGGAGTCCGGTATGGCTGAACCGGTAGGCGATCTGGTCGTTGATTTGAGTCTGGATGCGGCCAGATTTGACGAGCAGATGGCCAGAGTCAGGCGTCATTTTTCCGGTACGGAAAGTGATGCGAAAAAAACAGCGGCAGTCGTTGAACAGTCGATGAACCGGCAGGCGCTGGCTGCACAGAAAGCGGGAATTTCCGTCGGGCAGTATAAAGCCGCCATGCGTATGCTGCCTGCGCAGTTCACTGACGTGGCCACGCAGCTTGCAGGCGGGCAAAGTCCGTGGCTGATCCTGCTGCAACAGGGGGGTCAGGTGAAGGACTCCTTCGGCGGGATGATCCCCATGTTCCGGGGGCTTGCCGGTGCGATCACCCTGCCGATGGTGGGGGTCACCTCGCTGGCGGTGGCGACCGGTGCGCTGGCGTATGCCTGGTATCAGGGCAACTCAACCCTGTCCGATTTCAACAAAACGCTGGTCCTTTCCGGCAATCAGGCCGGGCTGACGGCAGATCGTATGCTGGTCCTGTCCAGAGCCGGGCAGGCGGCAGGGCTGACGTTTAACCAGACCAGCGAGTCACTCAGCGCACTGGTTAAGGCGGGGGTAAGCGGTGAGGCTCAGATTGCGTCCATCAGCCAGAGTGTGGCGCGTTTCTCCTCTGCATCCGGCGTGGAGGTGGACAAGGTCGCTGAAGCCTTCGGGAAGCTGACCACTGACCCGACGTCGGGGCTGACAGCGATGGCGCGCCAGTTCCATAACGTGACGGCGGAGCAGATTGCGTATGTTGCTCAGTTGCAGCGTTCCGGCGAAGAAGCCGGGGCATTGCAGGCGGCGAACGAGGCCGCGACGAAAGGGTTTGATGACCAGACCCGCCGCCTGAAAGAGAACATGGGCACGCTGGAAACCTGGGCAGACAGGACAGCACGGGCATTCAAATCCATGTGGGATGCGGTGCTGGATATTGGTCGTCCTGATACCGCGCAGGAGATGCTGATTAAGGCAGAGGCCGCGTTTAAGAAAGCGGACGATATCTGGAATCTGCGCAAGGATGATTATTTTGTTAACGATGAAGCGCGGGCGCGTTACTGGGATGATCGTGAAAAGGCCCGTCTTGCGCTTGAAGCCGCCCGAAAGAAGGCTGAGCAGCAGAGTCAACAGGACAAAAATGCGCAGCAGCAGAGCGATACCGAAGCGTCACGGCTGAAATATACCGAAGAGGCGCAGAAGGCTTACGAACGCCTGCAGACGCCGCTGGAGAAATATACCGCCCGTCAGGAAGAACTGAATAAGGCACTGAAAGACGGGAAAATCCTGCAGGCAGATTACAACACGCTGATGGCGGCGGCGAAAAAGGATTATGAAGCGACGCTGAAAAAGCCGAAGCAGTCCGGCGTGAAGGTGTCTGCGGGCGATCGTCAGGAAGACAGTGCTCATGCTGCCCTGCTGACGCTTCAGGCAGAACTCCGGACACTGGAGAAGCATGCCGGAGCGAATGAGAAAATCAGCCAGCAGCGCCGGGATTTATGGAAGGCAGAAAGTCAGTTCGCGGTACTGGAGGAGACAGCGCAACGTCGCCAGCTGTCTGCACAGGAGAAATCCCTGCTGGCGCATAAAGACGAGACGCTGGAGTACAAACGCCAGCTGGCTGCACTTGGTGACAAGGTTACGTATCAGGAGCGCCTGAACGCGCTGGCGCAGCAGGCGGATAAATTCGCACAGCAGCAACGGGCAAAACGGGTAGCCATTGAGGCGAAAAACCGGGGGCTGACTGACCGGCAGGCAGCGCGGGAAGCCACAGAACAGCGCCTGAAGGAACAGTATGGCGATAATCCTCTGGCGCTGAATAATGTCATGTCAGAGCAGAAAAAGACCTGGGCAGCTGAAGACCAGCTTCGCGGGAGCTGGATGGCAGCCCTGAAGTCCGGCTGGAGTGAGTGGGAAGAGAGCGCCACGGACAGTATGTCGCAGGTAAAAAGTGCAGCCACGCAGACCTTTGATGGTATTGCGCAAAATATGGCGGCGATGCTGACCGGCAGTGAACAGAACTGGCGTAGCTTCACCCGATCCGTGCTGTCCATGATGACAGAAATTCTGCTTAAGCAGGCAATGGTGGGGATTGTCGGGAGTATCGGCAGCGCCATTGGCGGTGCTACCGGTGGCGGGGCATCAGCGTCAGGTGGTACAGCCATTCAGGCCGCTGCTGCGAAACTCCATTTTGCGACCGGGGGATTTACGGGAACCGGTGGCAAATATGAACCTGCCGGGATTGTTCACCGTGGTGAATTTGTCTTCACGAAGGAGGCAACCAGCCGGATTGGCGTGGGGAATCTCTACCGGCTGATGCGCGGCTATGCCACCGGCGGTTATGTCGGTACACCGGGCAGCATGGCGGACAGTCGGTCGCAGGCGTCCGGGAAGTTTGAGCAGAATAACCATGTGGTGATTAACAACGACGGCACGAACGGTCAGATAGGGCCACAGGCGCTGAAGGCGGTTTATGACGTAGCCCGTAAGGCGGCAATGGATGTTGTGACCGGGCAGATGCGTGATGGTGGTCTGTTCTCTGGAGGTGGACGATGAAAACCTTCCGCTGGAAAGTGAAACCGGGTATGGATGTGGCTTCGACTCCTTCCGTCAGGGAGGTGCGCTTTGGTGATGGTTACTCCCAGCGCGCGCCTGCCGGGCTGAATGCCAACCTGAAAACGTACAGCGTGACGATTTCTGTCCCCCGTTGGGAGGCCACGGCGCTGGAATCGTTTCTGGCAGAGCACGGAGGCTGGAAAGCCTTTCTGTGGACGCCGCCTTATGACTGGCGGCAGATAAAGGTGATCTGCGCAAAATGGACGTCGCGGGTCAGTATGCTGCGTGTTGAGTTCAGCGCAGAGTTTAAACAGGTGGTGAACTGATGCAGGATATCCGGCAGGAAACACTGAATGAATGCACCCGTGCGGAGCAGTCGGCCAGCGTGGTGCTCTGGGAAATCGATCTGACAGAGGTCGGTGGTGAACGTTATTTTTTCTGTAATGAGCAGAACGAAAAAGGTGAGCCGGTTACCTGGCAGGGGCGGCAGTATCTGGCGTATCCCATTCAGGGGAGTGGTTTTGAACTGAATGGCAAAGGCACCAGTACGCGCCCCACGCTGGCAGTCTCTAACCTGTACGGCATGGTCACCGGGATGGCGGAAGATCTGCAGAGTCTGGTCGGCGGAACGGTGGTCAGGCGTAAGGTTTACGCCCGTTTTCTGGATGCGGTGAACTTCGTCAACGGAAACAGTGATGCCGATCCGGAGCAGGAGGTGATCAGCCGCTGGCGCATCGAGCAGTGCAGCGAACTGAGCGCGGTCAGTGCCTCCTTTGTGTTGTCCACACCAACGGAAACGGATGGTGCTGTTTTTCCGGGGCGCATCATGCTGGCCAACACCTGCACCTGGACCTATCGCGGTGATGAGTGCGGTTATAACGGTCCGGCTGTCGCTGATGAATATGACCAGCCGACGTCCGATATCACGAAGGATAAATGCAGCAAATGCCTGAGTGGCTGTAAGTTTCGCAATAACGTCGGCAACTTTGGCGGCTTCCTTTCCATTAACAAACTTTCGCAGTAAATCCCATGACAGAGACAGAATCAGCGATTCTGGCGCACGCCCGGCGATGTGCGCCAGCGGAGTCGTGCGGCTTCGTGGTGAGAACGCCGGAGGGAGACAGATATCTTCCCTGCGTAAATATCTCTGGTGAGCCGGAGGAGTATTTCCGGATGTCGCCGGAGGACTGGTTGCGGGCAGAAATGCAGGGTGAGATTGTGGCGCTGGTGCACAGCCATCCCGGTGGTCTGCTCTGGCTGAGTGAGGCCGACCGGCGACTGCAGGTGCAGAGTGATTTGCCGTGGTGGCTGGTCTGCCGGGGGGCGATTCATAAGTTCCGCTGTGTGCCGCATCTCACCGGGCGGCGCTTTGAGCACGGGGTGACGGACTGTTACACGCTGTTCCGGGATGCTTATCATCTGGCGGGGATTGAGATGCCGGATTTTCATCGCGAGGATGACTGGTGGCGTAACGGTCAGAATCTCTATCTGGATAATCTGGAGGCCACAGGGCTGTATCAGGTGCCGTTGTCATCAGCACAACCGGGCGATGTGCTGCTGTGCTGTTTTGGTTCATCGGTGCCGAATCATGCCGCCATTTACTGTGGTGACGGCGAGCTGCTGCACCATATTCCTGAACAACTGAGTAAACGAGAGAGGTATACCGACAAATGGCAGCGACGCACACACTCCCTCTGGCGTCACCGGGCATGGCGCGCATCTGCCTTTACGGGGATTTACAACGATTTGGCCGCCGCATCGACCTTCGTGTGAAAACGGGGGCTGAAGCCATCCGGGCACTGGCCACACAGCTCCCGGCGTTTCGTCAGAAACTGAGCGACGGCTGGTATCAGGTACGGATTGCCGGGCGGGATGTCAGCACGTCCGGGTTAACGGCGCAGTTACATGAGACTCTGCCTGATGGCGCTGTGATTCATATTGTTCCCAGAGTCGCCGGGGCCAAGTCAGGTGGTGTATTCCAGATTGTCCTGGGAGCAGCCGCCATTGCCGGATCATTCTTTACCGCCGGAGCCACCCTTGCAGCATGGGGGGCTGCCATTGGTGCCGGTGGTATGACCGGCATTCTGTTTTCTCTCGGTGCCAGTATGGTGCTCGGCGGTGTGGCTCAGATGCTGGCACCGAAAGCCAGAACTCCCCGCACACAGACAACGGATAACGGTAAGCAGAACACCTATTTCTCCTCACTGGATAACATGGTTGCCCAGGGCAATGTCCTGCCTGTTCTGTACGGTGAAATGCGCGTGGGGTCACGTGTGGCATCTCAGGAGATCAGCACGGCAGATGAAGGGGACGGTGGTCAGGTTGTGGTGATTGGTCGATGATGCAAAATATTTTATGTGAAACCGCCTGCGGGCGGTTTTGTCGTTTATGGAGCATGACGAATGGGTAAAGGCAGCAGTAAGGGGCATACCCCGCGCGAAGCGAAGGACAACCTGAAATCCACGCAATTACTGAGTGTGATCGATGCCATCAGCGAAGAGCCGGTTGAAGGTCCGGTGGATGGATTAAAAAGCGTGCTGCTGAACAGTACACCGGTGCTGGACAGTGAGGGGAATACCAATATCTCCGGTGTTACGGTGGTGTTCCGGGCAGGTGAGCAGGAGCAGACACCGCCGGAGGGATTTGAAT
>NZ_PTRI01000038.1:0-21446 GCF_002965965.1 Escherichia sp. MOD1-EC5495
GACTATCACTTATTTAAGTGATATTGGTTGTCTGGAGATTCAGGGGGCCAGTCTATTTACATCATCCCGAAGCTTGGAAATGCAGTCGAGCAACTCCTGTAGAGAAATGGTGCTATTGTCCATAAACAATCCTCTCTATTGTATTTAACTATTCCTTGCCTGATTCAACAGGCCGGGACAGATAAACATATCCAGGGTTCAGAAACCGATAAATCCTGATAAATATCCATGAACGCAAAAATCAGATACGGCCTGTCGGCTGCCGTTCTGGCACTGATTGCCGTCGGTGCGCCTGCGCCTGATATTCTCGACCAGTTTCTGGATGAAAAAGAAGGTAACCACACAACGGCATACCGCGATGGTTCCGGTATATGGACCATCTGTCGTGGTGCCACAATGGTGGATGGTAAGCCCGTCATACCGGGAATGAGGCTGTCGAAGGAAAAATGCGACCAGGTTAACGCTATTGAACGTGATAAGGCGCTGGCATGGGTGGAGCGCAATATTAAAGTACCACTGACCGAACCACAGAAAGCGGGTATAGCGTCATTTTGTCCCTATAACATTGGCCCCGGTAAGTGTTTCCCGTCGACGTTTTATAAGCGGCTGAATGCCGGTGATCGTAAGGGTGCATGCGAGGCGATTCGCTGGTGGATAAAAGATGGTGGGCGCGATTGCCGCATACGTTCAAATAACTGCTATGGACAGGTTATTCGTCGTGACCAGGAAAGCGCATTAGCCTGTTGGGGGATAGATCAGTGAGCAGAGTCGCCGCGATTATTTATGCTCTGGTTATCTGCATCATCGTCTGCCTGTCATGGGCTGTTAATCATTACCGTGATAACGCCACCGCCTACAAAGAGCAGCGCGACAAAAATGCCAGAGAACTGAAGCTGGCGAACGCGGCAATTACTGACATGCAGATGCGTCAGCGTGATGTTGCTGCGCTCGATGCAAAATACACGAAGGAGTTAGCTGATGCGAAAGCTGAAAATGATGCTCTGCGTGATGATGTTGCCGCTGGTCGTCGTCGGTTGCACATCAAAGCAGTCTGTCAGTCAGTGCGTGAAGCCACCACCGCCTCCGGCGTGGATAATGCAGCCTCCCCCCGACTGGCAGACACCGCTGAACGGGATTATTTCACCCTCCGGGAACGACTGGTAATGATGCAGGCCCAACTTGAAGGTGCTCAGCAATACATAACCGAACAGTGTTTAAAGTAAAATCTTAACTACAATATGATTCATTTTGATGATTGTTTCATAAGGAACAGTGAAGTAAGATCTAAGAGGAGTTAAATTTTATACAGTATAATCATAATATTGCAGCAAGGTGGTTATAATTGAAAGAATATTTAGATATGAATACATCTCATGTAAGAGTTGTTACTCATATGTGTGGGTTCCTGGTTTGGCTCTATAGTCTTTCAATGTTGCCACCAATGGTTGTAGCATTGTTTTATAAAGAAAAAAGCCTATTCGTTTTCTTTATAACTTTCGTTATATTTTTTTGCATTGGTGGCGGAGCGTGGTATACAACTAAGAAATCTGGCATTCAATTACGTACCCGTGATGGGTTTATTATAATTGTAATGTTTTGGATTTTGTTTTCTGTTATTAGTGCATTCCCTTTATGGATTGACTCAGAACTTAATTTAACGTTCATTGATGCTCTGTTTGAAGGGGTTTCTGGAATAACAACAACAGGAGCAACTGTAATTGATGATGTTAGTTCATTACCTCGGGCATATTTGTACTATCGGTCACAGTTAAATTTTATAGGTGGTTTAGGAGTTATTGTTCTGGCGGTTGCTGTATTGCCATTATTGGGTATTGGTGGTGCAAAGCTTTATCAGTCAGAAATGCCGGGGCCATTTAAGGATGACAAACTCACTCCCCGCCTGGCCGATACGTCACGGACACTGTGGATAACTTATTCTTTATTAGGTATTGCTTGTATTGTCTGTTATAGACTTGCAGGAATGCCTTTGTTTGATGCTATTTGTCACGGGATTTCCACAGTTTCGCTTGGTGGTTTCTCAACTCATAGCGAGAGTATCGGATATTTTAATAACTATTTGGTTGAGCTGGTGGCTGGTTCTTTTTCCCTGCTATCGGCTTTCAACTTCACTCTTTGGTATATTGTTATTAGCAGGAAAACGATAAAACCTTTAATCAGAGATATTGAACTTCGTTTCTTTCTGTTAATAGCCTTAGGGGTGATCATTGTTACCTCTTTCCAGGTCTGGCATATAGGTATGTATGACTTGCATGGAAGTTTTATTCATTCGTTTTTTCTTGCCAGCTCCATGCTCACTGATAATGGTTTAGCTACGCAGGATTATGCAAGCTGGCCCACGCACACGATAGTGTTTTTGCTGTTGTCAAGTTTCTTTGGGGGATGTATAGGTTCAACTTGTGGTGGAATTAAGTCACTTCGATTTCTTATACTTTTCAAACAAAGCAAACACGAGATAAATCAGCTTTCTCATCCCAGAGCGTTGTTGAGTGTAAATGTAGGAGGGAAGATAGTTACAGATCGTGTAATGAGGTCTGTATGGAGTTTCTTTTTTCTTTATACTCTCTTCACGGTGTTTTTTATACTGGTGTTAAATGGTATGGGATATGATTTTCTTACATCATTTGCAACAGTGGCTGCATGTATTAATAATATGGGATTAGGTTTTGGGGCTACTGCATCGTCATTCGGAGTGCTTAATGACATTGCAAAATATTTAATGTGCATAGCTATGATTCTTGGTCGCCTTGAAATTTATCCTGTTATTATATTGTTTTCAGGTTTTTTTTGGCGCTCCTAATATATGGCTGATTTATAATTGTGAGTTTAATATTATGTTGACTCACTCATTGATCCAATACCTAACTTTACCAGCAACACCTCCGCCCCCAGTAGCACTGGCTGCTGGGGTGCGTTTTATTCATAAAGCAAGGATGTATGAGCGAGAAATTAAAGATAGTCTATCGCCCATTACAAGAATTGTCACCGTATGCGCACAACGCCAGGACGCACAGCCCTGAGCAGGTGGCACAACTGGTAGAAAGTATTAAGCAATTCGGCTGGACTAATCCGGTGCTGATTGACGAAAAGGGCGAAATTATTGCGGGTCACGGTCGTGTTATGGCGGCTGAAATGCTCAAAATGGATTCTGTTCCGGTCATTGTTCTGTCTGGCCTGACGGATGAGCAGAAAAAGGCGTACCGCCTGGCAGATAATCGCCTGCCGATGAATGCTGGCTGGGATGAAGATCTGTTGCGGATGGAGCTGTCGGACCTAATCAATGCTGATTTTGATGTCTCCCTGACAGGCTTCATCCCGACAGAAATTGATGAACTGTTGACGGATGTTTTGCCCGGTACAGGAAATGAGGAGGAGCCGTATACGACGAAAATTGATACGCCTGTTTATGAGCCGTCGGGCGGTAAACCGGATATCAGTGAACTGTACGACGATACGAAAACGCAGGAGCTGATCAGCCGGATACGTTTGGCTTCCCTTGAGCCTGATATTGAGAAATTCCTCCTGTGTGCGGCAGAACGTCACACGGTGTTTAATTTCAGCAGAATTGCGGACTATTACGCTCACGCCCCCGCTGAAATTCAGTGTTTTTTCGAGGAGTCGGCGCTGGTGATCATTGATTATCAGCAGGCTATTGAAAATGGATTTGTCCGGATGACGCAGCGCATGGTGGAGATCATGCATGGTGGTGAGGAGGAGGAATATGCGTGATGATTTTTGCGCCTTTATTCTGACTCACGGGCGACCGGACAAAGTTCTGACTTACCGGACGTTGCGTCGTGCTGGCTATACCGGGAAAATTTTTATCGTTGTTGATGATGAAGATAAGACACGGCATCAGTACATGGCTGAATTTGGTGAACAGGTGCTGGTGTTTTCCAAAGCCGATATCGCCAGTCGTTTTGACGAAGCCGATAATTTCTGTGACCGCCGCTCAATTTTTTACGCCCGTAATGCCTGTTTCGACCTGGCAAAACTGGTCGGGTGTAAATACTTCATTCAGCTCGATGATGATTATCACGAGTTCCAGTTTCGGGTGGATCGCAACTATGACCAGGCCTATTTTCCGATAAGGAAACTGGATGCGATCCTTTCTGAAATGCTGGCGTACTACGAATCAATACCTGCTCTTTCCATCGCTATGTCGCAGGGCGGGGATTTTCTTGGTGACAATGGCGGCCATGCTTCGTGGGTGAAACGCAAGGCAATGAACAGCTTTATCTGTTCGGTTGATCGACCGTTCTCATTCATGGGGCGCATTAACGAGGATGTGAATACGTACACGAATCTCGGTCGCTGTGGTGAATTGTTTATGACGATCGGTGCTGTCCAGTTAGGGCAGAAACAGACGCAGAAAAACAGCGGCGGAATGACCGAGCTGTATCTGGATTCCGGAACCTACGTTAAAAGTTTTTACTCCGTCATGTATGCGCCGTCGTGCGTAAAAATTTCACTGATGGGTGCCAGCCATAAACGCATTCACCATCAGGTCACCTGGAACAACGCTGCAGTAAAAATCCTTCACGAAAAATACAGGAAGAAGACACCCTGCATATCAATGGGGGTGACAAATGATTCCGTATTCGAAAGTCGAGTCTCTGGCAGCGTGCCGGATGACTGCACAACAAATCGCTGACGTTCTGGATGTTGATCTGAACCGACTGAAAGAAAATCGGGAAGCAATGACAGATTTTTATGCGGCCATCCGTAAGGGCAGAGCGAAAGGTGAAGCCGAGTTACGAGCGGCATTGTTTAAGCTTGCCAGAAAAGGGGATGCCTTTGCTCTGCGCGAACTACTCAGGGTGGATAAAAATCAGGACTAACTGATGAGCAGACCGGACTGGGGGGCGTTGCAGCAGGAGTATATTGCTGAATACACCCGCTCCGGTATATCTCCGGTGGCATGGTGTGAAGCAAGGGGACTGAATTACGCAACAGCCCGTCGTTACATCAAAAAAACTCCGAAAAATGCGCAGACAGAAATGCGCAAAACTGCGCAAAAAAGTGCGCAGAAAAAATCTACGCAGACTGCACAAAAGCGGAACGAAAAATCTCAGGAAAAAAAGCCAGTATTCGATGCGGGCCTGAATGAGGGCGACGCGGAGGAATTTTCGTTCTGTCCCGATGAATTCGGCATTTCTGACCAGCAGGCTAAGTTTGCGATGCTTGTTGCTCAGGGTAAAAAGCCGACAGAGGCGTACCGACTAGCCGGTTATGAGGGGCAAGGTGCGACAGCTAACAGCAACGCCAGTCGTATGCTTAGAAATGCCAGGGTTTTTCGCGCTATCAGCTACTTCCGCAATCAGTACCAGAAACGCTATACCGCAGACCTGGATTTACTAGTGAGTCAGTTGATGGCCATTGTCCTGGCCGACCCCAATCAGCTTGCACAATTTCGCCGTGTTAACTGCCGTTATTGCTGGGGCGAGAATCATCTCTACCAGTGGCGCGATATAGCAGAATTCGACAAGGCAGCGGCGCAGGCTTCCAGAGATGGCAAACCCGAACCGGAATATGGAGGCCTCGGCTTTGTTGATAACGCCATACCCAATCCGGACTGCCCGAAGTGCTGCGGTGAGGGAACGGGACAGCTTTATATGGCTGATACCACTCTGCTTGATGGGGATGCGCGGCAATTATATGCAGGGGCAAAATTCGGCGTTGAGATCCTGCTGGAGGATAAGGCTGCCGCCCGGCGTGAATTGTTGCGTTTGCTTTCTGCTGGCGGGGCTTTATGTGCAGATAAGCGGCTACAGGAACTGGAAATTGAACGGCGCAGAATGGAAAACCAGAAGCTGCGCAAAGAGATCGAAACGGTGGAAGATAATGAACATCCCCAGCCTGTGGCGATCAATATTAATGTGGTTGATGCCAGAGTAAGGAGTGATGAAGATGATCTCTCCGACACTTAATGTGCCTCAGGCGCGATTTCTTTCAATGCCCCATAAATTTAAAGCCTATATTGCTGGTTTTGGCTCGGGCAAAACATGGGTTGGGTGTGGCGGCATATGCAAGGGGATTTGGGAGCATCCAGGTATAAATCAGGGATATTTTGCGCCAACGTATCCCCAAATTCGCGATATTTTTTACCCTACAGTGGAAGAAGTTGCTGCTGACTGGGGATTGAACGTAAAAATTAATGAGGGAAATAAAGAGGTTCACTTTTATTACGGACGCCAGTATCGGGGAACCACTATCTGCAGATCGATGGAGAAGCCACAAACGATCGTCGGTTTCAAAATTGGTAATGCGTTGGTGGATGAACTGGACATTTTGCCGAAGGAAAAAGCCAGAACGGCGTGGCGCAAGATAATTGCGCGTATGCGTTATAAGATTGATGGACTTCGCAACGGTATTGACGTTACAACCACGCCGGAAGGATTCAAATTTGTCTACGAGCAGTTTGTTAAAGCCGTGCGTGAAAAAACAGAGCTGGCCTCACTGTATGGTCTGGTGCAGGCATCTACTTTCGATAATGAAAAGAACCTGCCAGCAGATTACATTCCTTCGCTTCTTGAATCATACCCTCCAGAGCTGATTAAAGCCTATCTGCGAGGACAGTTTACTAACCTGACAAGTGGTACTGTTTACCATCAGTTTGACCGGAAACTGAATAATTGCGAAGAAGTGGAGCAGCCAGGGGAGCCGATTTATATTGGGATGGATTTTAACGTTGGAAAGATGGCGGGAATCGTCCATGTGCTGCGTTTGGGGCTTCCATGTGCGGTAACTGAAATCATCAATGCCTACGATACGCCGGATATGATCCGCATCATTAAAGAACGCTTCTGGCCGTATGACGGGCATGATTACCGGAAAGTGAGGGAGATTTATATTTATCCAGATGCTTCCGGAGATTCCAGAAAATCAAGTAACGCAAGTACGACGGATATAGCCCAGCTTAAGCAGGCAGGTTTTAACGTTGTGGTGAACAGCTCGAACCCGCCAGTAAAAGATCGCGTTAACTCAATGAATGCAATGTTCTGCAATGCCAATGGTGAGCGTCGCTATAAAGTTAATGTGAAGCGTTGTCCGGTATATGCCGAATCTCTGGAGCAACAGGTCTGGGATGATAAGGGGGAGCCTGATAAAAAATCTGGCAATGATCACCCGAATGATGCCGGAGGTTATTTCATCGTTAAGCAATTCCCTATTGTCAAACCGACCGGAAGAGTCACATCACTTCGGATTTAATTATGGCTGATATATCAACACCCAACCTCGACTATAACGATATGCTGGAGGCGTGGGATATTAACGACGCATTGATGGGCGGTACGCTTGAAATGCGCAGGCAGGGGGAAAATTATCTCCCCAAATGGCCTAATGAAGATGAAGACGCTTATAAAAAACGCCTGTCTGTGGCTACGCTACTTCCTGTGTATGAAGAAAGCATCAAACAAAATATTGGGCGAATATTTGCAGAGCCGACAGTATTGAGTGAGGAAACGCCGGAAAAAATCAGGGAATATGCAGAAAATATCGACATGGAGGGGAGCCGACTGGATGTGTGGGCGCAGCAATTTTTCAGTCTCGCATTTCAGTATGGTGTGGCACATGCGCTGGTGGACTATCCACGAACGGATATGAACGAGATTCGGACAAAAGCCGATGAAAACGCGGCCGGTGGTCGCCCGTACGTTACGATGCTGAATCCACGCCAGGTTATTGGATGGAAATCGAAAGTTGAAAAAGGGAAAGTTGTTCTCACTGATTTGCGTATAAAAGAGGTCATCATTATTGATGGTGATGATTTCGGGCAGAAGAAGGTGGAGCAGATCCGCCATATTATGCCCCGTCGAGTAGAAATTTATCGACGCAGCGAAGGTACTAATGGCGAATCTGTCTGGATGCTTCATGAGTCATGGAATACCAGCCGTGATGATATTCCTCTGGTAACACTGTATACGAAGAAAACAGGGTTTATGCGTGGTACACCGCCATTGCTTAATCTTGGCTTGCTGAATATCAAGCACTGGCAAAGCCAGAGCGAGCAGGACAATATTCTTCATGTTGCCCGCGTTCCATTGCTGGTGGCCTACGGGCTGGACAGGAATGAAGAACTGACGGTTGGTGCATCCACCGCTACGATTTTTGAGGACAGAACAAAAAATGGCCTCGAATATGTTGAACATAGTGGCGCAGCGATAGAATCTGGCGAAACATCACTTGAGAAGCTGGAAAATCAGATGCGTCATGCCGGCGCTAAACTTCTGCGGGCTGAAAATACATCCACCAAATCTGTTGATCAGACTAATGAAGAGCGGATGCAGGAACACTCGCCGCTTTATACAATGGCGAACTCCCTCGAAGATGCCCTCGATAATATTCTCCAGATAATGGCGGAATGGAGCGGAGAGAGTTGCGGTGGCAATGTGGATGTGCGCACTGAACTGGATGTATCTGCCCAGGTGTTTGACTCATCCTCCGCGCTGGCTGTTCAGTCATTGCGTCAGGGCGGTGATATACGTCAGATTGATGCGGTTCGGGTGTTGCAGGCGTTGAAATTTATCGATCAGGATTCCCGTCCAGAGGAAGTGATCGATGAATTAAAAAATCAGAGTGTAATGCTGATGGAAATCAATGATGCAAACCGTGAATGAACGGCTGCGTGATGAATCAATTGCTCATGCAGTCTGGATATCCCGCTATAGCACTGGTGTGGCTGCCAGAATGGTGAAAATACTGAATGACAGCGATGCGGAGCTTACAGCTCGCCTGCTGGTAGCACTGGACAGCCTCGATCCTGGTAGTTTTACCGTTACGCGCCTGGAGTCACTTCTGGCGAGTGTCAGAGAGGTTAACCGCGCTGCTATTAACAGCATGTTTACCAGTCTCTCCGGAGAGCTGAACGAGCTGGCAATTTATGAGGCTGGTTATCAGTTAAGTCTGTTTGATTCTCTGCTACCTGATTTTGTTGCTGATGTTCACCCTCTGGTTGGTATATCTTCTGATGCACTTTACGCCGCTGCAATGGCGCGACCATTCCAGGGACGACTGCTCAGTGAGTGGGCCTTGGATCTTGAGGCGGATCGGCTCAGACGCATAACAAATACGGTGCGTCAGGGTTTTTTGCTGGGGGATACCAATGAGCAGATCGCAAGAAAAATTCGGGGACATGTCAGCAAGGGATTTCAGGATGGTGCATTGCAGATGAGCCGGGCTAATGCGGCCAGCATTGCAAAAACAGCGGTTGGACATCTTGCTGCTACTGCCCGTGAGAGTTTTGCCAGCGCGAATAATGATTTGATTAAGGGTAAGCAATGGTTATCAACGCTTGATAATCGTACTACGCCACAATGTCGAATCAGGGATCGCCTCAAATATACGCTGGATAATAAACCTGTAGGTCACAGTGTGCCTTATTTGCATGGGCCGGGAAAAATTCATTTCTGCTGCCGCTCAACGGAAACGTTCATTCTGAAATCAGCGAAGGAACTGGGTATTGATGTTCGTGATATTTCCCCGGCTGAGCGGGCCAGCATGGATGGCGTGGTGGCCGGAGATACAACCTACAGGGAATGGTTTTTGCGTCAGCCTTACACCAGACAAAAACAGATTGTGGGGGAAACCCGGGCAAAGCTGATTCGGGATGGCGGTATGTCGCCAGATGAATTTTACACCGATAAAGGCGAATGGCTGACGCTGAAGCAACTCCGTGAGCGTGATGCACAGGTATTCAGAAAAGCAGGGATTTAAATAAATCATTTATTACAACAGGCTACCTTCGGGTGGCCTTTTTTATTGCTGCGATCCGGATGGTGAGCAGCGTAACTGTCGGAAGACTTAAACCAGGTACTAATATGAAACTGAAAACGGTCGAGATTAACGGAAAACAATACGCAGAAATTGATACTGCTGGCCTGCCAGTTTATGTGCACGACGATGGTAAAGAAATCGGCTTCGATGCACCGCTGGCGATAAAAAAAATTACAGAGCTTAATGGCGAGGCAAAAAATCATCGCCTGGCTAAAGAAGCTGCAGAGGAAAAACTGGCTAAGTTTGCCGCTATCGAAGACCCGAAGAAGGCGATCGAGGCACTGGAAATGCTGTCAAAAATCGACCAGAAAAAGCTGATCGATGCGGGACAGGTTGACCAGGTTAAGGCAGAAATTACGAAAAATTTTCAGCAGCAATTAGATGAAGAAAAGCAACGCTCTCAGATGCTGGAGACGCAGCTTTACGATTCTATGATTGGCGGTAGTTTTGCGGGTTCAAAATATATTGCCGATAAAATTGCGATCCCGGCAGATTTATTACAAGCCCGCTTCGGGCAGGCATTCAAAGTGGAAGAAGGGAAGATCGTTGCTTATGACGCTTCCGGCAACAAAATTTATTCCCGCGCGAAGCCTGGCGAACTGGCGCAGTTTGATGAGGCGCTGGAGTTCCTCGTCGAAAATTACCCTCAGAAAGACTACATCCTGAAAGCCAGTGGCAACAATGGCGGCGGCTCCCGTCCGACACAGCATGATATTGGTCAGAAAACGATGAAACGCTCTGCTTTTGATGCACTGGATGTTGCAGGTAAGCAAAACGCATTGAAAGACGGTATCACAATTGTTGATTAACACATTTGTCAGCTTCCGGATGGGAGCTGGTGTCAGGGCTGGATAGCTCATTACTCCATCTATTCACAATTACGCAAATTTTTAAGGAATATTTAATTATGGCTGGAAATACCCTGACCGGGTTGATCCCGACTATTTATACCGCCCTGGATATTGTATCCCGTGAGCAGGTAGGTTTTATCCCTGCGGTAGCAAAAAACGCAAAAGCTGACGCCGCAGCAAAAGATCAGACGGTAACCGCGCCAGTTGCGCCTGAGGCGAAAACCGAAGATATCGTACCGGGGCCGTCAGCTCCGAATACCGGTGATCAAAATATTGGCACTGTTGATGTGAAAATTACTAAATCCAAAATGGCACCGGTTAAATGGAATGGTGAAGAACAACTGGCTCTTGGCCCTTCAGGGACTTACAACACCATTCTGGCTGATCAGTTTAAGCAGGCTTTTCGCGCCCTTGCAAACGAGGTTGAGGCTGATCTTGGTGCGTTGTATTTCGGTGCTTCCCGCGCCGTGGGAACCGCAGGGACAACGCCGTTTGGTGTTAAAGATGATCTTTCTGATGCTGCTCTGGCTCGTCAGGTTCTGGAGGATAACGGCGCACCGACAACCGATCTGCAGATGGTGCTTGGCTCCAGTGCCATTGCTAATTTGCGCGGAAAACAGTCTGTACTGTTTAAAGTGAATGAATCCGGCACTGAACAGCTACTGCGTGAGGGCGTGTTGGGGCGTCTGGAGGGATTCAATATTCACAGTTCGGCAGGTGTAAAACGAGCGCCAAAGGTTGCTGCAACTGGTTATCTCGTGAATGGCGAGAAAAAAGAAGGCGATGTTCTTATTTCCATTGATACTGGTTCGGGGAGTATTTCTGCAGGTCAGATTGTTACGTTCGCTGGCGATCCGAATCAGTATGTTGTGGCAGCAGCGACCAGCAATCTGATTACTCTTGCAGCGCCCGGACTGCGTCAGGATCTGGCCGATGATACTGCAATCACAGTTGTTGGCTCCTTTACTGCAAATATGGCGTTTGATCGCAACGCGTTTCTGCTGGCATCCCGTACTCCGGCAATGCCGGAAGGTGGCGATAATGCTGATGATGTAATGAATGTTACGGACCCGATTTCAGGGATTACGTTCCAGATTGCACTGTATCGTCAGTATCGCCAGGTGCGCTATGAAGTTGGACTGGCATGGGGTGTTTCATCAGTGAAGCCGGCACATGGTTGTCTGATTCTTGGTTAAACATTCAAACGGGGCTTCGGCCCCATTTTTAATGGAGGGCATATGGCCGGATTAACTAAAGAGCAAAGAGCACAGCGTGAAGCCGCACAAAAAACGCAAATTGAGTTAGTGGTTATGGTGACCGATTATCAGATGTTTCCCGGCGCACCAACTATCGCTAATGTTCATCCTGATGAAGTTGACAACTGGAAGGCTATGGGCTGGAAAACTCAGGAGTAACACATGATCACTTACGTGACCTGTGATGACGTTGATAATGCGTTTGGGAACGCCTGGACGAGTGAGAACGCTAAAAATAAAGCTGTTTTAATGGCTAATGCCTGGCTTAATGGCTTCAACCTGAAAATTAACCCATCCCGTATTCCGGAAGAGGTAAAACTTGCGGGAGCATATGCAGCCAGAATTGCCTCATTCGGTAAGTTGTTTCAGCAGAAAAATGATTCTGGCGTTGTTATCAGTAAAGCCGTGTCGGCTGACGGGGTCAGTGTATCGAAATCATTTGCTCAGTTGCCATCAAACAGCACTGTATTGCTTGAACCCGATTTACAGCTTGCGATAGCACTGCTGAAACCGTACGGACTTAGTCGCTCACAAGTCAGGGTTGTGAGGGGGGGATAATGGGGCTTCGTGAAGAGATTCAGTCAGAGGTTGCCGCTGCTTTTGATGAGGATTTAGCGGACGCCGTGAGTGATTTTTCTGGTTCTTACGTTACGCACCGGCACTGGGATCCTGTGACGGAAACTGGCGGCGAATCCACCGCAATCTATACCGGGCGAGGCGTGTTGACACGTTATAAGCTGGGCAGAATTGATGGGATTAATATTTTGCATGGTGACCTTAAATTAACCGCTCTGGTATGCGAGGTTACGGATAAACCCGCTGTCGACCATATTATTGAGATTTATGATCCTGTATTAAGGCAGTTACAACGATACGAGGTAATTACAGCGAGTGTAGATCCTTCCGCATCAGTTTACTCTATCCAGTTAAGGAGAGCGTAAATGGCAAAGGCATGGGATATAGAACCGTCAATATTTGCCGGGATGATTGAGGAAGATGTGGGGCTGAAAATTCGCTACATCGCTATGCAGATTCTTACTGCTATTGATATTGCTGCTCCGGTTGATACCGGACGTTTCAGAAATAACAACCTGGTGTCGTTACAGCATCCCGATTTTGGTATATCTGATAACGTGGATCCGAACGGTACGATTGCGGTTCAGCGTGGGATCGGGGTTATTTCGAAGGCTGCAAATTACGGAGTTATTTATATCCAGAATAACCTTCCTTATGCAGAGGCTCTTGAAAACGGTCATTCACAACAAGCGCCAACTGGCGTGTATGCCAACGCTTTTCATGGTGTTTTACAGGCTTACAAATGACATTTACTGAAATCAGAAATACGGTTATTTCCAGAATGACGGCACAGACGATTATTGATGGAAAAGACGTATTGTATCCGAACGCGCCAACGTTCGATCCTTCCGGTAAGTTAATCTGGGCGCGGTTAAGTAATATTCCCGGGCAGGCTGGAGTTAATGAAATTGGCGCGGGGCCGATTGTTTATCGCACGGGGATAATCATTATTCAGTTATTTGTCCCCGCAGGTTCTGGTTCAAAACTCATTACTGAGACAGCCGATAAATTGCGGGAACTGTTTGAGTTTCAGGATGACGATCGTCTCAGTTACCAGGCTGTTTCCTCAATAGCCGTTGGCGAAAAGAATGGCTGGTTCCAGCTTAATCTTCAAATTCCATATCGCGCGCTCTAGCGCAATTAATGACATAGGAGGCTCCTGTGAGTTCAGGTGCAAAGGTTATCTCGGCATTTATCCGGGAGACGGTTGCAGGCACTACGCCAGCAAGTGGTGACTGGAGTTTATTAAAACGCACAAGCTGGGGAGTAAAACCCACCCAGAATAAAGGCGAAAATAATGAGATTGGTGGCTCCCGGATGGCTCAGGGGGCGACGCCTGGCACTGTGGATGTCGGCGGTGATGTTGGTACCAAATTTCGCTGGGGTCAACATGATGATTTTCTTGCATCCTGTTTCGGCGCGGAATGGTCAGGCGATTCTCTGACAATGGGGAATGAGCGAATAACATTTTCTCTGGCGACCTATGCGTCCGATGTCGGAATTGCCTCTGTCGTCAGAGGAGCGCAGGTTGGCTCATGGAAAATGCAGATCCCTAACGACGGCGATATTACAGCGACCGTAACCTTTGCCGGACTGGACTGGGAATCAAAGGCCGATGATACGAATTTTATCAAAGGCGAACCTGTGGATAGTGCAGGAAAGCTACGTTATTCGTTTAAGGAGGTTTCAGCAGTAAGCCTGAATGGTGTTGCCGGAGGTAACGGTTTTTGTATCGACAGTTTTGATATTCAGTTCGATAACAAACTCCAGTCACAGCGTTGTATCGGGACTGGCTCGCCTTATGCAGGAGCAAATATTCCGACTACTTTTACACCGTCCGGTACGGTGACGCTTTCATGGTCTAAAGCCGCGTGGGAAATCTGGAGTAAAACACTGACTGGAGAAACAGTTCCGTTCAGCTTCACGCTTTCGAATGGAGAGGGGGCATACACTTTCAGTTTCCCGAAGGTTCAGGTGTCAGGTGAATGGCCTGATGGGGGTAATAGCGACATTATCCAGGTTCAATTGAGCATTACCGCAGCAGATGAAGCACCTACGATAACCAGAAAAAAAATTCCCCGGCTGCCGTGATCGCAAAAGCCAGTGCTGAGGCGATTAGTTGATTTTCCGTTATTCCTCCTGTGGTACTGCCCTACAGGGGGACGCATTGAATGAGGTTATGGATGTTTATTCTTAATCAGAAAATTATCATTGGTGGAGAACGCTGGTTTACGCCAATGAAGGACTTAAAACCTGTAGACGGGTTAAAACTGTTGGTGGCAAGCAGCGATAACGATCAGTATCGCTCCCGTAATGCATTAATCCGTCGCCACATTGAGAAAATGGATGCCAGTTTGCACGTCGGAACGAAGGAGTTTGATATTTCAAAGGTTTCCGAGGTGGATTCTGTTGATGATTTACTCATTGATAATGCCGCTCGTTATCTGCTGAAAGACTGGAAAGGGGTTGGTGAACTGGTTAATGGTGTTGAGGTTGCACTGGAATATACGGCAGAACGAGGGATCGCGCTGCTTAAGCAGAATCCAGAGTTGTACTGGCAGATCCTTGCAGAAGCAGCCAGCATCGCCCAGGGTAAAGAGCAGCAGAAGCAGGATACGATAAAAAAGCCATAGCTGCCCAGCGGTGGTTATCGGAGTTCGGGGGAGAAAGGGGGGAAAAGGCAAGATGGAAGCGAGAAAAACTCAGGTTGCCACCGATACCGGAACCAGAAATAGACCCGGTGCTTAAGGAGTTGTTGTACGCCTATTCGGTAATATCCCGTGCCCGACGTTATGCTGGAATGGCTGGGGTGCCTTTGCCTTTATCTCTGACAGAGATAAATGAATATTTAGCCACTCATCCGGTATTGATTGAGCGCGATGAATTTGAAGCAGTGATCTTTGCACTGGATGACCAGTATTTTCAGGAGCAGTGTGTGTAGTTGTTAATTACGTACACTCTGTTACAGAGATGTGATGGTGTCTTTAATTAAATCGATGATGCTCCTGGAGAAAAGCATTGCGTGGCCTCGTAATCGCTATATCTACTATTATGTCGCCTGAAACCCACTTCGGTGGTTTTTTTGTTGTCAGGAGTTTTAATAAATGGCAGAGCAAACCTCGCGTCTCGCAATAATTATTGATAGCACTGGAGCGAAAAATAATGCTGACAATCTGACCTCCTCATTAGTCAAAATGACGCAGGCTGGGGAAACTGCTGCAAATAGCGCAGGGAAAGTGACTAAGGCAACAGAAGATGAGAAGAACGCGCTCGCAAAATTAAAAGCAGCTATTGATCCAGTTGGTGCCGCAATTGATACTGTCGGTCGACGCTATTCTGAATTAAAGAAATTTTTCGATAAAGGGCTTATTGATAAAGAAGAATATGAATTTCTTGTCCGTAAACTTAATGAAACCACAGAGGAATTGAGCGGGGTTGCGCAAGCGCAGAGAGAAGCCGAGAAGGCCGGAAAACTTGCTGCCGCCCAGCAGGAAGCGCAGGCTCAGGCCTTTCAAAGAATGCTGGACAAGATCGACCCTCTGGCTGCGGCGCTAAGAAATCTTGAACAACAGCAGGATGAACTTAATGCTGCGTTTGCATCCGGGAAAATAAATGGTTCTCAGTTTGAGAATTATAGCCGAAAAATACAGGAAACACGGCGAGAGCTTACCGGAGAGGCTCAGGCAGAGCGAGAAGCAGCAAAAGCGCATGATGAACAGGTTGCTGCTTTGCAACGTCTGATTGCTCAACTTGACCCTGTCGGAACTGCTTTTAATCGTCTGGTAGAACAACAGAAACAGCTCAATGAAGCAAAAGCTAAGGGGATGCTCTCTCCTGAAATGTATGAGGAACTTTCTGGAAAACTTCGTGCTATGCGGAGTGAGCTTGAGGTTACTCAATCTCAATTAAGCAAAACCGGAATGTCGGCAAAACAAACGGCTTTTGCTATGCGCATGTTGCCTGCACAAATGACGGATATTGTTGTTGGGTTGTCCACTGGTCAGTCGCCTTTTATGGTGTTAATGCAGCAGGGCGGCCAGCTAAAAGATATGTTCGGTGGGATTGGCCCGGCGATCAAAGGTGTTGGTTCTTATGTGCTGGGATTAATTAATCCTTTTACCCTGGCCGCAGCAGCCGTTGGCGTCTTAGGGCTGGCTTACTATAAAGGCTCTCAGGAGCAGGACGAATTTAATAAATCTCTTATTCTTACCGGAAATCAGTTGGGGACAACCAGCGGGCAATTGGCCGATATAGTTCAACGTGCCGGGAATGCGGCTGATTCGACAACTGGCGCTGCGGCGGCAGTATTAAACCAGCTTGTGCGTTCGGGAAAGGTAGCGAGCAGTTCGCTGGAGCAAGTGACGACAGCGATAGTAAAAACGAGCGAAGTAACAGGAATATCAACCGAACAACTGGTTAATGACTTCAATGAAATTGCAAAGGATCCTGTCAGTGCCATATCAAAACTTAATGATCAGTACCATTTTCTGACAATTGCGACTTATAACCATATTAAGGCGCTACAGGATGAAGGGAACCAGCAGGAGGCCGCCCGCATTGCGACAGAAGCATACTCATCCTCAATGATCCAGCGCACCAACCAGATTAAAGAAAATCTTGGTTATCTTGAGACTGCATGGAAAGCTGTCGCAGACTCCGCAAAATGGGCATGGGATTCCATGCTGGATATTGGCCGTGAGGCCTCCCTTGATCAAAAAATCTCAGATGTTCTCCGTCAAATTGATGAAATAGAAAAAAATACCCGACCCGGAGTTTTCGGGTTAGGTGGCATTGGAGATGGCGGAGCTCAAAATAAAAGGCTGGCACGATTAAAGCAGCAATTGGGCGTACTTCAAGCAGAAAAAATTGCTCAGGACGTACTAAATTCATCAATAAACGATTACAACAAGCGACAACAGGAAGGAATTGAACTCAGACAGAGAGCAGATGCCTTTTCAAAACAATATCAGACCTGGGAGCAGCAGAGAGCTAGTGAACTTGCAAAACTGGAAAAACTAAAGAGTCAGTATTCAAAGGAAGAATATAATAATCTTATCGCTCAAATAAATGAGCGTTATAAAGATCCAAAGCAACCAAAGGCGAAAGGTTATTCGGATGATGCTGCCCAACGAATGATTGATCATCTGAATCAACAGAATGCGTTACTAAGTTCACAAACTGAATTAACCGTTAAATTAAGTTCCTCTGAACAGGAACTGGTTAAGTGGCGTCAGCAGATTGCCGACCTGGAGTCACGACCGTCATCGAAATTAACCAAGGATCAGAAATCGCTTCTCTTACACCGGGAAGAAATAACCGCGTTGATGGAGAAAAATGTTGCGATTGAAAAAAATAACAGG
The DNA here is from genome assembly GCF_002965965.1 of Escherichia sp. MOD1-EC5495. Lineage (NCBI taxonomy): Bacteria > Pseudomonadati > Pseudomonadota > Gammaproteobacteria > Enterobacterales > Enterobacteriaceae > Escherichia > Escherichia sp. MOD1-EC5495. The sequence continues at coordinate 17,839 of NZ_PTRI01000038.1, forward strand.
CTAATCAAGGAATCCGCCGAAATAGCTGCATGGCGTGATTCATTGCAGGCTTCGATTGATAATCGTCAACAGGGGTATGATATTCAGATTGCTGGTTATGGGGTTGGCGATAAAAATCAGCAGCGCCAGCAGGAATTACTGCGGATTGAACGTGAATATAACAATCAGCGTCTGCAACTTGAACGTGACTATGCAGATAAATCCCGTGGGATGTCAAATCATGTTTTTCAGGAGAAAATGCAGGCTCTGAATGATGCTCTGGAACGAGAAAAAGAAATTGTCAGACAGAAAAACGAGCAGCTCGATATTCAGGTAGGAGACTGGGTTAGTGGTGCCTCCCAGGGATTCAATAACTGGCTGGATGACACTAAGGATATCAGTGAGCAGATAAAATCAACCACGACTCAGATGTTTGATGGAATGACCGATGCGCTGGGTGATTTTGTCACGACAGGCAAGGCAAATTTTCGTTCTTTCGCTACTTCCGTGATTTCGGATCTTAGTCGAATAGCATTAAAGGCTTCAATTACTGGGATTTTCGACAGCATTAGTAACAGTTCTTCGGGGGGGATTTTAGGAACTATCGGGAGTGCTATTAGTAAATTTATTCCGAATGCAAAGGGCGGTGTTTATGAGTCTCCGTCATTGAACACGTATTCGAACGGTATTTATGATTCCCCGCAATTTTTTGCTTTTGCAAAAGGGGCTGGTGTTTTTGGTGAGGCTGGTCCGGAAGCCATTATGCCATTAACACGAACATCCGATGGTTCTCTTGGTGTCAGAGCTATTAATAGTAAAAGTGGTAATGGAGGCGGAGATATTACCTATGCCCCTGTATACCAAATCACTATTCAAAATGACGGCCAGAATGGAGAGATTGGCCCTCAGGCAATAAAAGCACTTATGGGGATGGTTGATCAGCGGGTGCAGGGCAATCTGTTAAATATGCGACGTGATGGGGGAATGTTAAGTGGCTAATACGGAAGAATTTCACTGGTTACCAGAGGATGGAATGAAAACAGAAAATAAACCATCGATAAAAACTGTAAGATTTGGCGATGGTTATGAGCAACGAAGTCCAAATGGACTTAATCATTCTCTGCGCGTTTTCACCTGTGATTTCAAAGTTGAGGCGAATGAACGTGATTCATTTGAAAAATTTTTAGCCCGGCATGAAGGCTATAAATCTTTTTTTTGGCGCCCGCCTGGTATTAACAGAAAAATCAGAGTGGTGTGTCGAACGTGGTCAGCGACAGAACATATCACCTATACCGATTTTTCGTGTCAGTTTGACGAATTGGTGATCTGATGCAGGACATACAACAGGAAACGCTGAATGAATGCATTCGTGCGGAGCAGTCGGCCAGCGTGGTGCTCTGGGAAATCGACCTGACCGAGGTAGGCGGGGATCGCTACTTTTTCTGCAATGAGCAGAACGAGAAAGGAGAGTCTGTCACCTGGCAGAGTCGGCAGTATCAGGCCTATCCCATTCAGGGGAGTGGATTTGAGATGAACGGCAAAGGTGCCAGTGCAAGGCCAACGCTGAAAGTCTCTAATCTGCACGGCATGGTCACCGGGATGGCGGAAGACCTGCAGAGTCTGGTCGGCGGAACGGTGGTCAGGCGTAAGGTTTACGCCCGTTTTCTGGATGCGGTGAACTTCGTCAACGGAAACAGTGACGCCGATCCGGAGCAGGAGGTGATCAGCCGCTGGCGTATTGAGCAGTGCAGCGAACTGAGCGCGGTCAGTGCCTCCTTTGTACTGTCCACGCCGACGGAAACGGACGGCGCTGTTTTTCCGGGGCGCATCATGCTTGCTAATACCTGCACCTGGACCTATCGCGGTGATGAGTGCGGTTATCACGGTCCGGCGGTCGCGGATGAATATGACCAGCCGACATCCGAAATCACGAAGGATAAATGCAGCAAATGCCTGAGTGGCTGTAAGTTCCGCAATAATGTCGGCAACTTTGGCGGCTTCCTTTCCATTAACAAACTTTCGCAGTAAATCCCATGACAGAGACAGAATCAGCGATTCTGGCGCACGCCCGGCGATGTGCGCCAGCGGAGTCGTGCGGCTTCGTGGTGAGAACGTCGGAAGGGGAAAGATATTTTCCCTGCGTGAATATCTCCGGTGAGCCGGAGGATTATTTCCGGATGTCGCCGGAGGACTGGCTGCGGGCAGAGATGCAGGGTGAGATTGTGGCGCTGGTCCACAGCCACCCCGGTGGCCTGCCCTGGCTGAGTGAGGCTGACCGGCGGCTGCAGGTGCAGAGTGATTTGCCATGGTGGCTGGTCTGCCGGGGGGCGATTCATAAATTCCGCTGTGTGCCGCATCTTACCGGGCGGCGCTTTGAGCACGGGGTGACGGATTGTTACACGCTGTTCCGGGACGCTTACCATCTGGCGGGGATTGAGATGCCGGATTTTCATCGTGAGGATGACTGGTGGCGTAACGGCCAGAATCTCTATCTGGATAATCTGGAGGCCACAGGGCTGTATCAGGTGCCGTTGTCATCAGCACAACCGGGCGATGTGCTGCTGTGCTGTTTTGGTTCATCGGTGCCGAATCATGCCGCCATTTACTGTGGTGACGGCGAGCTGCTGCACCATATTCCTGAACAACTGAGTAAACGAGAGAGGTATACCGACAAATGGCAGCGACGCACACACTCCCTCTGGCGTCACCGGGCATGGCGCGAATCTGCCTTTACGGGGATTTACAACGATTTGGCCGCCGCATCGACCTGCGTGTGAAAACGGGGGCCGAAGCAGTCCGGGCGCTGACCACACAGCTTCCGGCGTTTCGTCAGAAACTGAGCGACGGCTGGTATCAGGTACGCATTGCCGGGCGTGATGCAGGTGAAACTGAATTATCAGCCCGTCTTAATGAACCGCTGGCAAATGGTGCCGTGATCCACATTGTGCCGCGTCTGGCGGGAGCCAAAAGTGGCGGTCTTTTTCAGGCTGTGCTGGGGGCGGCGCTGATTGCGGTGGCATGGTGGAACCCTGCAGGTTGGTTGGGGGCTGCCGCAATTACAGGAATGTATGGTGCGGGGGCCAGTATGGTGCTCGGTGGTGTGGCGCAGATGCTGGCACCGAAAGCCAGAACTCCCCGTACACAGACAACGGATAACGGCAAACAGAACACCTATTTCTCCTCACTGGATAACATGGTTGCCCAGGGCAATGTTCTGCCGGTTCTGTACGGTGAAATGCGCGTGGGGTCACGGGTGATTTCGCAGGAGATCAGCACGGCAGATGAAGGAGATGGTGGTCAGGTTGTGGTGATTGGTCGTTGATGCAGAATGTTTTGTGTGAAACCGCCTCAGGGCGGTTTTGTCGTTTCTGGAGCGTGAGGAATGGGTAAAGGCAGCAGTAAGGGGCATACCCCGCGCGAAGCGAAGGACAACCTGAAATCATCCCAGATGCTGAGCGTGATAGACGCCATCAGTGAAGGGCCGATTGAAGGTCCGGTGGACGGATTAAAAAGTGTGCTGCTGAACAGTACGCCGGTGCTGGACAGTGAGGGGAATACCAATATCTCCGGTGTCACGGTGGTGTTCCGGGCAGGTGAGCAGGAGCAGACACCGCCGGAGGGATTTGAAT
>NZ_PTRI01000039.1:0-20218 GCF_002965965.1 Escherichia sp. MOD1-EC5495
AGGCCAGTAATGGGTTAAGTGATAACAGGTGTCTGGAAATATAGGGGCAAATCCAATCACTAATTGTTGCTAAATATTAAGCTGATTGTTCTGGTTATGTTGGAGTAGCACAAATTTCTCTGCTGCAAATAGCGGTTTGAAGTTTTTTTAATCTTTGTTTGTGGATTCTCACCGTTGGTGTAAATCCCGGTTGGCTGTATTGACGTTTTCACATTCTGTTGACAGATTGTAGGTCACGAGGGGCATTTTATGGAGGATCCGCACTGTTACACTGATGTTAATTAGTACGGCATCCCCACCTCATAACGTTGACCCGACCGGGCAAAAAACAAAAAAGGTCAGGCAGCGACAACCCACTGCAAAGGGTTAAAACAACAAACATCACAATTGGAGCAGAATAATGCGTATTTCCTTGAAAAAGTCAGGGATGCTGAAGCTTGGTCTCAGCCTGGTGGCTATGACCGTCGCAGCAAGTGTTCAGGCTAAAACTCTGGTTTATTGCTCAGAAGGTTCGCCAGAAGGGTTTAACCCGCAGCTGTTTACCTCCGGCACCACCTATGACGCCTCTTCCGTACCGCTTTATAACCGCCTGGTTGAATTTAAAATCGGCACCACCGAAGTGATCCCGGGCCTCGCTGAAAAGTGGGAAATCAGCGAAGACGGTAAAACCTATACCTTCCATCTGCGTAAAGGTGTGAAGTGGCATGACAATAAAGAATTCAAACCGACGCGCGAACTGAACGCCGATGACGTGGTGTTCTCGTTTGATCGTCAGAAAAACGCGCAAAACCCATACCATAAAGTCTCTGGCGGCAGCTACGAATACTTCGAAGGCATGGGCTTGCCGGAGTTGATCAGCGAAGTGAAAAAGGTGGACGATAACACCGTTCAGTTCGTGCTGACTCGCCCGGAAGCGCCGTTCCTCGCTGACCTGGCAATGGACTTTGCCTCTATTCTGTCAAAAGAATATGCTGACGCGATGATGAAAGCCGGTACGCCGGAAAAACTGGACCTCAACCCGATCGGCACCGGCCCGTTCCAGTTACAGCAGTATCAAAAAGATTCCCGTATTCGCTACAAAGCGTTTGATGGCTACTGGGGCACCAAACCGCAGATCGACACGCTGGTCTTCTCTATTACTCCTGACGCTTCCGTGCGTTACGCGAAATTGCAGAAAAATGAATGCCAGGTGATGCCGTACCCGAACCCGGCAGATATTGCTCGCATGAAGCAGGATAAATCCATCAACCTGATGGAAATGCCGGGGCTGAACGTCGGTTATCTCTCGTATAACGTGCAGAAAAAACCACTGGATGATGTGAAAGTTCGCCAGGCTCTGACCTACGCGGTGAACAAAGACGCGATCATCAAAGCGGTTTATCAGGGCGCGGGTGTAGCAGCGAAAAACCTGATCCCGCCAACCATGTGGGGCTATAACGACGACGTTCAGGACTACACCTACGATCCTGAAAAAGCGAAAGCCTTGCTGAAAGAAGCGGGTCTGGAAAAAGGTTTCTCCATCGACCTGTGGGCGATGCCGGTACAACGTCCATATAACCCGAATGCTCGCCGCATGGCGGAGATGATTCAGGCGGACTGGGCGAAAGTCGGCGTGCAGGCCAAAATCGTCACCTACGAATGGGGTGAGTACCTCAAGCGCGCGAAAGATGGCGAGCATCAGACGGTAATGATGGGCTGGACTGGCGACAACGGGGATCCGGATAACTTCTTCGCCACCCTGTTCAGCTGTGCCGCCTCTGAACAAGGCTCCAACTACTCAAAATGGTGCTACAAACCGTTTGAAGATCTGATTCAACCGGCGCGTGCCACCGACGACCACAACAAGCGCGTTGAACTGTACAAACAAGCACAGGTAGTGATGCACGATCAGGCTCCGGCACTGATCATCGCTCACTCCACTGTATTTGAACCGGTACGCAAAGAAGTTAAAGGCTATGTGGTTGATCCATTAGGCAAACATCACTTCGAAAACGTCTCTATCGAATAATTAAAAGCCATACCCGGTGGTGCTGTGCCTCTGCGCACAGCGCCATCCGGCAGCAATACTTCATTCCCTGTCCGGCACGGGCGGGAATTGATTGGTGAGTAATACAGACACGCAGTTCCAGGCTGCGGGTCACTATAGAGAATCCGGGTTATGTTGCAGTTTATTCTCCGACGTTTGGGACTCGTCATCCCCACGTTTATCGGTATTACCCTTCTCACTTTTGCCTTTGTCCACATGATCCCCGGCGATCCGGTGATGATCATGGCGGGCGAACGTGGGATCTCCCCAGAGCGTCACGCACAGCTGCTGGCTGAACTCGGTTTAGATAAACCGATGTGGCAGCAGTACCTCCACTATATTTGGGGCGTTATGCACGGTGATTTAGGCATTTCGATGAAAAGCCGCATCCCGGTTTGGGAAGAGTTCGTGCCGCGCTTCCAGGCCACGCTGGAACTTGGCGTCTGCGCGATGATTTTTGCTACGGCAGTCGGCATTCCGGTTGGTGTGCTGGCTGCGGTTAAACGTGGTTCCATTTTCGATCACACGGCGGTTGGTCTGGCGCTGACCGGTTACTCAATGCCAATCTTCTGGTGGGGCATGATGCTGATCATGCTGGTTTCGGTGCACTGGAACCTGACGCCCGTCTCCGGTCGCGTGAGCGATATGGTGTTCCTCGATGATTCCAATCCGTTAACCGGTTTTATGCTGATTGACACCGCCATCTGGGGTGAAGACGGCAACTTTATCGCTGCCGTCGCCCATATGATCTTACCTGCGATGGTGCTGGGCACAATTCCGCTAGCGGTCATTGTGCGTATGACACGCTCCTCGATGCTGGAAGTGCTGGGCGAGGATTACATCCGCACCGCGCGTGCCAAGGGATTGACCCGGATGCGGGTGATTATCGTCCATGCGTTGCGTAACGCCATGCTGCCGGTGGTAACCGTTATTGGCCTACAGGTCGGGACGCTGCTGGCGGGGGCGATTCTGACCGAAACCATCTTCTCGTGGCCCGGTCTGGGGCGCTGGTTGATTGACGCGCTGCAACGCCGCGATTATCCGGTGGTGCAGGGCGGCGTATTGCTGGTGGCGACGATGATTATCCTCGTCAACCTGCTGGTTGATCTGCTGTACGGCGTGGTGAACCCGCGTATTCGTCATAAGAAGTAAGGGAACATCATGTCACAGGTTACTGAAAATAAAGTGATTACTGCACCGGTGCCGATGACCCCTTTACAGGAGTTCTGGCACTATTTTAAACGCAACAAAGGCGCGGTCGTCGGACTGGTTTATGTCGTCATCGTGCTGTTTATCGCGATCTTTGCCAACTGGATTGCACCCTATAACCCGGCGGAACAGTTCCGCGATGCGCTGCTCGCCCCGCCAGCCTGGCAGGAAGGCGGCAGCATGGCGCACTTGCTGGGCACTGATGACGTCGGTCGCGATGTGATGTCGCGCCTGATGTACGGCGCACGCTTGTCGCTGCTGGTTGGCTGTCTGGTGGTGGTGTTATCGCTGATTATGGGCGTTATTCTCGGCCTGATCGCCGGCTACTTCGGCGGCCTGGTCGATAACATCATCATGCGCGTGGTCGATATCATGCTGGCGCTGCCAAGCCTGCTGCTGGCGCTGGTGCTGGTGGCTATCTTCGGCCCGTCGATTGGTAACGCCGCGCTGGCGCTGACCTTCGTTGCCTTGCCGCACTATGTCCGCTTAACTCGCGCCGCCGTGCTGGTGGAGGTGAACCGCGACTACGTGACCGCTTCCCGCGTGGCGGGAGCCGGGGCGCTGCGGCAGATGTTTATCAATATTCTTCCCAACTGCCTTGCGCCGCTGATTGTCCAGGCGTCGCTCGGTTTCTCTAACGCCATTCTCGATATGGCTGCTCTTGGTTTCCTCGGCATGGGGGCACAACCGCCAACGCCGGAGTGGGGCACCATGCTCTCCGACGTGTTGCAGTTCGCGCAAAGCGCCTGGTGGGTCGTGACCTTCCCTGGTCTGGCGATCCTGCTGACGGTGCTGGCATTTAACCTGATGGGTGACGGTCTGCGTGACGCGCTCGATCCCAAACTGAAGCAGTAAGAGGTTCGAGATGGCGTTATTAAATATAGATAAATTATCGGTGCATTTCGGTGACGAAAGCGCACCATTCCGCGCCGTAGACCGCATCAGCTACAGCGTGAAACAGGGCGAAGTGGTCGGGATTGTGGGTGAATCCGGTTCGGGTAAATCGGTCAGTTCACTGGCGATTATGGGGCTGATTGATTATCCGGGTCGCGTGATGGCGGAAAAGCTGGAGTTTAACGGTCAGGATTTGCAGCGTATCTCAGAAAAAGAGCGCCGCAATCTGGTGGGTGCCGAAGTAGCGATGATCTTCCAGGACCCGATGACCAGTCTCAACCCGTGCTACACCGTGGGTTTCCAGATTATGGAAGCGATTAAGGTGCATCAGGGCGGTAACAAAAGTACCCGCCGTCAGCGGGCAATTGACCTGCTGAATCAGGTCGGCATTCCCGATCCGGCGTCGCGTCTGGATGTTTACCCGCATCAGCTTTCCGGCGGCATGAGCCAGCGTGTAATGATCGCGATGGCAATTGCCTGTCGGCCAAAACTGCTGATTGCGGATGAACCGACCACCGCGCTGGACGTGACCATTCAGGCGCAAATCATCGAACTGCTGCTGGAGCTACAGCAGAAAGAGAATATGGCGCTGGTGTTAATTACCCATGACCTGGCGCTGGTGGCGGAAGCGGCACATAAAATCATCGTGATGTATGCAGGTCAGGTGGTGGAAACGGGCGATGCTCACGCCATCTTCCGTGCGCCGCGTCATCCGTATACTCAGGCATTGCTGCGTGCGCTGCCGGAATTTGCTCAGGACAAAGAACGTCTGGCGTCGTTGCCTGGCGTGGTTCCCGGCAAGTACGACCGCCCGAACGGCTGCCTGCTTAATCCGCGCTGCCCCTACGCGACTGACAAATGCCGCGCTGAAGAACCGGCGCTGAATATGCTCGCTGACGGGCGTCAGTCCAAATGCCATTACCCACTTGATGATGCCGGGAGGCCCACACTATGAGTACGCATGAGGCCACCTCGCAACAGCCATTGTTGCAGGCAATTGACCTGAAAAAACATTATCCGGTGAAGAAAGGCATGTTCGCGCCGGAACGTCTGGTGAAGGCGCTGGATGGCGTTTCGTTTAACCTTGAACGTGGCAAAACGCTGGCAGTAGTAGGTGAATCTGGCTGCGGTAAATCGACCCTAGGTCGGTTGCTGACGATGATTGAAACGCCCACTGGCGGCGAACTGTATTATCAGGGGCAGGATCTGCTCAAGCACGATCCGCAGGCGCAGAAGCTACGTCGGCAGAAAATCCAGATTGTCTTCCAGAACCCTTACGGTTCGCTGAATCCGCGTAAAAAAGTTGGGCAGATTCTCGAAGAGCCGCTGCTGATCAACACCAGCTTAAGCAAAGAACAGCGTCGGGAAAAAGCCCTGTCGATGATGGCGAAAGTCGGCCTGAAAACCGAGCATTACGACCGCTATCCGCACATGTTTTCCGGCGGTCAGCGTCAGCGTATCGCCATCGCCCGTGGTCTGATGCTCGACCCGGACGTGGTGATTGCTGATGAGCCGGTTTCCGCGCTGGATGTCTCAGTGCGCGCACAGGTGCTCAATCTGATGATGGATTTGCAGCAGGAACTGGGGCTTTCTTATGTCTTTATCTCGCACGACCTGTCGGTGGTGGAGCACATTGCTGATGAAGTGATGGTGATGTACCTGGGCCGCTGCGTGGAGAAGGGAACGAAAGACCAAATCTTCAATAACCCGCGCCATCCGTACACTCAGGCGCTACTTTCCGCGACGCCGCGCCTGAATCCGGACGATCGCCGCGAGCGCATCAAGCTCACCGGTGAACTGCCAAGCCCGCTGAATCCACCGCCGGGTTGCGCCTTCAACGCCCGCTGTCGTCGGCGCTTCGGCCCCTGCACCCAGTTGCAGCCGCAGCTAAAAGACTACGGCGGTCAACTGGTCGCTTGTTTTGCTGTTGATCAGGATGAAAATCCGCAGCGTTAACTCACAAAACCGGGGTCATGCGCTCCGGTTTACTCAATCAGCTTCAACAGTGGCGACAAGCATAGCAAAATGCCGTAAAGCAGAATCAGCCAGGCTTTAAATCCGCGAAGTTTTTCCAGTTGTGCGACTTTATAGATCAGGAAAAACGGAATGAGGCACGACACAATGCCATATAACGGGCTTCCCAACTGAAAGAACACCAGCACCGATACACGAAACGAAACCCAAATCGTCAACGTAATGACGATAAAAGCGCAGATCGCCAGAGTCAGCATGCGTGAGTTAATTTTCTTGGTATCAATAATTCGGCTTAACAGATTGAGAATAATGCCTTTAATGGCCTCGTGGAAACCGAGGTAAATGCCAAAGAATGCGGTCAGTACGGCAAAGATATTCAGCACCGTAGAGGTGATATGAATGATATGCCCAGGGATCACCTGCGCGGCCAGCGCCAGTGCCGAGATATTTTGTTCAAAGGCAGAAACAGCTTCTTCGTGGCTAATTGAGAAGGTAAACGAAAAAGCAAAAAACAGGATCACCGCGATGAGCGTGACATAACTAATTCGGTGGGTACGCAGCGCGAGCCGGGTTGCCAGTACTTTATCTGCTTCCCGTTTACGATAGGCAATATTCATTGGGTTAAGTACCTGAATAAATACTGCAGAAAAGAAGCAAAATGGAATGGTAAGCAGAACATCGCGGAAAAAGACGGAGGCTTGCGGGAAGGCGGTTATATTGGCGAAATTCCAGTGCGGGATCATCGCAAAACCGAACACGACAATAATCCCTACTTTGACCACCACCATTGGCCCGGAAATCTTAAACAGTAATCGTTCACCACCAGACGCAATCGCCACCAGTACGGCGAAAATGGCGACTTTATAAAATAGAGATTGAGAAAGATCAGCATCGGTTAAACCGAAGGTTTTCAGGTACGAGGCGCTGTCGAAAACCACGGAGAGGGAATAGATAAAAATTCCGTGGATAATCATCAAAAAGTAGATAACGCCGAGAAATATTCCCCAGTTCTTCCCTAGGTAATGACTGATAATATCGGTGTAGTCATTACAGGAGTCACTTTCAGATAGTGTCTTTAAATAAATATCCTGCACTACCCAGGTTGCCGGATAAGCAATAATGGCGGCGGTAATAAATACCCAAATTCCCTTTAGCCCAATTTGTACTGGCATCAGCACCGTTCCGGCACCAATTGCCATTCCTATGCATAATAAAACCCAGCCGAAGTCATATCGCGTAAATGGTAGTTTTTGATCGCGTAGTTGTAATGTGTTGTCCTGCATAAAGTCCTGTCCAGAAAGAAGTCAGCCCCGCAAAGATGGTTATCCCCCGTTTCTCTTGCGCAACAGGCGGAGAAGTCGAATACGCAGTGTGCTAAGAATGAGGCAACAGACTCACCGGGGAGAATCGCGAGGAGGCGCAATTCTACAAAATTGCGCATTTCACTACCAGCCTGGTGTCAGATCGCGGGTAATGCGTAAAGTGAAAATTCTGCAAACATGAAAATAAGCTGGAATGTATCGCGCAAAGTGAAAAACAGGCAGGTGCCAGGGGCAGAAAGCGTCAGTAGAATCTGCCGCAAGCCGGAGGGTTCCGGTGAGGCGCAATGTTGCGGGGGCTTTATCCCTGGTGGCATTGGTTGCTGGAGAGAGAAAACCCCCGCACGTTGCAGGTATATACCTGACAACATCACGGGGGCCATTCTTGCATCTAGACCATTCAAGAATAGCCGCGAAACGTTGTCATTACAACACAGGCGGCTATATGACGTTCGCGCAGTTAGGCATGGCCTTCTGGCACGATTTAGCGGCTCCGGTCATTGCTGGCATTCTCGCCAGCCTGATTGTGAGCTGGCTGAATAAGCGGAAGTAACGTGTCGTGCGGGCGTCAGGCTGCCGTAATGGCAATTTGCGCCCGGACCAGGCCGCAGGGGGAAACTCTGCGGCCTTTTTCGTAAGAAAAATGCAACGGTTGCAAGCCGGTAATATTCTGCGGAACGCGCAGCACAGAGTGAAGAAGTGATGGATTTCGAAGCAGAAAAACAGTCGTAGAATCAGCGGCAAGCCGGAGGGTTCCGGTGAGGCGCAATGTTGCGGGGGCTTTATCCCTGGTGGCATTGGTTGCTGGAGAGAGAAAACCCCCGCACGTTGCAGGTATATACCTGACAACATCACGGGGGCCATTCTTGCATCTAGACCATTCAAGAATAGCCGCGAAACGTTGTCATTACAACACAGGCGGCTATATGACGTTCGCGCAGTTAGGCATGGCCTTCTGGCACGATTTAGCGGCTCCGGTCATTGCTGGCATTCTCGCCAGCCTGATTGTGAGCTGGCTGAATAAGCGGAAGTAACGTGTCGTGCGGGCGTCAGGCTGCCGTAATGGCAATTTGCGCCCGGACCAGGCCGCAGGGGGAAACTCTGCGGCCTTTTTCGCGTTTACTGCGGGTATGGCACCCAATCGCCGCCGTTCAGGCGAACGTACGGTTTATCCTGATATTGAATCACCACCGCGTTTGAGTTCTCGGATACCGGTGCTGTTTGTGGCAATCCGCTGGTGAGTTTTTTCCAGTCAACATTGTCTTCGGTGAAAATTTTACCGTCGAGAACGCGAACAACCAGATCAGAAATTGCCAGGAAACTGCTTGGTTGGTCGATGACAATCGGAGCCCCCTGATGTGGTGCCTTCATGCCGAAGAATTTCACGCCAACGGGGACATCAGTAATTGATGGACTAGGGATATCACGTAGGCCAGATACCTGCATTCTGTCGCCTTTCAGCGCGCCGCCGTGTTCTGGCACGACCACCACCATTACTTTACGGTCAGATTTCTCCAGCTCGGTAAAGAATGCATCCAGTTCATCAAAGAACTTCTGCGCCCGCGCTTTATAGTCCGCTGTTTTACTGACGCCAGGATAATGGTTGCCATCATGCAGAGGGAGCGTGTTGTAGAACGTGGCGCTACGGGAGTTTTTATCTTTTTCAGTAACTTCCAGCCAGCGGTTAAGTACGGCGGTATCGTCATAAACTGGCGAACCATCAAAGCCCAGCAAAATAACCGGTAGATTCGTTTGATCCATCAATTCTGTCTGCATACCGCCATTTTCGCGCACTTCTTTCAGGAAGCCGCCGAATTGACCGTTATGCCCCATCATCAGATGCTGGGTAAAGCCCAGTTTTGACAAGTTATCGAACAGATAGCAGTCATTATTGGCTGGTTGATACAGATTGGTGTGCGAAGTTTGCCCACAACTGGCGCGCAGCAGACGAATCGCCGCTGGGCCGCTGTATGAGGTCGCAGAGTTGAATTTCTTGAACTCTATATCGAAATGCGACCATAACGGATGCGACATTAACCCGGCAGCCTCAATGTCCGACCAGGAGAGTGAGCAGATGTTGATGACCAGCAATTCAAATGGCTGTGCATCTGCCGGAAGCGCGGATGGGAAGGTCGATTTACGTTTCGCTTCGGCGTTATAGAAATTATTCAGCCATGCATTAAGATTCGCCGTTGTCGGCGGCGCGGTTTGCGCAGGCATATCACCCACCACCGGCGTACCTCCTGCGGCTGCGACCGTTGCCGCTGCATTACCGCCCGTCGTTGTCACCGTCGTGGTCGGTTGACCGGCTGGCCACAGGGAGAAACTTGGTCCAGCCAGCGTAAGTACGTTCAACCATACCAGAATAGCGACGACAAATATGGTGATACGAATCCATTGTGACAGGAACAACCACGCCACTAACAATACAAAAATGGCTCCGATCATCTGCCAGTTAATAAAGCGAGTAACGAGGTCGATTAAATAATCGCTACTGAAACCAGCCACTTGCGAACCCTGACTCATGATACTTTCCGGGCCTGGCAGCCAGGTGTCGTGCCAGAACAATGCAAAACCGATTGGCAGGGCTATCCAGTGGCGTAGACGGTGCAGGCTATAGCGCGGAATAGGCATTAGCAGGAACGCGGCAAACACCAGGTTAAGCAGCGGATGGAAGTTAAGATATCCCGCCCATAACAGGCCAAATTTGACCAGAAAATATAAGTTCCAGCCAGAAAGGCCGCGCCAGTATTGCCAGAGGGAAGAAGGCATAGCGGTGTTTTGGGTAAATTGAGTCATTTTTTGATTGCCCTGGCTTTTTCCGCACGGCGTAATGTACCGGCCGGTTTTACATAACGAGGTTTAGCAAATAACAAACGCAAAGTGTCACGAATACGCCGCAGAGAATGCCGCGCCAGATAGCCCAGCGGGAAAAATATCAGTGCGCAAACGATAATAATTTCAATGATATCGCTGATGCTCATCATGATGAACGCTCCACAGCATCATCCAATAATCGCAGTGGTTCAGGTATGCGTCGCCAGTTGCGACCATCGTGTTCGGCATTGATGACTGGCGTGGAACCCTGCGTTAAAGGCAGCGGCATCCCCCATTGTTCCGGGGCGAGTAAACGCATTTGCACCAGCTCGGCGCTGATTTGGTCATCTTCAAACCAGACCATGCGGTTAGAGAAAATGTCGCCAGTAGGTAGTGGGAAAATATGATTCAATGCGGTATCCAGATCGTTAATCCGGCAGAAAGAGAGGAACAGCACCAGTCGATTGCCGCCAATCGTCATAATATCGCCGGTACGATTAGGGCGACACAGCGTCAGAGCTTGTTCAACGCGAATGCCAGGCACCGGGCGCAAAGCCACCAGAACGCCTTTCCCGTGAGCGGGTAACAGGGTGTTATTCATCATATTATTGACCGCGTCACAGAATACATCCCACTTCTGGAACCCCCGCAGTTTAATCGGCTGAGTCATCGACAACAGCGTGGTGATATCTTCCGGTACATAGCGGCTGAACTTCTGTCCCTGCACGCTTTCAATCATTGTCAGACAGCGAGAGAGCGGGGCGTTCCATGGAATAACCATATTTGCGCCGCAGGCCAACAGTAAACGTTCGTCGGTGGCGCGCAGGCTGGCAATATTTTCCCGCACGAGGATTTTCAACGCGCTACCACGCTGGCGACGCAATGTATGAATACTGCGGGCCAGCGGTTCAATTTGCCCATTTTGCTGCAAAGAGAACACGACCGTCGCGGCCTGAGAGGTACGCGCTTCATTGAACAGCGTTTCGTTATTGTCGAATAGCTTCCAGTGTTCCGATAGCGGTGGCGCGCCTTCCAGTACGGCAATATTACTGAGAATACGTTTTTCATCGCTGCGTGGTTGGATCTCCGCCTCTTCGCGCTGAACTAACGCCCAGACGCCATTTTGATGCTGGACGGTCAGTTGCTGACGGGCGCTGACGCCTTTTTCGTTACACCAAAAAGCAATATCCAGCAGATGCTGATCGCCCTGAAAACGCAAACTGGCAAGTCCAAAAAGCGAACGGTACTCCTCCAGTAACAATGAAAATTGTTTATCGTTATTATTTCCGGGATTAATTACCAGCAGTGAACAATGGTTTAGCCTGCACCATTTATTCATTTTTTCCAGCCATAGGCGAAGGCGCTCGGCAGAAATGTTTTGCCATGCGTTATTTGCGCAAACAAGAATGAACAGGTAATTATTGGGAACAACTGAACATTGTAAATCACGGGGCAAATAGTATAGACCTTTTTCATGATTTAGCATTGAAAATAATTTTATTTTTTCTGGTCCTTGAGAATCATCTAATTTGAAAATTTTCTCGGGATCGCTATCCATGCTAATGACCGCGACTTGCGCGGTTTCAGCTTGAGAAGCCATCGTTTGATTCACCAGGCTAATAGCATCTTCTTGACGATCGACGTTAAACCACCAGACGCCGCCTGCTGGCATATGTCGCAGCTCATCCCATAAGGATGAGATACCGATAGAGAATACGGGGTCCACAGTGTCCCTCAAGTCGCCATTTTGTCTGATTATCAGTTTACTAGCGAAAGCTAAGAAATAAACCTACCATTGAAATTAAAACTTATCAGATTTAGCATGTGAATCAATTTAACAGGCCAGAAACCTTGTGATATCAGCCTTTTCGTTTTTTAGTTTTTCTGTTGCGTAACGGAAAGTCAAAAAATGAGCGGGTTTCTGTGCTGCCATAAGCAATAAAGCGGCGAAATTGTCTTGCTGTGTAATATGTTTATTTTATAGGGATCAACCATAATGAATAACAACGAACCCGATATTCTGCCTGATCCCGCGATAGGCTATATCTTCCAGAATGATATTTTGGCGTTAAAACAGGCTTTTTCACTGCCTGATATTGATTATGCCGATATTTCCCAACGAGAGCAGTTGGCTGCGGCATTAAAACGTTGGCCGTTGCTGGCTGAGTTTGCGCAAAAAAAGTAGGGGTGTGGTGAATGGCCGTTCTGGGATTGCAGGGGATGCGGGGTGGCGTGGGAACGACAACGATCACTGCCGCGTTAGGCTGGTCATTGCAAATGTTGGGAGAAAATGTCCTGCTGGTGGATGCCTGCCCGGACAATTTGCTGCGCCTGTCATTCAACGTTGATTTTTCTCACCGCCAGGGCTGGGCAAGAGCCATGCTGGATGGCCAGGACTGGCGTGATGCCGGGCTACGCTATACCTCGCAGCTCGATCTGCTGCCCTTTGGTCAACTGACTCTCGAAGAACACGAAAATCCCCAGCACTGGCAAACACGGCTGGGCGAGATTTGTAGCGGTATTCAGCAACTAAAGACCAGCGGGCGTTATCAATGGATTTTGATCGATTTACCACGCGACGCCTCGCAGATAACGCATCAAATCATGAGCCTGTGCGATCACACCCTGGCAATCGTCAACGTGGATGCTAACTGTCATATTCGGCTGCATCAGCAGGCACTGCCCGTTGGCGCGCATATTTTGATTAATGATTTTCGTGTAGGCAGCCAGGTTCAGGACGATATTTATCAGCTATGGTTGCAAAGCCAGCGGCGCTTGTTGCCAATGTTGATCCATCGTGATGAAGCGATGGCTGAATGTCTGGCGGCGAAACAACCGTTGGGCGAATACCGTAGCGATGCGTTGGCGGCAGAAGAAATTCTGACGCTGGCGAACTGGTGTCTGTTGAACTATTCCGGGCTGAAAACGCCAGTCGGGAGCGCATCATGAGTATCCTGACCCGGTGGTTGCTTATCCCGCCGGTTAACGCACGTCTTATTGGGCGTTATCGGGAATATCGTCGTCATGGCGCGTCGCCTTTCAGCGCGACGCTCGGCTGTTTCTGGCTGATCCTTGCCTGGATTTTTATTCCGCTGGAGCACCCGCGCTGGCAGCGTATTCGTGCGCAACATAAAATCCTGTTCCCTCATATCAACGCCTCGCGCCCGCGTCCGTTGGATCCTGTGCGCTATGTCATCCAGACCTGCTGGTTGCTGATCAGTGCTTCGCGCAGAGAAACGCCGAAACCGCGCTGGCGGTCGTTTTCACGCTTGCAGAATATTCGTGGGCGTTATCATCAATGGATGGATGAATTGCCGGCTCGCTTCAGCCATAACACGCAACATCTTGATGAGAAAAAAGAGCTGGGACATCTGAGCGCCGGAGCGCGGCGTTTTATTCTTGGCATCATTGTGACATTCTCGCTGATTCTGGCGCTAATTTGCGTCACCCAGCCGTTTAACCCGCTGTCGCAGTTTATCTTCCTGATGTTGCTGTGGGGTGTGGCATTAATGGTACGGCGAATGCCGGGACGCTTCTCTGCACTGATGCTGATTGTGCTGTCGCTCACTGTCTCGTGCCGTTATATCTGGTGGCGCTACACCTCCACGCTG
The DNA here is from genome assembly GCF_002965965.1 of Escherichia sp. MOD1-EC5495. NCBI lineage: Bacteria > Pseudomonadati > Pseudomonadota > Gammaproteobacteria > Enterobacterales > Enterobacteriaceae > Escherichia > Escherichia sp. MOD1-EC5495. The sequence continues at coordinate 13,851 of NZ_PTRI01000039.1, forward strand.
AACTGGGATGATCCGGTCAGTCTGGTGTGCGGCTTAATTCTGTTGTTCGCCGAAACTTACGCATGGATTGTGCTGGTGCTCGGCTACTTCCAGGTCGTATGGCCGTTGAATCGTCAGCCAGTGCCGTTGCCGAAAGATATGTCGCTGTGGCCGTCGGTGGATATTTTTGTGCCGACGTACAACGAAGATCTCAGCGTGGTGAAAAACACTATCTATGCCTCGCTGGGTATCGACTGGCCGAAAGATAAGCTAAATATCTGGATCCTCGATGACGGTGGCAGGGAGGAATTTCGCCAGTTTGCACAAAACGTAGGGGTGAAATATATCGCCCGTACCACTCATGAACATGCGAAAGCGGGCAATATCAACAATGCGCTTAAATATGCCAAAGGCGAGTTTGTGTCGATTTTCGACTGCGACCACGTGCCAACGCGCTCGTTCCTGCAAATGACCATGGGCTGGTTCCTGAAAGAAAAACAACTGGCGATGATGCAGACGCCGCACCACTTCTTCTCGCCGGACCCGTTTGAACGTAACCTGGGGCGTTTTCGTAAAACGCCGAACGAAGGCACGCTGTTCTACGGTCTGGTGCAGGATGGCAACGATATGTGGGATGCCACTTTCTTCTGCGGTTCTTGTGCGGTGATCCGCCGTAAACCGCTGGATGAGATTGGCGGTATTGCCGTCGAAACGGTAACTGAAGATGCGCACACTTCTTTGCGTTTGCACCGTCGTGGCTACACCTCCGCGTATATGCGCATTCCGCAGGCGGCGGGGCTGGCGACCGAAAGTCTGTCAGCGCATATCGGTCAGCGTATTCGCTGGGCGCGCGGGATGGTGCAAATCTTCCGCCTTGATAACCCGCTCACCGGTAAAGGGCTGAAGTTCGCGCAACGGCTGTGCTACGTCAACGCCATGTTCCATTTCTTGTCGGGCATTCCACGGCTGATCTTCCTGACTGCGCCGCTGGCGTTCCTGCTGCTTCATGCCTATATCATCTACGCACCTGCGTTGATGATCGCCCTGTTTGTGCTGCCGCACATGATCCACGCCAGCCTGACTAACTCGAAGATTCAGGGCAAATATCGCCACTCATTCTGGAGTGAAATCTACGAAACAGTGCTGGCATGGTATATCGCACCACCGACGCTGGTGGCGCTGATTAACCCGCACAAAGGCAAATTTAACGTCACCGCCAAAGGGGGCCTGGTAGAGGAAGAGTATGTCGATTGGGTGATCTCGAGACCGTACATCTTCCTCGTGCTGCTCAACCTGGTTGGTGTCGCTGTTGGCATCTGGCGTTACTTCTATGGTCCGCCAACCGAAATGCTTACCGTTGTCGTCAGTATGGTGTGGGTGTTCTACAACCTGATTATTCTCGGCGGCGCGGTAGCGGTATCGGTTGAAAGTAAACAGGTTCGTCGTTCGCATCGTGTTGAGATGACGATGCCAGCGGCAATTGCCCGCGAAGATGGTCACCTTTTCTCCTGCACGGTTCAGGACTTCTCCGACGGTGGGCTGGGGATCAAAATCCACGGTCAGGCGCAGATCCTCGAAGGGCAGAAAGTGAATCTGCTGCTCAAACGCGGTCAACAGGAATACGTCTTCCCGACCCAGGTGGCACGCGTGATGGGTAACGAAGTCGGGCTGCAATTGATGCCGCTCACCACCCAGCAACATATCGATTTTGTGCAGTGTACGTTTGCCCGTGCGGATACATGGGCGCTCTGGCAGGACAGCTACCCGGAAGATAAGCCGCTGGAAAGTCTGCTGGATATTCTGAAGCTCGGCTTCCGTGGCTACCGCCATCTGGCGGAATTTGCACCTTCTTCAGTGAAGGGTATTTTCCGTGCGCTGACTTCTCTGGTTTCCTGGGTTGTTTCGTTCATTCCGCGCCGCCCGGAGCGGAGCGAAACGGTACAACCATCGGATCAGGCTTTGGCTCAACAATGATGATAACGCGATGAAAAGAAAACTATTCTGGATTTGTGCAGTGGCAATGGGGATGAGCGCATTCCCCTCTTTTATGACGCAGGCGACGCCAGCAACGCAACCACTGATCAATGCTGAGCCAGTTGTTCCTGCCCAGACGGAACAAAATCCGCAGGTGGGGCAGGTGATGCCGGGCGTGCAGGGAGCGGATGCGCCAGTCGTCGCGCAGAACGGCTCTTCGCGTGATGTGAAGCTGACCTTTGCGCAAATCGCGCCGCCGCCGGGCAGCATGGTGCTGCGTGGTATCAACCCGAACGGCAGCATTGAGTTTGGTATGCGCAGCGACGAAGTGGTGACGAAGGCGATGCTCAATCTCGAATACACGCCATCGCCGTCATTGCTGCCAGTTCAGTCGCAGTTAAAGGTTTATCTCAATGATGAACTGATGGGCGTGCTGCCAGTGACTAAAGAGCAGTTGGGCAAAAAGACGCTGGCGCAAATGCCGATTAACCCGCTGTTTATTACCGACTTCAACCGCGTGCGGCTGGAGTTTGTCGGTCATTATCAGGATGTGTGCGAAAACCCAGCCAGCACCACACTTTGGCTGGATGTCGGGCGCAGTAGTGGACTGGATCTGACGTATCAATCACTGAATGTGAAGAATGACCTGTCGCACTTCCCGATTCCGTTCTTTGACCCACGCGATAACCGTGCTAACACCTTGCCGATGGTCTTTGCGGGCGCGCCGGATGTTGCTCTGCAACAGGCTTCCGCCATTGTTGCCTCGTGGTTTGGTTCCCGTTCCGGCTGGCGTGGGCAGAACTTCCCGGTACTCTATAACCAGCTTCCCGATCGCAATGCGATTGTTTTTGCGACTAACGACAAACGCCCGGACTTCCTGCGCGATCATCCGGCGGTAAAAGCCCCGGTGATTGAGATGATCAACCACCCGGAAAATCCTTACGTCAAACTGCTGGTCGTGTTTGGTCGTGACGACAAAGACCTGTTGCAGGCAGCGAAAGGTATCGCCCAGGGCAATATTTTGTTCCGTGGCGATAGCGTAGTGGTGAATGAAGTCAAACCGCTGCTGCCGCGTAAGCCATACGATGCGCCGAACTGGGTGCGTACCGATCGTCCTGTCACCTTTGGCGAACTAAAAACCTATGAAGAGCAGTTACAGTCCAGCGGTCTGGAACCAGCAGCGATTAACGTTTCGCTAAATCTGCCGCCAGATCTCTACCTGATGCGCAGTACCGGTATTGATATGGATATCAACTATCGCTACACCATGCCGCCGGTGAAAGACAGCTCGCGGATGGATATCAGCCTGAACAACCAGTTCCTGCAATCATTTAACCTGAGTAGCAAACAGGAGGCGAACCGCCTGCTGCTGCGTATTCCGGTATTACAAGGTTTGCTGGACGGCAAAACGGATGTCTCTATTCCGGCGTTGAAGCTGGGGGCGACCAACCAGCTGCGCTTCGACTTTGAGTACATGAACCCGATGCCGGGCGGATCGGTGGATAACTGTATTACCTTCCAGCCGGTGCAGAACCATGTGGTGATTGGCGACGACTCTACCATCGACTTCTCGAAGTATTACCACTTCATCCCGATGCCGGATCTGCGCGCGTTTGCCAATGCGGGCTTCCCGTTCAGCCGGATGGCGGATCTGTCGCAAACCATCACCGTAATGCCGAAAGCGCCCAACGAAGCACAGATGGAAACGCTGCTAAATACCGTTGGCTTTATCGGCGCGCAGACGGGCTTCCCGGCGATTAACCTGACCGTGACCGATGATGGCAGCACCATTCAGGGTAAAGATGCCGACATCATGATCGTCGGTGGTATCCCGGACAAATTAAAAGACGACAAGCAGATTGACATGCTGGTACAGGCCACCGAAAGCTGGGTGAAAACGCCAATGCGCCAGACGCCATTCCCCGGCATTGTGCCGGACGAAAACGACCGCGCGGCAGAAACTCAGTCAACGCTGACCTCTTCCGGCGCGATGGCAGCGGTGATTGGCTTCCAGTCACCGTATAACGACCAGCGCAGCGTGATTGCTCTCCTGGCTGACAGTCCGCGCGGTTACGAAATGCTTAACGATGCGGTGAACGATAGCGGCAAACGCGCCACCATGTTCGGCTCGGTAGCCGTGATCCGTGAATCTGGCGTTAACAGTTTGCGTGTCGGCGACATCTATTACGTTGGACATCTGCCGTGGTTCGAACGTTTGTGGTATGCACTGGCTAATCACCCGATTCTGTTGGCGGTGCTGGCGGCAATCAGCGTGGTGTTGCTGGCCTGGGTACTGTGGCGTCTGCTGCGTATCATCAGCCGTCGTCGTCTTAACCCGGATAATGAGTAATTGATGATGAATGTTTTGCGTAGTGGAATCGTGACGATGCTGCTGCTGGCTGCCTTTAGTGTTCAGGCAGCCTGTACCTGGCCTGCCTGGGAGCAGTTTAAAAAGGATTACATCAGTCAGGAGGGGCGCGTCATTGACCCCAGTGATGCGCGCAAAATTACCACCTCCGAAGGGCAAAGTTACGGCATGTTCTTTGCTCTGGCGGCTAACGACCGTGCTGCTTTCGATAACCTTCTCGACTGGACACAGAACAATCTTGCCCAGGGCTCGTTAAAAGAGCATTTGCCCGCCTGGCTATGGGGCAAGAAAGAGAATGCGAAGTGGGAAGTGCTGGACAGCAACTCAGCCTCTGACGGCGATATCTGGATGGCCTGGTCACTGCTGGAGGCCGGTCGATTGTGGAAAGAGCAACGTTATACTGACATTGGCAGCGCGTTGTTAAAACGCATTGCGCAAGAGGAAGTGGTGACAGTGCCGGGACTGGGTTCCATGCTGTTACCGGGCAAAGTGGGTTTTGCCGAGAATAACACCTGGCGTTTTAACCCAAGTTATTTGCCCCCGACGCTGGCGCAGTATTTTACCCGCTTTGGCGCACCGTGGACCACGTTGCGCGAAACGAATCAACGTTTATTGCTGGAAACCGCCCCGAAAGGTTTTTCACCAGACTGGGTACGCTATGAGAAAGACAAAGGCTGGCAGTTAAAGCCAGAGAAAACGCTGATCAGCAGTTACGACGCTATTCGCGTCTATATGTGGGTTGGCATGATGCCCGACAGCGATCCGCAAAAAGCGCGGATGCTCAACCGTTTTAAACCGATGGCGACATTCACCGAGAAAAACGGCTATCCGCCGGAGAAAGTCGATGTCGCTACGGGTAAAGCGCAGGGTAAAGGGCCAGTCGGCTTTTCTGCGGCTATGTTGCCATTTCTTCAGGATCGTGATGCCCAGGCCGTACAGCGTCAGCGTATTGCAGATAACTTTCCTGGTAGCGATGCCTATTACAACTATGTGTTGACCCTGTTTGGACAAGGCTGGGATCAACACCGTTTCCGCTTCTCGACAAAAGGTGAGTTATTACCTGACTGGGGCCTGGAATGCGCAAATTCACACTAAATATTCTTACGCTTTCCCTCGGTCTGGCCGTGATGCCGATGGTCGAGGCGGCACCAACCGCCCAGCAACAGTTGCTGGAACAGGTTCGTGTGGGCGAAGCGACCCACCGCGAAGACCTGGTGCAGCAGTCGCTGTATCGTCTGGAACTTATTGATCCGAATAACCCGGATGTCGTTGCCGCCCGTTTCCGTTCTCTGTTACGTCAGGGCGATGTTGATGGTGCGCAAAAACAACTCGAACGATTGTCGCAATTAGCGCCGAGTTCAAATGCGTATAAATCATCGCGTACCACAATGCTACTTTCCACGCCGGATGGTCGTCAGGCACTGCAACAGGCACGATTGCAGGCCACCACCGGTCATGCGGAAGAAGCCGTGGCGGGTTACAACAAACTATTCAACGGAGCGCCGCCAGCAGGTGACATTGCCGTCGAGTACTGGAGTACGGTAGCGAAAATTCCGGCTCGCCGTGGCGAAGCGATTAATCAGCTAAAACGCATCAATGCAGATACGCCAGGCAATACGGGTTTGCAAAACAATCTGGCGCTCTTGCTGTTTAGCAGCGATCGCCGTGACGAAGGTTTTGCCGTACTGGAACAGATGGCGAAATCTAACGCCGGGCGCGAGGGGGCTTCTAAAATCTGGTACGGGCAGATAAAAGATATGCCCGTCAGCGACGCCAGCGTGTCGGCGCTGAAAAAATATCTCTCTGTTTTTAGCGATGGCGATAATGTGGTGGCTGCGCAATCGCAACTGGCAGAACAACAAAAGCAACTGGCCGATCCTAATTTCCGCGCCCGTGCGCAAGGTTTAGCCGCTGTGGACTCAGGCATGGCAGGTAAAGCCATTCCCGAACTGCAACAGGCGGTGCGCGCTAACCCGAAAGACAGTGAAGCCCTTGGGGCGCTGGGGCAGGCGTATTCCCAGAATGGCGATCGCGCTAATGCGGTGGC
>NZ_PTRI01000003.1:0-237801 GCF_002965965.1 Escherichia sp. MOD1-EC5495
AGGCCAGTAATGGGTTAAGTGATAACAGGTGTCTGGAAATATAGGGGCAAATCCACTCCCCAACGCTCAAGAACCATCTGAATATCACGCATCAACTTACTCCACAAAAATCAGACCAGAACGCCAATTACAAGCAAAAATCAACAAAACAGTATTAGTTGATTGTTATCTCTGACTTCATACTCCTGCTCCTGTCAGGGTTTTGGCGTAATTCTTCAGTATTCGGTAATCGGTCAAAACAGAACCGGGGAAACGATATAAGCGCAGACGCCCCCAGCGGTGGCGAAGAAGTTCTGCCATATAAAACTCAAACATCATTCATTCCCCATTTCGGTGATGGTCAGTTCCAGCCTCCCACCTTTGGTAACAGGCATCTTCACAATGCGGTAATCAACGACCTGAGCATCATCCAGCCAGAAACCTGCTTTGGTGAGTGCGTCAAAAGCGGCTTTTTGCAGATTATCCAGGTCACGGCGACGGCGATCCGGCATGTGGCACTCAATACGGATTTTCACTGGCATAGCCAGGCCGATATCCAGCATGGAGCCTTTGATGATTCGGGCGACGTTATCGCGGTATGCCTGCCCCTCTGCGCTGATGTGCGTGCGCCCGCGATTATGGCGGTAATAGCGATTATTGCTCGGAGGCCAGGGTAATGTGATGCTGTAAGTATTCACGCCTTAATTACCCCCTCTTTCAGCCAGATAATCTGTGTTCTCGCCATACCTTCCAGCGCACATTCTTTTGCATATCCAGCGTCAACAAAATGCGTGCGACGGTCGATTTCGTCGTGGCAGGCAGAACATGCAATGGTGGCAATCAGGTCTGGCGGTTTGATACCGGTACCGCACAATCCAGCCAGCCGGATATGTGCCAGTACTGACGTTTCAGGATTGCCATTACATACGCCAGGGATTCTTACCTGGCATTCCCGACCACGCGCTGCTTTTCTCAAATCAGCCATGATTCCTCCTTGCTGCCAGTCGCAACCATTTTTTATCAACCAGGCTGGCGGTATATCCGAGCAGTGTTGGTATTTCGGATGGTTTCAGCTCAGGCTTACGCTTACGACGATTTGGTACTTTGTAGATGTGTCCGTTCATGACACGAATAAGCGGTGTAGCCATTACGCCTCCTGCTTATCACGCAGCAGCTGGAACTCGCAGCTCTGCGGAATAGTCAGGTGGCAGCCAATATTCATCGCCCAGGCTTCAACCTTACACAGGAAGACATACATCTCTCCGGTATCAAGATCGGAGGTATGGCGTAACGACTGGATAGTGGTGATATCACCGGTTACGACATCAACCAGGTCTTTGGTTTCATAACCGAGATATGTGTGTTTGAGAGCATCTTTTACCCAAGCTGGAGTGGCGAACGTTTTACCCTTGCTGATGAGGTATTCACTGATTTCGCTGTACCACATGTGGCTGAGTGCATTCTGGGAAAGACTGCGTCTCTCGCGCCACGGTTTAAGCACCATGCGAAAGCATTTGCCGTCCTCCAGATAAGGCTGGATCTGCCGACCGATAGCGGTGAAGTTACCGCGATGCAATTTGATACCATCTTGTGGGAGGTTCACGCTTCACCTCCGCAGAGATCAAACGCTGGATGCAAAATATCGCAGGTGCATTTCTGCATCTGTGAATGGAGAAGAGAGGTTGGATTGTATGTGCGCATAAACGTCCCCGTTTAGCGCAGAAGTCACCGGAGGAGTTCAAACTCCGGTGACTTAATTATGGCAAGTTGATTGTTGAAAATCAATTTAGTGGATTTAGGCGCAATACAAAGGATCATTAGCAGCTCTAATACCGCCCTGAATCGCAAGCCCTGTATGGCAATTTGACATTGAGCATGATTGCCATCTGTGCAAGGGACCTCCATTAATCGAAACTTCCAGCAGATCTTTATCTCCTTTCATCCTGACCCCTTCATACAACATATCAAGACGCTCAACAATCAATCCTGTTGGAGGTTCCATTTTTAGAACGAGGGCAAACTCTCCTGGCCCACGTCGTATTGTTATACGCGGGCCGGTACACTCCACATCCCAATTGTCTGATTTAGCTTTCCATTCATTTTCATCTATCAGTAAAGTCTCCTTACCAATAGAATTACAGAAAATTCCTGATAAAAGCATCGGTCCATGTGGTATGGGTGAAGGTTTCACAGAAAGAATGGGTTGTTCGTTGACTACAATCAAATTTTGACAGTTATGAAACGTCACTCCTGCAAATTTTACTGTTATAGGCTCATTATGAAAATCAAACATTTCATTTGCAAAACCAGCCTGTAAGCACTTGGGATTTCTGTCAGCTATTTCCACTGTCTGTGCTGAAAGTCTACCACGAGCTCTTTTTTGATTGCATTGGGAGCAAAGAAGTGTCATTCCATTCGGATCATGTACTTTGGCATCAACGAAGTCAGGTTTAAAATGCTCATAATCATAAAATCCAAATCCACAAATTACACAGCCAAAGCCGCACCTTTGCCTTATCTGACGTTTTATTGTCTCAGGTATTCTTCTTGAGAGCCCGTGTTTATTAATATTGTCCATATGGTTAGTACGCTATAAGTTTGTTTCTATAATTTTACCACAATAGATAAGTTTGTATCAGAAATCGCTATATGGAGTGAGCGGAATATTTATATTATTCATGCAATTGCTCTCCCGTACGCAGCCCGCACTTCCGTCATCGCAGAATGACGGAAGCCTTACTAACTAGCGCCTTTATTGAAACAGATTCTGAGGTAAATGCGGCAATACTCGACTCCACTTATCATCCTGCCACGGCTGAAGTTTTACATGTGCCGTTTCTCGGACGAGGATTGCTCGCGCTCTGTTGAGTATCTGGGGATATTCTTGCTCGATGGAAGTGAAGTGACCAGCTTCACCATGCTCCGCATCCTGAAGAAGATGAGTAACGTTCTGGTAGGCAATTAACATCACATTCCCTGCTCGCCATAACCAGGCGAGTGTGCAAAGTTCGTTATCAGTGAATTGTTTTGTGATTGGGGATTGTTGAACTGCTAGAACGAGAACGCCAGCATCCATTGGCAGTCCCTATAGTAAAACCATAGCTCAGGACGCTTCGTTCAGGATAGATAATTTTATTGTACTTACCTAACTTTCTTACTATAGCACGGTTGAAAAAGTGATTATTACTCAAAAATAAACCTCACCATCAACCATATATTTGAGAGTACTTATCGCCTGCTGGGCGGATATTGTTTTCATTAAAGGATAGTGTTTAAAAACAATGCCATTCATAAAATAGATATCACAGGTTTTATTATCTGTATTGATTATGATTTTTTCGAATGTTTTATAGGCAAGTGTACGACATAGCTCTCGCCCATTTTTACTGGTTAAGTCAATAGCATGAAAATCACCAAGTGAGCTCACCGCTTTACTCTTCAAAGTTTTTAATGATACAGAAGCCCTTCGTAATTCCTTATCTAATACTCTGATTTTTTCTGCTATAGCGGTAACTTCAGGCGCAACAGATAATGCAGCAATTAAATTATTAATTTTCATATGGAGCTCAATAATTTTCAACTCTAAAGTTTCATTAGCATCTTTCTTGTTTTCAACTGGTTGGATTTTACTACAATTAAAAAGCAACTCATTAATGATATTATAATCAACCAAATCTCTCTTTATTGATGGCCTGCCACATCGATGCAGTCTTCTCATCGGACAAACATAATAGCCATGCAAACTTCCAGATACCGCATGAACAATCATGGTATTACCACAAGCCTCGCACTTCATAACTGTTCGAAGTAGATTTATCAACATAGGATTTTTGCTACTATTGCTAATACCAAAAGGTGCCAACCGAATTTCCTGCACAGCGTAAAACAAATCATCTGATATGACTCTGGGATAATAGCCAGCGATTTCACTTATTCCTTTACCTCTTGCACGATATGAAGGTACGCATATACCTATCAGAGCTTTATTCGCTAATAATTTTTCAATTACAGAAGGCCCCCATGCACTTTCTTTTCCTGAGAAATTTTTTACAGCATGATCATTTAAATACTTGGCTATTGCATTCAATGATCGCCTTTCCATCCTGAGTTTAAAAATTAGCTCAATCGTTTTCACCCTGTCGGGGTCTGGAATAAAAGCTGTTCTTTTGTCATCCAATGAGAGCCATCTCGGACAAGACGCCGTCATAATCGTGCCTGACTCCAGTGCATCCTGCCGTTTTTTCTTCCATGATAATTTAACCCGACTTGACTTTATCTCGCTTTCTTCATTTGCCCTTTGTGCTATAAGTATGGCTTTTATTAATGAATATGGATCATTCAAAGAGTCAATATTATAGACTGTATTATCGCAAAGAGTTATAACATCAATACCGTGATTCAAAATCAATTTCAGACGCTCAATCGCTTCACCGACTTTTTCTCTTGAAAGTCTGTCCAGACTTTCAACTAGCAATGTAGTTCCTGGCAATATATAACCATGCTCTATAGCATCTAAAAATTCCGAAAAAGCTCCTGATTGTGCATGCTTTCCTTTGAATGCACTTAATCCTAAATCTTCATATGTTATGGTATCAAGATAATAATCACTATTTACCTTTAACCATTCAGCAATAAGTCTTCTCTGTCGGTTTAATGAGTCGCCAGACATCTGACTTGGTGATGAAAATCGCATATATGCTATGGCTTTTTTCATGGTGACACCTGCTAACGTATGCTTTTATAAACCTTAGTGGTGAGATATAATTTTTGTTTAATTTTTATTTAAAAAGACAATTACGATCACATTCTTTTGAATATACAACAATAATCGTATTGCAATTTGCTTACGCAATAATCTTGAAGGCACAAAAGAATACACAAAAACTAAAAACATTAACAAAAGCGGCCCATGTAAAGATATGAACCGCCATATTTCAGTCTTTTAAAAGAAATTATTTTTAATGTGGTGTGCTTCGTGACAATAAATTAATAACCAACACACCGGCACAAATCAACATCATGCCTATAACGGCTGGCAGGTCCAGCCGTTGGCCGAAAAACCCCCATGATAGTAAGCTAATCAGGACAATACCGACTCCTGACCAGATAGCATAAGCAATCCCTGTAGGAATATAAGCCAGCGTCTGAGCTAATAACCAGAATGATGCACAATAACAAATAATTGTACCAACAGATGGCCATAACCGTGTAAAACCTTCTGAAAACTTCATTAAGGTTGTACCAATGACCTCTGCAAGTATTGCACCACCAAGATAAATATAAGGGTTCATAACATATTCTTTCCTGTTCAAACTGGAGAGAATTGTACTACAGTTTGAACTCAACTCACCTGTTTCATCATTGTGTACCCATTGATGTTCTTTTATATACCCTCAATACCCGTTTCATCGCGGCACTCTGGCGACACTCCTTAAAAATCAGATTCGTGCTCACCTTTCCTTCCCGTTCTTCTCTGGTAGCGAACCGGTAATACACCGTTCACCAGACCTTACCTTCGATAACCAGAAGACCTGCCCGTGCCATTTTAGCCGCGGCCTGATTTATGCTGGTTACTGTTGCGCCTGTTAGCGCGGCAACGTCCGGCGCACAGAAGCTATTATGCGTCCCCAGGTAATGAATAATTGCCTCTTTGCCCGTCATACACTTGCTCCTTTCAGTCCGAACTTAGCTTTGATTTCTGCGATCTTCGCCAGAGCCTGTGCACGATTTAGAGGTCTACCGCCCATGACAGGAAGTTGTTTTACTGGTTCAGGTATAGCCTCACCACGGTTAATTCTCGCAGTCATATGGGCAAGTTCATCGGCAGCCTTGCGCCGTAATTCCGAGTCAGTCAACGCATTAGCCCGCATGTTCTGATACAGGTTGGTAACCAGCCAGTAGTGCGCGTTTGATTTCCACGGATAAGACTCTGCATCCGGATACAGCCCGCGCTTCCGGCAATACTCGTAAACCATATCAACCAGCTCGCTGGCGTTTGGCAGCCCGGCGGTAACGGATGCTTCTTCCCGGCACCAGGCGACAAACTGCCCGGGTGATGGCAGGAATGGTCGATTCTGCCGACGGGCTACGCGCATTCCAGCGTTAACCTGTTCCATTGTGGTGATCCCGTTTTCCCGGAAAGCCAGAACCCACTGGCGGCGAATTTCGTTCAGTTCGTTCTGGTCACGGTTAGCCAGGCTCGCAGGGAAAGTTGCCAGCAACTGGCTGAATACACCGTTGATGATCTGCGCTACCTGCTGTACCTGCGGCTTTTCGTCGTACTGTTCCGGCATGTTGTTGGCGATCCGACGCATCTGCTCACGGTCAAAGTTAATCATCTGTGCGGCGATGTTTTTCATAGATCCACCCCGTAAATCCAGTCTGTGTTTGTCAGGTCGAGTTTTGGTTTTCCGGCTGTCACGCCAGCCTGTTGTTTGTTACGGTTGATTTCGAGTTGGGTCCACTTGTCGCGAAGTTTGGCCGGGCTCAGCACGTTACCAGACCAAAAGTTGTCCTGGCATGCCCAGCGGAACAGCACGCACATGTCGCGGTGGTTACGTCCGTCACGTTCACGCATCAGGCGGATATCGTTAGCCCACCCTGCAAAATTCGGTTTTCTGGCTGATGGCGCGATGGTCTTCACCATGTCAAACATCCACTCTGCGGCGGTCAGGTCTTCTGCTGTCCCCCACCTGCTGCCGCTCTGAATTGCAGCATCTGGCTTCTCCACAGGAAGATCGTTTTCTGGTTGGTCAGAGGATTCGCCAGAATTCTCGGACGAAAAAGGTTTTATATTGTCTTTTGTTAGTTTGTCTTTTGTGTTTACCTGATTCGGGTAAACGCCTTTACCTGATTTGGGTAAACTTTTCTTACCTGATTCAGGTAAATTTACCTCTTTCAGGTAAACTTTATTTTTCTTACCTGATTCGGGTAATGTTGACCATTCACTGACCACATTATTAATGCCGATATTCCGCCCGCTCTGAATAAGAATCCCACGCTTTACCAGAACGCTTTTTGCAGCAGAACACTTGTGCGGCAATATCCCGGTCAATTCGGAAAGTTGCTCGTTGCTCACCCAATCCAGTTTTTTATTAAAGCCATATGTTTTGCGCATGACAGCCAGGAAGACCAGAAGCTGGTGCTGTGTTAATCCGGCCAGCATCACAGCTTCCAGCAACTCATTTGCAATGCGCGTATAACCATCATCGAGATCTGCCACGCGCGGCTCCTTTTGTGCCACATCCGGCACTGGAAAATTGAATATCTCAGCAGTGTTTGCCATAATTCCTCCCGCAATGAGTGTGTTACGATTTGCACCTGAAAGTCGGTTCTGTTCGCGCAGACCGGCTTTCGCCATTTCTGAACCTGTCATATTGCCCCCAGCATGGTGGTGACCATCGCCATCAGTGGACCAGCCAAATCCGGGTCCACACGAAACATCGACACAATGCCTTCACTCATCTCCTTCAGTTTCTGGTGGCGTGGTGCGTTGAGAATGACAGCCTGTTTTGCCTCACTGAGTTCCTTTTCCATTTCAGCCAGCCGAGCCATGAAGCTATCCTGCTCAACCAGGTGGCCGCGATATTTCAGCGGTAGTACTGCCAGAATTGCTGGAGTCAGTTCACGCACGTTATTTCGGTATTTTTCAGAATCGAATTTGTTATCGAGAAAGCGGAACAGCTTCTGGCGTGCACGACTGACATCATCAGGAAAATCGATAGTGCCGCCGCCCTGTGCTCGATACTCATTCACAATGAGTGCGGCAACGACATCCTGATTATCTACAGCCGACCAGGCGCGGATGGCATCACGGATTTTTTCGTGGCCTGGCACCTGTTTTATTTGAGAACGATTTATCACCGCAGTCGGGATAAATCCGCTAGTCTGTTGGTATGTAAGTGGTTGCATAGTCATTGCCTTATCAGTTAACGCCGCAGTTTAGGCGGCAGAATTACTCGCGTTAAACAATGGTGCGAGGTCGGGACGAATATCTGCTGGTTTAATCTTTCCACCAGTGGCTGAGACAATTTTCATTACATAGCGGGCATCAATTCCGCCACCGTGTAGCCAACGCCAAACAGTGGGTTGGGCTACACCGCATAGATCTGCCAGTCGTTTTTGACTACCTGTAATACTGATTGCGAGTTGAATGGTTTGATTTGTCATTATCAATTCCTACTGGTATTGCAATGAATGAATAATAGCAATGCGTATTAATCCAAGCAATAGCAAAACGTGTTTTGACCATCAATACGCAAGCGTATAAATTAAAACTTATGAAAAAAGAAACTCTTGCTGATCGCTTAAACCTAGCGATGGAACAATCTGGAATGTCTCAAGGCGCTCTTGCAAAGGCGTCTGGCGTAGCTCAACCCACAATCTGGAGACTGACAAGCGGCAACGCGCGCGGCTCAACAAAAATTGTTGAAATAGCTAATGCATTGGGTGTTCGAACAGAATGGCTCTCATCAGGCATAGGCCCGATGAGAAATGACGGTCAACAATCAGGGAAGCCTGCTGTCAGCCATTCCAAATACTTCAAAATTGACGTTCTTGATATAGAAGTCAGTGCCGGGCCGGGTGTAATCAACCGTGAGTTTGTAGAAGTTCTACGCTCGGTTGAGTACTCGTTTGACGATGCTCGTCACATGTTCGATGGCAGGAAGGCGGAAAATATCCGCATCATTAACGTGCGTGGTGACAGCATGTCAGGAACGATCGAACCAGGTGATCTGCTGTTCGTTGATATCACGGTTAAATCTTTCGACGGTGATGGTATCTATGCGTTTCTGTACGACGACACAGCCCATGTAAAGCGCCTGCAAATGATGAAAGATAAGCTACTGGTTATCTCTGATAACAAGAGCTACTCACCGTGGGACCCGATCGAGAAAGACGAGATGAACCGGGTGTTCATCTTCGGTAAGGTTATTGGGAGCATGCCGCAGACGTACAGGAAGCATGGTTAATAATTAGCCTGTAGCTTTTTAAGGCACACTCTTTTCAAGAATATTAAATAGAACGCTATATGGCATAAACAAGGACTTAGGATGGAAAAGCCTAGCTTCCCACCTCTTCTTACAGCAGGATTTCATGATATGGATAGTGATGGCATCAAGTCTCTTTGTGTCGACACCTTCCCAAAATCCGTTAGAAGAAGTATGCTATACTGTAATTTTATACAGCTTATTGAGCAATTTAAACTTGTTAATCAGCAGTGTCTATGTTTCTCTGAAGTGTGGATCGATGGTTCATTCACTACAGAGAAACCTGAACCTGATGACATAGATATACTCGTGGTCGTCGATTATTTGGCCCTAAACTCTTTGCCAAACACGCTGATGCCATTGGTTAGCTCATTGTTAAATAGAGATTTTATTAAAGAAAACTACAGCATTGACGTTCTTTTGCTGCCTGAAAATCATCCAGAAATCGATTATAGTGAAAGGCGAAGTTACTGGAGAGGGTGGTTTGGTTTTGATCGGAAGGAGAATCCTAAAGGCCTCGTGAGGGTAATGTTATGAGCGAAGAAAAAACATTCAACTCCCTCAAGGAGCGAATTGCGTTCATTCAACGCGATGTGGATCTGCTTGCTCAAAATAAGGGGAGATCATTTGCTGATGACATTATATTTAGATCACTTGACTCCCATCTGAGCGATCTCCGAGAGAGACAACGTGCAATCGATAACCAACATCCTTTACGTGATTTCATGGAGTTGAGATTAAAAGGTGTTTTGGTCGATTTCGGGTCTATTCCGTTAGATATTCTATCTGTAATTTCAGGTAATCTCGCATCCCTTGTACAGAAAGCAGTTTACCGACTTGGATCTGGGAAAGATTCTAGTCGTGTGCCGATTGATGTTAAAAAATCATTAGACATGAGATTGGCAGACTTGCGTCCAGGTTCGACGAAGTTAGGTGTTACTTTTTCTACTGGTTCTTGCGAGCTCATCGAAACAGTATCCAGTCATGCTGTTAAGGAGATTTTTGCACTACTCTCATCCATTGATGAAGAAACATTCACGGCTAAAATTGCCGAAATTGGTTCGCAATCAACAGCTAACCTAAAAAACATCATAAATGAGTGCGAAAAATATAGTCTTAACTTTGATCTTACTTGGATTGGACCTTTAAGTGATGGTACCAGACAAGTGTCAATTTCTTCAGAAGATATAAAAAAACTGAATGCTCGCTTAGCTTTAACGAAGGTCATTCAGCTACCGGATGAGCATATATCAGGCGAACTTGCTATTTTATCCATGTACGGGAAATTGGAGATTGCAAGCGAGCTTGGAAAAATAAAGGCTTCTTATCCGATTGATATGTTAGGAGAAATTCAAAGTAAATATAAAGTTGGTGAACGAATATCGCTCGTAGTAAGCGTTTCTGAGATTCACAATGAAAGATTAGGAACATCACGACGTAACTACATGGTTAAAAAAATCGAATAGTGATGCTACCCGGCCACCGTGCCGGGTTTTCTTTTGCCTCCCCCTCATCACACAAACCGTTCGAAAAACCACCATAACCCCCGCTTCAGTTATCGCTATGCGATGCAAGTCACAAAATTAATTCTTTTTGCTATCAAACATTTAATATCAAAACACATCAGCCAATAGCGATAAGTATTGATATCACCAATAGCAATAGCTATTATCACCATATCGCAACAACACAACGATACGGCAACCACCTGATTCACCGTTGCGATGACCGCTTAGATCCGCAGCTTGAATTTCAGCAGGCTCCGGGGAGTGCGAGGGGTGAAGCGGACGCGTGAACGTCGGTGTGACCAGCTGAAATCAACTCAACACTTCATACCTCAGTCGCTTCAACGAGGCGACTTAGTTATGACAACCGGCGGCCATCCACCGCCTGAATACGCGCAGAAGTCTCAATATGTTCAGCAGCCCAGCTTACGGGCAGGAGTTTTTTATGGTTCATCAACATTACGGAACGCAGACCGTTAATCGAGGTGCGGTCATGCCAGGAATGCTGGTCAAACACAAAGATGGTACCTGGACTGCATCAGCTAATTTACGCGGACGGCTTTATCTGCATCGCGGCATCGAGCGCACTTATACCCGTGATTTGCTCGTAGAAGTTTTTCTCGACGGACGCGGTAACGGCCTGAATCACTAATCCCCTTTCCTGTTTTCCTAATCAGCCAGGCATTTCGCGGGCGATATTTTCACAGCCATTTTCAGGAGTTCAGCCATGAACGCTTATTACATTCAGGATCGTCTTGAGGCTCAGAGCTGGGCGCGTCACTACCAGCAGATCGCCCGTGAAGAGAAAGAGGCAGAACTGGCAGACGACATGGAAAAAGGCCTGCCCCAGCACCTGTTTGAATCGCTATGCATCGATCATTTGCAACGCCACGGGGCCAGCAAAAAAGCCATTACCCGTGCGTTTGATGACGATGTTGAGTTTCAGGAACGCATGGCAGAACACATCCGGTACATGGTTGAAACTATTGCCCGCCACCAGGTTGATATTGATTCAGAGGTATAAAACGGATGAGTACAGCACTCGCAACGCTGGCAGGGAAGCTGGCTGAACGTGTCGGCATGGATTCTGTCGACCCACAGGAACTGATCACCACTCTTCGCCAGACGGCATTTAAAGGTGATGCCAGCGATGCGCAGTTCATCGCATTGTTGATCGTCGCCAACCAGTACGGCCTTAATCCGTGGACGAAAGAAATTTACGCCTTCCCTGATAAGCAGAACGGCATCGTTCCGGTGGTGGGCGTTGATGGCTGGTCCCGCATCATCAATGAAAACCAGCAGTTTGATGGTATGGACTTTGAGCAGGACAATGAATCCTGCACATGCCGGATTTACCGCAAGGACCGCAATCATCCGATCTGCGTTACCGAGTGGATGGATGAATGCCGCCGCGAACCATTCAAAACCCGCGAAGGCAGAGAAATCACGGGGCCGTGGCAGTCGCATCCCAAACGGATGTTACGTCATAAAGCCATGATTCAGTGTGCCCGTCTGGCCTTCGGATTTGCTGGTATCTATGACAAGGATGAAGCCGAGCGCATTGTCGAAAATACCGCATACACTGCAGAACGTCAGCCGGAACGCGACATCACTCCGGTTAACGATGAAACCATGCAGGAGATTAACACTCTGCTGATTGCCCTGGATAAAACATGGGATGACGACTTATTGCCGCTCTGTTCCCAGATATTTCGCCGCGACATTCGCGCATCGTCAGAACTGACACAGGCCGAAGCAGTGAAAGCTCTTGGATTCCTGAAACAGAAAGCCACTGAGCAGAAGGTGGCAGCATGACACCGGACATTATCCTGCAGCGTACCGGGATCGACGTGAGAGCTGTCGAACAGGGGGATGATGCATGGCACAAATTACGGCTCGGCGTCATCACCGCTTCAGAAGTTCACAACGTGATAGCAAAGCCCCGCTCAGGAAAGAAGTGGCCTGACATGAAAATGTCCTACTTCCACACCCTGCTGGCTGAGGTTTGCACCGGTGTGGCTCCGGAAGTTAATGCTAAGGCGCTGGCCTGGGGAAAACAGTACGAGAACGACGCCAGAACCCTGTTTGAATTCACTTCCGGCGTGAATGTTACTGAATCCCCGATCATCTATCGCGACGAAAGTATGCGCACCGCCTGCTCTCCCGATGGTTTATGCAGTGACGGCAATGGCCTTGAGCTGAAATGCCCGTTTACCTCCCGGGATTTCATGAAGTTCCGGCTCGGTGGTTTCGAGGCCATAAAGTCGGCTTACATGGCCCAGGTGCAGTACAGCATGTGGGTGACACGAAAAGATGCCTGGTACTTTGCAAACTATGACCCGCGTATGAAGCGTGAAGGACTGCATTATGTCGTGGTTGAGCGGGATGAAAAGTACATGGCGAGTTTTGACGAGATGGTGCCGGAGTTCATCGAAAAAATGGACGAGGCACTGGCTGAAATTGGTTTTGTATTTGGGGAGCAATGGCGATGACGCATCCTCACGATAATATCCGGGTAGGCGCGATCACTTTCGTCTACTCCATTACAAAGCGAGGCTGGGTATTTCCCGGCCTTTCTGTTATCAGAAATCCACTGAAAGCACAGCGGCTGGCTGAGGCGATAAATAATAAACGAGGGGCTGTATGCACAAAGCATCTCCCGTTGAGTTAAGAACGAGTATCGAGATGGCACATAGCCTCGCTCAAATTGGAGTCAGGTTTGTGCCAATACCAGTAGAAACAGACGAAGAATTTCATACGTTAGCCACATCCCTTTCACAAAAGCTGGAAATGATGGTGGCGAAAGCAGAAGCAGATGAGAGAGACCAGGTATGACAACCACTGAATGCATTTTTCTGGCAGCGGGCTTCATATTCTGTGTGCTTATGCTTGCCGACATGGGACTTGTTCAATGACACCTCAGCAAGAAAACGCCCTTCGCAGTATTGCCCGTCAGGCTAATTCTGAAATCAAAAAAGCCAGACAGCAGTTTCCGGATAAAAACGTCGATGACATTTGCTGTAGCGTACTGAAGAAGCACCGCGAAACGGTAACGCTGATGGGATTCACACCGACTCATTTAAGCCTGGCGATCGGCATGTTAAACGGCGTCTTTAAGGAACGGTGAACATGAAAAGCAAAATCATCAGGGAGCTACAGGCTCCTTTTTTATTGTTCGCATTCACCCTCAAGCGTATTAACCAACAATTCAGGGATTAATGAAAGATGGCAGACATCATTGATTCAGCATCAGAAATCGAAGAATTACAGCGCAATACAGCAATAAAAATGCGTCGTCTGAACTATCAGACTGTATCCGCAACTCATTGTTGTGAATGTGGCGATCCGATAGATGAGCGAAGACGCCTGGCTGTTCAGGGTTGTCGGACTTGTGCAAGTTGCCAGGAGGAGATCGAACTTAAGAACAAACAATGGGGACTGTGATGGCCTCAAAGCAGCAAATTTCAACATCGTCCAACTGAGGTGTAAAAATGTTCAGAATCATTTTTCCTAACACCTGGTACGTCGACCACCACGGCACTCCCTGCAAAATCCTGCGTTCTACCCATAACAAAGTTCACTACATCCGAAAAGGCAGAACATGTATCGCCAGCATGTTCCGCTTTAATCATGACTTTGAACCTGTGAATAAAGCTGATGCAGATCGGATAGCAGAAGAGATCGAAACGGCAGAACACATTAAGAAGTTACGTGCCATACGCAGGAAATAGAAAAATTGATAAATTCAATACTGCATTTCTCAGCATTAAATTTATCTCTATGACCAGTCAAGAGATGTACCTGCCATGAGCTTAATATCATGTCAGATATATCGGTCACAAACTCCCTCAGCAGCTAAGAGGAGGACAAATGTCTCGACTAATCACTTTACAGGACTGGGCTAAAGAAGAATTTGGGGACTTAGCACCAAGTGAGCGAGTTCTGAAAAAATACGCGCAAGGGAAAATGATGGCCCCACCCGCTATAAAAGTTGGTCGCTACTGGATGATTGACCGAAATTCCCGTTTTGTAGGAACGCTTGCAGAACCGCAACTCCTAATAAACGCAAACCCAAAACTCCAACGGATAATCGCTGATGGCTGCTAGACCCCGATCTCACAAAATCTCTATACCCAATTTATATTGCAAATTAGATAAGCGAACCGGAAAGGTATATTGGCAATACAAACATCCACTATCCGGTCGTTTTCATAGCTTAGGAACTGATGAGAATGAAGCAAAACAAGTTGCTACTGAAGCAAATACCATTATTGCTGAACAACGTACCAGACAAATATTAAGCGTCAATGAGCGTCTGGAAAGAATGAAAGGCAGGCGCTCAGACATTACGGTGACAGAATGGCTTGATAAATATATTTCTATCCAGGAGGACAGGCTGCAACATAATGAACTAAGACCCAACTCCTATCGGCAAAAAGGCAAACCCATTCGTCTTTTCCGTGAGCATTGTGGAATGCAACACCTCAAGGATATTACCGCACTTGATATTGCCGAAATAATTGATGCTGTAAAGGCTGAAGGTCATAACAGGATGGCGCAAGTCGTGAGAATGGTGTTGATCGACGTCTTCAAAGAAGCACAACACGCAGGACATGTTCCGCCAGGATTTAACCCAGCGCAGGCAACAAAACAACCGCGAAATCGAGTAAACCGCCAAAGATTGTCACTGCCCGAATGGCAGGCAATATTTGAAAGCGTAAGCAGACGGCAGCCCTATTTAAAATGCGGCATGCTACTTGCTCTTGTTACTGGACAACGTTTAGGCTATATCTGCAATTTGAAATTCTCTGATATATGGGACGACATGTTGCACATTACTCAGGAAAAAACCGGTTCAAAACTTGCTATTCCGCTTAACCTGAAATGCGATGCTCTGAATATTACCCTTCGTGAAGTTATATCTCAGTGCAGGGATGCTGTTGTTAGTAAATATCTGGTCCATTACCGTCACACTACCTCTCAAGCAAACAGAGGAGACCAGGTTTCTGCAAATACTCTGACAACGGCTTTTAAAAAGGCCCGGGAAAAATGTGGCATAAAATGGGAGCAAGGAACTGCGCCCACATTTCATGAGCAGCGATCTCTGTCAGAACGGTTATATCGGGAACAGGGTCTGGATACGCAAAAGTTGTTAGGTCATAAATCTAGAAAAATGACCGACCGATACAATGATGATCGTGGTAAAGACTGGGTTATCGTAGATATTAAAACAGCATAGAAAATAGCCAGTTTTGGGGAAGGGTTTTGGGGAAGATTTTACATCTTCATAAAACAACGGGCGTATAACACGCCCGTTTCAATATTTAACACATGTAGAGATTACATGTTCTTGATGATCGCGTCACCAAACTCTGAACATTTCAACAGTTTAGCGCCTTCCATCAGACGTTCGAAGTCATAGGTTACGGTCTTGGCGTTGATTGCGCCTTCCATACCTTTAACAATCAGGTCTGCGGCTTCAGTCCAACCCATATGGCGCAGCATCATCTCAGCGGAGAGGATGATAGAGCCTGGGTTAACTTTGTCCTGACCGGCGTATTTCGGCGCAGTACCGTGGGTGGCTTCAAACAGTGCGCATTCGTCACCGATGTTTGCGCCAGGTGCGATACCAATACCACCAACCTGTGCTGCCAGAGCATCAGAAATGTAATCACCGTTCAGGTTCATACAGGCGATAACGTCGTATTCAGCCGGACGCAGCAGGATCTGTTGCAGGAATGCATCAGCAATCACGTCTTTAATGACGATCTCTTTGCCGGTGTTCGGGTTTTTAACTTTCAGCCACGGGCCGCCGTCGATCAGTTCACCGCCAAACTCTTCACGCGCCAGCTGGTAGCCCCAGTCTTTAAACGCACCTTCGGTGAACTTCATGATGTTGCCTTTGTGCACCAGGGTCACAGAGTCACGGTCGTTAGCAATTGCGTATTCGATCGCTGCACGAACCAGACGTTTGGTGCCTTCTTCCGAACATGGCTTAATACCGATACCGCAATGTTCCGGGAAGCGAATTTTCTTCACGCCCATCTCTTCACGCAGGAATTTGATCACTTTCTCGGCGTCGGCAGAGTCAGCTTTCCATTCGATACCCGCATAAATGTCTTCCGAGTTTTCACGGAAGATAACCATATCGGTCAGTTCAGGGTGTTTAACCGGGCTTGGGGTGCCCTGATAGTAACGTACCGGACGCAGGCAGATGTAGAGATCCAGTTCCTGGCGCAGGGCAACGTTCAGAGAACGAATACCGCCACCAACCGGAGTGGTCAGCGGGCCTTTAATGGCAACGCGATATTCACGAATCAGATCAAGGGTTTCAGCAGGCAGCCAGACATCCTGACCATAAACCTGTGTGGATTTTTCACCGGTGTAAATTTCCATCCAGGAGATTTTACGCTCGCCTTTATAGGCTTTCTCGACTGCAGCGTCGACCACTTTCAGCATGGCTGGGGTTACATCTACACCGATTCCATCACCTTCAATGTAAGGGATAATCGGATTTTCAGGAACGTTGAGTTTGCCGTTTTGCAGGGTGATCTTCTTGCCTTGTGCCGGAACAACTACTTTACTTTCCATTCACCTCTCCTTCGAGCGCTTCTGGTTTGCTCACCTGCCACCACGTTGCACATGCGTTTGCGTCCTGCGATACGGATGCATTAGAGCAATTTTTTGTTAATGATTTGTAATTGGCTTGTCAATACTACCCTATTGTTTGCCGTCATGAAAGATGCGCGTTATTAGGCTATAATGCGGCAATTCATAATCCCTGAAAATACTATGCAAAAAACTTCTTTTAAAAATCACCAGGTTAAGCGATTCAGCTCGCAACGTACTACCAGGCGCAAACCTGAAAACCTGCCCACGCGCGTGATCCTGTTCAATAAACCCTACGATGTTCTTCCGCAGTTCACCGATGAAGCCGGGCGTAAAACATTAAAAGAATTCATCCCGGTTCAGGGGGTTTATGCAGCAGGTCGTCTTGACCGCGATAGCGAAGGATTACTGGTACTGACCAATAATGGCGCGTTACAGGCGCGTTTAACCCAGCCGGGTAAACGCACCGGAAAAATCTACTATGTGCAGGTGGAAGGCATTCCCACACAAGATGCACTTGAAGCCTTGCGCAATGGCGTAACCTTAAATGATGGCCCTACCCTGCCCGCAGGTGTGGACCTGGTTGAAGAACCGGAGTGGTTATGGCCGCGTAATCCGCCAATTCGTGAACGCAAAAGTATTCCCACCAGCTGGCTGAAGATCACCTTATATGAAGGACGTAATCGCCAGGTGCGCCGCATGACCGCCCATGTTGGTTTCCCCACGCTGCGACTGATTCGCTATGCAATGGGTGATTACTCTTTGGATAATCTTGCCAACGGCGAATGGCGAGAAGCGACAGATTAAGGATGCAAAATGTTTAAACCGCACGTTACCGTTGCTTGCGTGGTGCACGCAGAAGGCAAATTTTTAGTCGTTGAAGAGACGATTAATGGTAAAGCGTTATGGAACCAACCTGCCGGGCATCTGGAAGCAGATGAAACCTTAGTGGAAGCCGCCGCCCGTGAGCTGTGGGAAGAAACCGGCATCAGCGCGCAACCGCAACACTTTATTCGTATGCATCAGTGGATTGCGCCAGATAAAACGCCGTTTTTGCGTTTCCTGTTTGCCATTGAGCTTGAGCAAATATGCCCGGCCCAGCCTCATGACAGCGATATCGACTGCTGCCGTTGGGTCAGCGCCGAAGAAATTTTACAGGCGCCAAATCTGCGCTCGCCGTTAGTGGCAGAAAGTATTCGTTGTTATCAAAGCGGGCAACGTTATCCGCTGGAGATGATTGGCGATTTTAACTGGCCTTTTACAAAGGGTGTCATCTAAAAGGCTGCGTGATAGAATACGCCGCCTTGAAGTTCAATGTCGTGAGTAATCCAATGTCTGAAACCGCAAAAAAAGTAATCGTCGGCATGTCCGGCGGTGTCGATTCCTCCGTTTCTGCCTGGCTGTTGCAACAACAGGGATATCAGGTCGAAGGCCTGTTTATGAAGAACTGGGAAGAAGATGACGGTGAGGAATATTGCACGGCGGCAGCGGATCTGGCTGATGCCCAGGCTGTCTGCGACAAGCTCGGCATTGAACTGCACACCGTAAACTTTGCTGCCGAATACTGGGACAACGTCTTTGAACTGTTCCTTGCCGAATATAAAGCCGGTCGTACACCTAACCCGGATATTCTGTGCAACAAAGAGATCAAATTTAAAGCCTTCCTCGAATTTGCCGCCGAAGATTTAGGTGCCGATTATATCGCCACCGGTCATTACGTGCGTCGGGCAGATGTCGATGGCAAGAGCCGCCTGCTGCGCGGGCTGGACAGCAACAAAGACCAGAGCTACTTCCTTTATACGCTCAGCCATGAGCAGATTGCACAAAGCCTGTTCCCGGTCGGCGAACTGGAAAAGCCACAGGTGCGTAAGATTGCTGAAGATCTCGGACTTGTTACCGCGAAGAAAAAAGACTCTACCGGCATCTGCTTTATTGGCGAACGTAAATTCCGCGAGTTCCTGGGTCGTTATCTCCCGGCGCAACCGGGCAAAATCATTACCGTTGATGGCGATGAAATTGGCGAACACCAGGGACTGATGTATCACACCCTCGGTCAGCGTAAAGGTCTGGGTATCGGTGGCACCAAAGACGGCACCGAAGAACCGTGGTACGTCGTCGATAAAGACGTCGAGAACAACATTCTGGTTGTCGCACAGGGTCATGAACATCCACGTCTGATGTCTGTCGGGCTGATTGCCCAGCAGTTGCACTGGGTCGATCGTGAACCCTTCACCGGCACTATGCGTTGCACGGTGAAAACCCGCTATCGCCAGACCGACATCCCGTGCACCGTCAAGGCGCTGGACGACGATCGCATTGAAGTGATTTTCGATGAACCCGTTGCCGCAGTGACTCCGGGTCAGTCTGCCGTCTTCTACAACGGTGAAGTGTGCCTCGGTGGCGGTATTATTGAGCAGCGTCTGCCGCTGCCGGTCTGATTATTTTCTTTACTTAAAACAAGGAAGCAGTGAACGTGGCAAAGAATTACTATGACATCACCCTCGCCCTGGCCGGTATTTGTCAGTCGGCTCGCCTGGTGCAACAACTCGCTCACCAGGGGCATTGTGATGCCGATGCGCTACACGTTTCACTCAACAGTATTATTGATATGAACCCCAGCTCCACGCTGGCGGTTTTTGGCGGTAGCGAAGCCAACCTGCGCGTCGGGCTGGAAACCCTGCTCGGCGTGCTCAATGCCAGCAGCCGTCAGGGTTTGAACGCTGAGTTAACCCGCTACACCCTTAGCCTGATGGTGCTTGAGCGTAAACTTTCATCTGCCAAAGGTGCGCTCGACACTCTGGGCAACCGGATCAACGGCCTGCAACGCCAGCTCGAACACTTCGATTTACAGTCCGAAACGCTGATGAGCGCGATGGCCGCCATCTATGTTGATGTTATCAGCCCGCTTGGCCCGCGCATTCAGGTCACCGGTTCCCCTGCTGTACTGCAAAGCCCGCAGGTGCAGGCGAAAGTTCGCGCAACCCTGCTGGCAGGCATTCGCGCCGCCGTGCTCTGGCACCAGGTCGGCGGTGGACGTCTGCAACTGATGTTTTCTCGTAATCGCCTGACCACTCAGGCAAAACAAATTCTTGCTCATTTAACCCCGGAGTTGTGATCTATGGAATTATCCTCACTGACCGCCGTTTCCCCTGTCGATGGACGCTACGGCGATAAAGTCAGCGCGCTGCGCGGGATTTTCAGCGAATACGGTTTGCTGAAATTCCGTGTACAAGTTGAAGTACGTTGGCTGCAAAAACTGGCCGCGCACGCAGCGATCAAGGAAGTTCCTGCTTTTGCTGCCGACGCAATCGGTTACCTTGATGCAATCGTCGCTAATTTCAGCGAAGAAGATGCTGCACGCATCAAAACCATCGAGCGTACCACTAACCACGACGTTAAAGCGGTTGAGTATTTCCTGAAAGAAAAAGTGGCAGATATCCCGGAACTGCACGCGGTATCTGAATTCATTCACTTTGCCTGTACTTCGGAAGATATCAATAACCTCTCCCACGCGTTGATGCTGAAAACCGCGCGTGATGAAGTTATCCTGCCGTACTGGCGTCAACTGATTGATGGCATTAAAGATCTCGCCGTTCAGTATCGCGATATCCCGCTGCTGTCCCGTACCCACGGTCAGCCAGCCACGCCGTCAACCATCGGTAAAGAGATGGCAAACGTTGCCTACCGTATGGAACGCCAGTACCGCCAGCTTAACCAGGTGGAGATCCTCGGCAAAATCAACGGTGCGGTCGGTAACTATAACGCCCACATCGCCGCTTACCCGGAAGTTGACTGGCATCAGTTCAGCGAAGAGTTCGTCACCTCGCTGGGTATTCAGTGGAACCCGTACACAACTCAGATTGAGCCACACGACTACATCGCCGAACTGTTTGATTGCGTTGCGCGCTTTAATACCATCCTGATCGACTTTGACCGTGACGTCTGGGGTTATATCGCTCTTAACCACTTCAAACAGAAAACTATCGCTGGTGAGATTGGTTCTTCCACCATGCCGCACAAGGTTAACCCGATCGACTTCGAAAACTCCGAAGGTAATCTGGGGCTTTCCAACGCGGTATTGCAGCACCTGGCAAGCAAACTGCCGGTTTCCCGCTGGCAGCGCGACCTGACTGACTCTACCGTGCTGCGTAACCTCGGTGTGGGTATTGGTTATGCACTGATTGCTTATCAGTCTACCCTCAAAGGCGTGAGCAAACTGGAAGTGAACCGTGACCATCTGCTGGATGAACTGGATCACAACTGGGAAGTGCTGGCTGAGCCGATCCAGACAGTCATGCGTCGCTATGGCATTGAAAAACCGTATGAGAAGCTGAAAGAGCTGACTCGCGGTAAGCGTGTTGACGCCGAAGGCATGAAGCAGTTTATCGACGGTCTGGCGCTGCCAGAAGAAGAGAAGGCGCGCCTGAAAGCGATGACGCCGGCTAATTATATTGGTCGTGCCATCACGATGGTTGATGAGCTGAAATAATCCCCTGTCAAGGCCGGATGGCGATGCTGTCCGGCCTGCTTCTTAAGCTAATCTTTTCCTGTATTACCTCCCCTACCCGCTGGTTTAATTAATGTTTACTCCCATAAACACATAATCGCGTTACACTATTTTAATAATTAAGACAGGGAGAATAAAAATGCGCGTACTGGTTGTCGAAGACAATGCGTTGTTACGTCACCATCTTAAAGTTCAGATTCAGGACGCTGGTCATCAGGTCGATGACGCAGAAGATGCCAAAGAAGCAGATTATTATCTCAATGAACATTTACCGGATATTGCCATTGTCGATCTTGGCTTACCTGATGAAGATGGCCTGTCGCTGATCCGCCGCTGGCGTAGCAATGATGTTTCACTACCGATTCTGGTATTAACCGCCCGTGAAAGCTGGCAGGACAAAGTCGAAGTTTTAAGTGCCGGTGCTGATGATTACGTGACCAAACCGTTTCATATTGAAGAGGTGATGGCGCGTATGCAGGCGTTGATGCGGCGTAATAGCGGTCTGGCTTCACAGGTTATTTCGCTGCCACCGTTTCAGGTTGATCTCTCCCGCCGTGAATTATCCATTAACGACGAAGTGATCAAACTGACCGCGTTTGAATACACCATTATGGAAACGCTAATCCGTAATAACGGCAAAGTGGTCAGCAAAGATTCGCTGATGTTACAGCTCTACCCGGATGCCGAATTGCGGGAAAGCCATACCATTGATGTATTAATGGGCCGACTGCGTAAGAAAATTCAGGCGCAATATCCGCAAGAAGTGATTACCACCGTTCGCGGCCAGGGCTATCTGTTCGAATTGCGCTGATGAAAAAATTACTGCGCCTTTTTTCCCCACTCTCGCTACGGGTACGTTTTCTGTTGGCAACGGCAGCGGTAGTGCTGGTGCTTTCGCTTGCCTACGGGATGGTCGCGCTGATCGGTTATAGCGTCAGTTTCGATAAAACCACGTTTCGGCTGTTACGTGGCGAGAGCAACCTGTTCTATACCCTCGCGAAGTGGGAAAACAACAAATTGCATGTCGAATTGCCAGAAAATATCGACAAGCAAAGCCCTACTATGACACTGATCTATGATGAGAACGGGCAGCTTTTATGGGCGCAACGTGACGTTCCCTGGCTGATGAAAATGATCCAGCCTGACTGGCTGAAATCTAATGGCTTCCATGAAATAGAAGCGGATGTTAACGATACCAGCATCTTGCTGAGTGAAGATCATTCTATACAGCAACAGTTGCAGGAGGTACGGGAAGATGACGACGACGCTGAGATGACTCACTCGGTGGCGGTAAACATCTATCCGGCAACGTCGCAGATGCCGAAGTTAACCATTGTGGTGGTTGATACCATCCCTGTAGAGCTTAAAAGTTCCTATATGGTGTGGAGCTGGTTTGTCTATGTGCTCTCAGCCAACCTGCTGTTAGTGATCCCTCTGTTATGGGTCGCCGCATGGTGGAGTTTACGCCCTATCGAAGCCCTGGCAAAAGAAGTCCGCGAACTGGAGGAGCACAACCGGGAACTGCTCAACCCCACCACCACGAGGGAACTTACCAGCCTGGTACGTAACCTGAACCGACTGTTAAAAAGTGAGCGTGAACGTTACGACAAATACCGCACCACGCTCACCGACCTGACGCACAGTCTGAAAACACCGCTGGCGGTGCTGCAAAGTACGCTACGTTCTATGCGTAGTGAGAAGATGAGCGTCAGCGAAGCAGAGCCGGTAATGCTGGAACAAATCAGCCGCATCTCGCAGCAAATTGGCTACTACCTGCATCGCGCCAGTATGCGCGGTGGTACATTACTTAGCCGCGAGTTGCATCCTGTCGCCCCTCTGCTGGACAATCTCACCTCAGCACTGAACAAAGTTTATCAGCGTAAAGGGGTTAATATTTCCCTCGATATCTCGCCAGAAATCAGCTTTGTGGGTGAGCAGAACGATTTTGTCGAAGTGATGGGCAACGTACTGGATAACGCCTGTAAATACTGTCTTGAGTTTGTCGAAATTTCAGCCAGACAAACCGATGATCATCTCTATATTGTGGTCGAGGATGATGGCCCCGGTATCCCGAAAAGCAAGCGTGAAGTGGTCTTCGACCGTGGTCAACGGGTTGATACCTTGCGTCCCGGACAAGGTGTTGGTCTGGCTGTCGCACGTGAAATTACCGAGCAATACGACGGAAAAATCATCGCCGGAGAGAGTATGCTCGGCGGTGCACAAATGGAAGTGATTTTTGGTCGCCAGCATCCTTCGCCAAAGAGTGAATAAATATGCCCTTTCTTCACGCATTACGTTAAGCATCCGTTATAATCGGTTGCAGATACCCGCCTATGGACGCTTAACATGGAATACCAACTTACCCTTAACTGGCCCGATTTTCTTGAACGCCACTGGCAGAAACGTCCGGTAGTGTTAAAACGCGGCTTTAATAATTTTATTGATCCGATCTCTCCAGACGAG
Organism: Escherichia sp. MOD1-EC5495; assembly: GCF_002965965.1. Taxonomy (NCBI): domain Bacteria; kingdom Pseudomonadati; phylum Pseudomonadota; class Gammaproteobacteria; order Enterobacterales; family Enterobacteriaceae; genus Escherichia; species Escherichia sp. MOD1-EC5495. The sequence goes on from NZ_PTRI01000003.1 coordinate 24,054, forward strand.
TTGGCGGGTCTGGCGATGGAAAGTGAAGTCGACAGTCGACTGGTCAGTCACCAGGATGGCAAATGGCAGGTCAGCCACGGCCCGTTCGAAAGCTACGATCATCTCGGTGAGACCAACTGGTCATTGCTGGTGCAGGCAGTGAATCACTGGCATGAACCAACCGCCGCGCTGATGCGTCCGTTCCGTGAATTACCGGACTGGCGCATTGACGATCTGATGATCTCATTTTCCGTACCTGGTGGTGGCGTCGGCCCGCATCTCGATCAGTACGACGTGTTTATTATCCAGGGCACCGGTCGTCGTCGCTGGCGGGTCGGCGAAAAGCTGCAAATGAAACAGCATTGTCCGCACCCGGATCTGTTACAGGTCGATCCGTTTGAAGCAATTATCGACGAAGAACTGGAGCCGGGCGATATTCTTTATATTCCACCGGGATTCCCGCACGAAGGCTACGCGCTGGAAAATGCGATGAACTACTCTGTCGGTTTTCGTGCGCCCAATACGCGGGAGCTGATCAGCGGTTTTGCCGATTATGTTCTGCAACGTGAGCTGGGCGGTAATTATTACAGCGATCCGGATATCCCTCCTCGCGCCCATCCGGCTGATGTTCTGCCGCAGGAGATGGATAAACTGCGTGAGATGATGCTCGAATTGATCAACCAGCCGGAACACTTTAAACAATGGTTTGGCGAGTTTATTTCCCAGTCACGTCATGAACTGGATATCGCGCCGCCAGAGCCGCCTTATCAGCCGGATGAAATCTACGATGCGCTGAAACAAGGTGATGTGCTGGTGCGCCTGGGTGGTCTGCGCGTATTGCGCATTGGTGATGATGTATACGCCAATGGTGAAAAGATCGATTCTCCGCACCGTCCGGCGCTGGATGCGCTCGCCAGCAATATTGTGCTGACCGCCGAGAATTTTGGCGATGCGCTGGAAGATCCGTCATTCCTCGCGATGCTCGCGGCGCTGGTCAATAGCGGGTATTGGTTCTTCGAAGGGTAAGTTTGAATGTAAGCCGGATGCGGCATCACATGCCGCATCCCTTTTCGCTTACTTCCGTTGCGCCGTTAACTCGGCAATACGCACGATCACCTGCACCGCTTTTTCCATTCCTTCCAGGGTCACAAATTCATGTTTACCATGATAGTTGTAACCACCAGTGAACAGGTTCGGGCACGGTAATCCCATAAACGACAACTGCGCACCGTCGGTGCCGCCACGGATCGGTTTCAGATCCGGTTCAATATCACAATCACGCATCGCCTGCTGGGCGATATCGAGAATATGCGGATGATCCACAATTTTCTCGCGCATGTTGTAGTAACTGTCTTCAATCACCAGTTCAATGTAGCAGTCAGGGTGCAGCCCTTTGCCCACTTTCTTGGCAATTTCCATCATTTTACGTTTGCGTGCTTCAAACTGTTTACGGTCGAAATCACGAATGATGTAGTGCATATCGGCACGCTCAACGGTGCCTTTCATGCTCGTCAGGTGATAAAAACCTTCATAACCTTCGGTAGTTTCCGGGCTTTCATCCGCCGGAACTTCTGCATGAATACGTGCGGCCAGCGATAGCGCGTTAACCATCACGCCTTTTGCCGAGCCTGGGTGAACGTTGTTACCGACAATTTTGATATTCACCGATGCGGCGTTGAAGTTTTCAAACTCAAGTTCGCCTACGCCACCGCCATCGACGGTGTAAGCCCAACGGGCATCAAAGGCGTCAACATCAAAGTGTTTCGCCCCTTTCCCCACTTCTTCATCTGGCGTAAAGGCGACGCGAATATCACCATGCGGAATGTTTTTCTGTTGCAGTACCGCCAGCGCGGTCATGATTTCTGCAATACCTGCTTTGTCATCGGCACCTAACAAGGTTTTACCATCGGTGGTAATCAGCGTCTGACCCAGAAGCTGATGCAGAACCGGGAACATAACCGGTGATAAAACTTCATCGCCGATACCCAGCGCAATGTCACCACCACGATAGTTTTCAACAATTTGCGGATTTACATTTTTACCGCTGCAATCCGGAGAGGTATCCACATGAGAAATAAAACCAATCGCCGGGATATCGCCAGGAACGTTAGCCGGTAACGTCGCCATTAGCGTTCCTTTCTCACTTAAGGTCACATTGATAAGCCCCATCTCTTCGAGCTGATCTTTCAACAGATGCAATAACTTCCACTGACCTTCCGTGCTGGGAACCTGTCTCACTCCCGCTTTTGATTGGGTATCCAGAGACACGTAGTTCAAAAAACGCTCAAGTAGTTTATCCATGTAGTCACCCTCACTTTTCGTGACAACATTATTAAGAAGCAAGAAAAGACAAATATTGCGTCAGGTCACTTTTACCCCTGCAAGCGGGAATATTTATCAACATTACCTTAATCAATATAAAGCTAAGCCAGTAATTCACAACAAGGATTGGCGATTCCGATGGTTTGCCGTAGAATTACCGCCCTCATTAAGAGTCACCAAGGTGGTTAACCACAAACCCCGCATCGGTAAGCCATCCGTTGCGTTTACATGGGACAGAGTAAAAAATTGAATAAACAACCGAGTTCGCTTTCACCGCTGGTGCAATTGGCGGGAATTCGCAAATGCTTTGATGGTAAAGAAGTCATTCCCCAGCTTGATCTGACTATCAACAATGGCGAGTTCCTCACGCTGCTTGGCCCTTCTGGCTGCGGTAAAACAACCGTTCTTCGCCTGATTGCGGGTCTGGAAACTGTTGATTCCGGGCGCATCATGCTGGATAACGAGGACATCACCCACGTTCCGGCGGAAAACCGCTATGTGAACACCGTTTTCCAAAGCTACGCGTTATTCCCCCACATGACCGTATTCGAAAATGTGGCCTTTGGCTTGCGTATGCAAAAAACCCCCGCTGCTGAAATTACGCCTCGCGTGATGGAAGCCCTGCGGATGGTACAACTGGAAACCTTCGCTCAACGCAAACCGCATCAACTCTCTGGCGGTCAGCAGCAACGCGTGGCCATTGCCCGCGCGGTGGTTAACAAGCCTCGTCTGTTGTTGCTTGATGAATCGCTTTCCGCGCTGGATTACAAACTGCGCAAACAGATGCAGAACGAGTTAAAAGCGTTACAGCGAAAACTTGGCATTACTTTCGTCTTCGTTACCCACGACCAGGAAGAGGCACTCACTATGTCTGACCGGATTGTGGTGATGCGCGATGGTCGCATTGAACAAGACGGCACACCACGTGAAATCTACGAAGAGCCAAAAAACCTGTTCGTTGCCGGGTTCATTGGCGAAATCAATATGTTTAACGCCACGGTGATCGAACGTCTCGACGAGCAACGCGTACGCGCCAACGTTGAAGGCCGCGAGTGTAATATTTACGTTAACTTCGCCGTTGAGCCGGGGCAAAAACTGCATGTTCTGCTACGCCCGGAAGACTTACGCGTTGACGAAATCAACGACGATAACCACGTCGAAGGGCTGATTGGTTACGTTCGCGAACGCAACTACAAAGGCATGACGCTGGAGTCAGTTGTCGAACTGGAAAATGGCAAGATGGTGATGGTCAGCGAATTCTTTAATGAAGACGATCCTGACTTTGACCACTCTCTCGACCAGAAAATGGCCATTAATTGGGTAGAAAGCTGGGAGGTCGTACTGGCTGATGAAGAACACAAGTAAGTTCCAGAATGTAGTGATTGTCACTATTGTCGGTTGGCTTGTGTTGTTTGTCTTTCTGCCCAACCTGATGATCATTGGCACCAGCTTTTTGACCCGCGACGACGCCAGTTTCGTCAAAATGGTCTTTACGCTGGATAATTACACACGTCTGCTCGATCCGCTCTATTTTGAAGTGCTCGTGCACTCGCTGAATATGGCGCTGATCGCCACTCTCGCCTGCCTGGTGCTGGGCTACCCGTTTGCCTGGTTTCTGGCAAAACTGCCGCATAAAGTGCGACCGCTGCTGCTGTTTCTGCTGATTGTTCCGTTCTGGACAAACTCGCTGATTCGAATCTATGGGCTAAAAATTTTCCTCAGCACCAAAGGCTATCTCAACGAGTTCCTGCTGTGGCTGGGCGTTATTGATACCCCAATTCGCATCATGTTCACCCCCAGCGCGGTGATTATCGGTCTGGTTTACATTCTGCTACCGTTTATGGTGATGCCACTCTATTCCAGTATTGAAAAACTGGATAAACCTTTACTGGAAGCGGCACGCGATCTCGGTGCCAGCAAACTGCAGACTTTTATCCGTATTATTATTCCGCTGACGATGCCAGGAATTATTGCCGGATGTCTGCTGGTGATGCTGCCAGCCATGGGCTTGTTCTATGTATCCGACCTGATGGGCGGTGCGAAAAACCTGCTGATCGGTAACGTCATCAAGGTACAGTTCCTCAATATTCGTGACTGGCCGTTTGGTGCCGCCACCAGCATTACGCTAACTATCGTAATGGGCCTGATGTTGCTGGTTTACTGGCGCGCTTCTCGTTTGCTGAATAAGAAGGTGGAACTCGAATGATCGGTCGACTGCTTCGCGGCGGTTTTATGACCGCTATCTACGCGTACCTGTATATCCCAATCATTATTTTGATTGTGAACTCCTTTAACAGCTCGCGCTTTGGCATTAACTGGCAGGGTTTTACCACCAAATGGTATAGCCTGCTGATGAACAACGACAGCTTGTTACAGGCGGCGCAACATTCACTGACGATGGCGGTATTCTCGGCGACGTTTGCTACGCTTATCGGTTCACTGACGGCGGTTGCGCTGTACCGTTATCGCTTTCGCGGTAAGCCGTTCGTTAGCGGAATGCTGTTTGTGGTGATGATGTCGCCAGATATCGTGATGGCGATTTCTCTGCTGGTGCTGTTTATGCTGTTGGGTATTCAGCTTGGCTTCTGGTCGCTATTGTTCTCGCATATCACCTTCTGCCTGCCATTTGTGGTGGTGACAGTGTATTCGCGCCTGAAAGGTTTTGATGTGCGGATGCTGGAAGCGGCGAAAGATCTCGGCGCCAGCGAATTTACCATTCTACGGAAAATCATTTTGCCACTGGCAATGCCGGCTGTGGCGGCGGGCTGGGTGCTAAGCTTTACCCTGTCGATGGACGATGTGGTAGTTTCGTCGTTTGTCACCGGACCGAGCTATGAAATTCTGCCGTTAAAAATTTATTCGATGGTCAAAGTCGGCGTATCGCCAGAAGTTAACGCGCTGGCAACCATATTACTGGTGCTGTCGCTGGTGATGGTTATTGCCAGCCAGCTTATTGCTCGTGATAAAACGAAAGGTAACACAGGGGACGTTAAATGAAAAAATGGTCACGCCACCTGCTCGCGGCGGGTGCTCTGGTACTGGGCATGAGCGCCGCTCACGCCGATGACAACAACACGCTGTATTTCTACAACTGGACCGAGTACGTGCCGCCAGGACTGCTTGAACAGTTCACCAAAGAAACCGGTATTAAGGTTATCTATTCGACTTACGAGTCAAATGAAACCATGTACGCAAAACTGAAAACGTACAAAGACGGTGCCTATGACCTGGTGGTTCCTTCAACCTATTACGTCGATAAAATGCGTAAAGAAGGGATGATCCAGAAGATCGACAAGTCGAAGTTAAGCAACTTCAGCAACCTCGATCCAGACATGCTCAACAAGCCGTTTGACCCGAATAACGACTACTCCATTCCGTATATCTGGGGTGCGACGGCGATTGGCGTTAACGGTGATGCGGTGGATCCGAAATCCGTTACCAGCTGGGCCGATCTGTGGAAGCCTGAGTACAAAGGCAGCCTGCTGCTGACCGATGATGCCCGTGAAGTATTCCAGATGGCGCTGCGTAAGCTGGGCTACTCCGGTAACACTACCGACCCGAAAGAGATTGAAGCTGCGTATAACGAGCTGAAAAAACTGATGCCAAACGTGGCAGCGTTTAACTCCGATAACCCGGCTAACCCGTACATGGAAGGCGAAGTTAACCTCGGCATGATCTGGAACGGCTCTGCTTTCGTTGCGCGCCAGGCGGGTACGCCAATTGACGTGGTATGGCCGAAAGAAGGCGGCATTTTCTGGATGGACAGCCTGGCGATCCCGGCAAATGCCAAAAACAAAGAAGGCGCGCTGAAATTGATCAACTTCCTGCTGCGCCCGGATGTGGCAAAACAGGTTGCCGAAACTATCGGTTATCCAACGCCAAACCTTGCGGCGCGTAAGCTGTTAAGCCCGGAAGTGGCGAACGATAAAACACTCTACCCGGATGCTGAAACCATTAAAAATGGTGAATGGCAGAATGACGTTGGCGCAGCCAGCAGCATTTATGAAGAGTATTATCAGAAGCTGAAAGCAGGACGTTAATTCAGCAAACGGGCGGTGGTATTACCGCCCGTTTTTTATTTAGCAAGGATGTGGCTAATGAGTCAGGACAGTAACGTTTTATCCCGCTCTTTCGTCGGTATTGGTTTGGTACTGCTCGTTATTTCTGTTGTTATATTTTACAACCAGTTCACCTATACCAAAAATGCGATGCATACCGAAGGGGTCATTGTTGATGTCGTCTGGTACAACAATCATTCAAACGACGTCGGTGATAATGGTTCCTGGTATCCAGTGGTTGCCTTTCGCCCTACACCAGATTACACGCTAATTTTTAATTCGAGTATTGGTAGTGATTTTTATGAAGATAGCGAAGGTGACAGAGTCAATGTCTATTATCCGCCAGGGCATCCAGAAGAAGCCGAAATAAACAATCCCTGGGTTAATTTTTTTGAATGGGGCTTTGTTGGCATAGCAGGCATTATTTTCGGTGGTATCGGTCTGATAATCATGGTCCCCTCCTCTAAAAAATCACGCAGGAAACGGAAGTCCCGCCCATGAAAAAATTCATGATACTGCTCAGTTTACTGATATTTCTGCCTCTGACGGTAACCAGTAAGCCCTTAATTCCAATAATGAAGACACTTTTTACGGATGTTACAGGTACTGTACCAGATGCTGAAGAGATCGCGCGTAAAGCAGAACACTTCCACCAACAAACCGGGATCGCGCCATTTATCGTGGTTGTTCCTGGCATTAATGAAGCCAGTCTCAGGCAAAATGGCAAAGCGATGCTGGCGTATGCGTCATCTTCATTGACTGATGTAAAAGGGAGTGTTCTGTTAATCTTTACTACCCGCGAGCCACGGTTAATTGTGATAACCAACGGCCAGGTTGAAAGCAGCATGGACGATAAACATCTTGGCCTTCTGGTAGAAAATCACACGCTGGCTTATTTACATGCGGACCTCTGGTATCAGGGAATCAATAATGCCCTGGATATTTTGCAAGCACAGATATTAAAACAACCGACGCCACCACTGACATATTATCCGCATCCCGAACAAAAGCATGAGAATGATCCGCCAGGCAGCACCTCGACATTAGGTCTTTTTGCCTGGGCAGTTGCATTCATCATCTTTGCTGCAATTTTTAACTACACGTCGCGCTTTTATTATGCCTTAAAATTTGCAGTGGCTATGACTGTCGCCAATATGGGCTATCAGGCTTTATGCCTGTATATCGATAATAGCTTTGCGATTGTTAAAATATCGCCGCTCTGGGCGGGGCTGATTGGAGTCTGTACGTTTTTTGCAGCACTGTTATGGACGAGTAAAAGTTAAAAGAGGCCGGTAAAGTGCGCGTGTATTATGCCGGATGCGGCGCGAACGCCTTATCCGGCCTACAAAACCCGCAAATTCAATTAATTGCGCCCCATCGTAGGCCTGATAAGCGTAGCGCATCAGGCAATGCTGCCTGCTTTATAAGCCCTTCAGCAACTTCTCAACAAACTCTGGCACTACCTGGCTTGCCGGACCGTAATATTTCTCGGCAAATTCGTTACCAACCTGGCTCGGCTCAAGATTGAGTTCCACGGTGTGCGCGCCATGCAATTTTGCTTCATGAACAAACCCAGCCGCCGGATAAACATGCCCGGATGTGCCAATGGCAATGAAAATATCCGCCATCGCCAGTGCCATATAAATTTCATCCATGCCGAGCGGCATTTCACCAAACCACACCACGTGCGGGCGCAGCGGAGTCGGGAACTGGCAACAATGACATTTATCTTCTGGCGTAACATCGCCAGTCCAGTCGAGAACCTGCCCACTTTGTGAACAACGTACTTTCAGCAATTCTCCATGCATATGAATCACATTGGTATTGCCTGCGCGTTCATGCAGGTTATCGATATTCTGCGTCACCAGTAAAAAGCGATCGCCGAGGGCGTCTTGCAGTTTAGCCAGCGCAAGATGCGCGGCGTTAGGCTGTATTTCTGGCTGCTGTAACTGTCGGCGACGAGCATTATAAAACGCTTGCACCAGTTCCGGGTCGCGATCAAAGCCCTCTGGCGTCGCAACATCTTCAACACGATGCTCTTCCCACAGGCCATCTGCGGCGCGAAAGGTACGAATACCTGATTCCGCAGAAATACCAGCCCCTGTCAGTACGAGTACTCTTGGTTTTTCCATTGCTTCCGACACCACTTTATCTCTGAAAAAAATACGCTGACGTAAACGCTCATGCAGGCGGCGTTTATTTTTACGAAAACGACTTAACCGATGACCCCGACGCGACAGCATAGCAACCTCTGTTGTTTAATCGGTTAGATGTAGGAACGCAGCTCCACGCATTCCGCCTGCATCACCGTGGCGCGCGCGTTCAATACGCGGAACACGAGCTACAGGTAAGAGATGACGAGGCAGCCTGTCCGCCAGTTGCGTTGTGATTGCCGGGAAATTGGATAACCCACCGCCAATGACCACCAGATCAGGGTCAATAATGGTCAGGATGTTTCCCAGACAAACCGCTAATAGATCCAGATAACGCTCAACGTGCGCCCTTGCCTGCTCATCGCCTTGATCATAAAGCGCAATAATTTCGGGAGCCTGCAACGGTTGATGATAATAGTGTTGATACAGCCACGCAAAACCGCGACCAGACAGATAATTTTCAATGCAGCCATGCTGACCACAGCCACAGCGGCGTAATGGGAAATCCAGCCCCATCATGGTTAACGCATCGACCGGCAGACGCATATGACCAAACTCGCCGGTAATGTAGCTCTTACCCGTCACCGCCTTACCGTTGAATACCAGTCCACCGCCAACGCCGGTGCCGAGAATTAACCCCATCACCAGCGGATATTGGGTAAATTCATCATCCCAGGCTTCAGAAAGGGCAAAACAGTTAGCGTCATTATTCAGTCGCACATCGCGCTCAAGACGTGCGCTCAGGTCGGCACGCAGCGGTTTACCGCTGGCGGCGGGGACATTGGCGGCATACAGCGTGCCATCATCTGTTTCTGGCATTCCCGGAATACCAATGCCGACAGAACCTTTACAGCCAAAACGCTGGTCAGCTTCGGCTACCAGCTCGCACACTGCATCCAAAAATGCGTCATAGCTGTCACGCGGCGTCGGCACCCGCTTTTCCCACTGCAACTGCCGACTGCTATCAAACACACCTAGCGCAATTTTTGTTCCACCAATATCAAACCCGTAATACATTGCCGCTCCTTGTTTTAATGTACTGCCTTTACTGGCCGCTAAGGACTCGCGCAGGGTCAATATTACTGGCGCGCCGCGCCGGATACCAACTTGCCAAAAGACTCAGCAACAATGCTGTGACCAGTACGTAGAAGACGTCCAGCCAGTGCAATTCCGATGGCAGGAAGTCAATAAAATAAATGTCACTGGAGAGGAACTGATGGCCGATCAGATCTTCAATCCACTCGATAATCGGAGTGAGTTGCAGCGAAACCACCACGCCGATAATCACACCACACAAGCTGCCGAACAACCCAGCCAGCAATCCATACCAGACAAAAATGGCGCGAATTAAACCGTCTTTCGCGCCCAGCGTTCTTAATACTGCGATATCGCCACTCTTGTCTTTTACCGCCATCACTAAAGTGGAGACGATGTTAAAACAGGCCACACCAATCACCAGTACCATCGCCAGATACATAATGGCGCGGATCATCTGGATATCACGATACATATAGCCGTAAGTGCCGATCCAGCTCTTGATATAAACATAGCTATTGGTCACTTCGCCCGCGTCACGCACCAGTTTGTTGGCGTTAAAAACATCCGTCATTTTAAGGGCAATACCTGACACACTGGAACCCATATCAAGATATTGTTGGGCATCCGCCAGCGGGATCATGGCAAAACTGTGATCGAGTTGACCGCTCAGCTGCAAAATTCCGGCAATTTGCAAGCGCACACGTTTTGGCTGCATCAATTTATGCTCGGGATTCGAATTTGGGATCATGATCGACACCCAATCGCCCTGCTTCACTTTTAACGCATCCGCTACGCCTTTGCCGATAATAATCTGCTGCTCACCGGCTTTAAAATTGTTCCAGGCATCGCCCTGGACAAACGAGGGCAGCGCACTTAGGCGCTGTTCCTGTTGCGGATCAACCCCTTTTACCTGAAGCGCGCGCAGATTCGCACCGCTTTCCACCAGCCCCGTGAAGTTGATATACGGCGCAGCGGCGGCAATACCTGGCACTTTTTGCACGTTATTCAGTGCTTCCTGCCAGTTAGTCCACGGCTGATCCACCGCTTCAATTTCGCCATGCGGTACTACCGCCAGAATGCGGTTATTCAGTTCACGCTCAAAGCCGTTCATCGCGCTTAAGCCGACGATCAATACCGCCACACCAAGTGCAATGCCAATGGTAGAAATGACGGAGATCAGCGACACCATGCCGCCACGCCGCCGTCCGCGACTAAAACGCAGACCAATTAATAACGATAAAGGCATCGCCATTACTCCGCCCCCATCAGGCTCAGTTCCGCCGTCAGACGACCATCACGCATTTCCAGTTGGCGGCTCATACGTTTCGCCAGTTGCAGGTCGTGAGTAACCACCAGGAAAGCGGTGCCCTGCAAGCGATTCAACTCCCCAAGCAACTGGAAGATGCTGTCGGCGTTACGTGCGTCAAGGTTACCGGTAGGTTCATCCGCCAGTACCAGACGCGGGTTATTAACCAGCGCACGGGCAATCGCCACACGCTGACGTTCGCCGCCAGAAAGTTCGGATGGACGGTGATTCGCGCGATGCTCCAGCCCCACCGCTTTTAACATTTCCAACGCTCGACTGTTGATTTCAGCGGGCTTTTTCTTGCCAATCAGCAGCGGCATAGCCACGTTTTCCAGCGCGGTAAAATCCGGCAGCAGGTGGTGAAACTGATAAATAAAGCCCAGCTTCTGGTTACGCAGTTCTGCTTTCGCTGCCGACGACAGCTTGCTCATCGGCTGACCGTTAAAAATCACATCGCCGGAAGTTGGCGTATCCAGCCCACCCAGCAAGTGCAGCAAGGTGCTTTTGCCAGAACCAGAGCTACCAACGATAGCCATCATTTCGCCTTCGCCCACGCTGAAACTGACATTGTGCAGCACGTCGGTTTGCACACTGCCTTCCTGATAGCGTTTGCACAGGTTGTCGCATTGCAACAGGATCTTATTCATAACGTAAAGCCTCAGCAGGTTGAGTGGCGGCAGCGCGCCAGGAAGGGTAAAGCGTAGAAAGCAGAGCGATAGCCATCGCCACCAGCGCAATAATAATGACCTGTAAAGGTTCGATAGCGACCGGCAGCGCCGCGCCATCAAGCAGGACGCCGATTATCGGCATCAGATTATTCAACTGGCTGGCAAGCAGCGCACCAAGCGCCGCGCCCAGGATCGCACCAATAATTCCGGCGCTGGCACCCTGTACCATAAAGACCATCATGATTTGTCGCGGAGTTAGACCTTGCGTTTGCAGGATTGCCACTTCGCCCTGCTTCTCCATCACCATCAGCCCCAGCGAGGTAATAATGTTAAACGCCGCAACGGCGACAATCAGGCTCAGCAGCAAGCCCATCATATTTTTTTCCATGCGCACGGCCTGGAACAGCTCACCTTTACGGTCGCGCCAGTCCTGCCATTTACTGCCTTCTGGCAGTTTTTGCTGGCTTAACGAGTCCACTTTCAGCGGCTCATCCAGCCACAGACGCCAGCCGGTGATATTGCCTGCCGGATAACGCATCAGACGCGAGGCATCCTCAATATTCACCAGCATTTCATAGCCGTCGACTTCACTGTTAGCGGCAAAAGTACCAATCACATTGAACAGGCGCTGACTTGGAATACGCCCCATCGGCGTGAACTGGCTGGCAGAAGGCACCATCACGCGGATTTGATCACCGCGATTAACGCCCAACTGTGAAGCAAGCTGTTCACCGAGGATGACATTATATTTCCCTGGCTCGAGGTCGGCTTGTTTCACATTGACCAGATACGGGGTTAGCGGATCTTTTTGCGCCGGATCGATACCCAGCATGACGCCTACCGCCACGCTGCGTGCGCTTTGCAGCACCACATCACCAGTAGTGATAGGCGCGACGCGATTTACGCCGTCCAGTTTGACTGCCGTTTCCGGGAGTTTCTGCGGGTTAAGAGAGCCCTGCTCCGAAGAGAGAATCGCCTGTGGCATCAGGCCAAGGATGTTGTTTTGCAGTTCGCGCTCAAAGCCGTTCATCACTGACAATACTGTGACCAGCGCCATCACCCCGAGGGTAATGCCGATGGTAGAAAGCCAGGAGACGAAACGACCGAAGCGATCCGCTGCACGCCCACGCATGTAACGCAGGCCAATAAATAGAGCGACAGGTTGGTACATGAAATCCGTCTGGTTGCTGTTAGCAAAGACACGAGTATATAAGCGAAAGCAGGATGGGTAAACGCCTGAACTGTAAGTGATCATCAGGGCTAATCTGAAAAGCATCAGTAAATCAATCGGCTAAAGGGTCTCATTTTCTCATCGGCCTTGTGGCCTGATCTTTATCTGAAAAATAACCAAATACAGACAGATACGCATTACACCACGCGACTCGCCCCGCAGGATCAACAGCATGTTAAATAAAAGAGCGTGTTGTTCTGATGAAACAAAAAGAACTATGGATTAACCAGATCAAAGGGTTATGCATCTGTCTGGTGGTGGTTTATCACTCGGTAATCACCTTTTACCCGCATCTGACCACTTTTCAGCATCCGTTATCGGAAGTACTGAGTAAATGCTGGATCTATTTCAATCTTTACCTTGCGCCCTTCCGTATGCCGGTTTTTTTCTTTATCTCCGGCTATTTGATTCGCCGCTATATCGACAGTGTGCCGTGGGGAAATTGTCTCGATAAACGCATCTGGAGCATCTTCTGGGTGCTGGCGCTTTGGGGCGTGGTGCAGTGGCTGGCGCTAAGCGCACTGAATCAGTGGCTGGCACCTGAGCGCGATTTAAGCAATGCCTCCAATGCCGCTTATGCCGATTCCACCGGTGAATTCCTGCACGGGATGCTCACCGCCAGCACCAGCTTGTGGTATCTGTACGCTTTAATTGTCTATTTCGTGATATGTAAAATTTTTAATCGCCAGGCTCTGCCGTTATTCGCCCTGTTTGTACTGATGAGTGTGGCTGTTAATTTCGTTCCCACGCCGTGGTGGGGAATGAACAGTGTGATCCGCAATTTGCCTTATTACAGCCTTGGCGCATGGTTTGGCGCAACATTAATGACCTGTGTTAAAGAAGTACCGTTGCGCCGCCATCTGCTGATGTCTTCGCTGCTGGCCGTTCTGGCGGTCAGTGCCTGGTTGTTTAATATTTCGTTGCTGTTGTCGCTGGTGTCGATTGTGGTGATCATGAAGCTGTTTTATCAGTACGAGCAGCGTTTCGGTATGCGCTCCTCCAGCCTGCTGAATGTGATTGGTTCCAACACCATTGCCATCTACACCACCCATCGCATTCTGGTAGAGATATTCAGCTTAAGTCTGATTCCGCAAATGAACGCGGCGCGCTGGTCGCCACAACTCGAACTGACACTCCTGCTGGTTTATCCCTTTGTCAGTTTGTTGATTTGTACACTGGCTGGCTTGCTGGTGCGAAAATTTTCACAACGCGCATTCAGCGATCTGTTGTTCTCCCCACCTTCTCTGCCTGCAACCAGTTATTCTCGCTAAGCCATCGCCCCAGCCGGGGCGATTCAATTTGCTAAACCATGTCGATTCCGGATAATGAACAGCATTGCTTATCAGAGATATGCCCCCATATGTTGAGGCATATCCTAACGAGAATCTGACAACCGTTATGCCTGAACAATATCGTTATACGCTGCCCGTCAAAGCGGGTGAACAGCGTCTGCTGGGCGAGTTAACCGGCGCTGCCTGCGCGACGCTGGTAGCGGAAATTGCCGAACGTCACACCGGACCGGTGGTGCTCATTGCACCAGATATGCAAAATGCTCTACGTTTGCATGATGAAATCAGCCAGTTCACCGACCAGATGGTGATGAATCTGGCGGACTGGGAAACCCTCCCTTACGACAGTTTTTCGCCTCATCAGGATATTATCTCCTCGCGTCTTTCCACCCTTTACCAGTTACCAACGATGCAACGTGGCGTACTGATTGTTCCGGTGAATACGCTTATGCAGCGCGTTTGCCCGCACAGTTTTCTCCACGGTCATGCGCTGGTGATGAAAAAAGGTCAGCGCCTGTCACGAGATGCATTGCGTACCCAACTGGACAGCGCCGGTTATCGCCATGTTAATCAGGTGATGGAGCACGGTGAATACGCCACGCGCGGCGCATTGCTGGATCTCTTCCCGATGGGTAGTGAGCTACCTTATCGTCTTGATTTCTTTGATGATGAAATCGACAGCCTGCGAGTATTTGATGTCGATAGCCAACGCACGCTGGAGGAAGTTGAAGCTATCAACCTGCTACCCGCGCACGAATTTCCGACCGATAAAGCGGCAATTGAACTGTTCCGCAGTCAGTGGCGTGATTCTTTCGAAGTAAAACGCGATCCAGAACATATTTATCAACAAGTGAGCAAAGGCACATTGCCTGCCGGGATCGAGTACTGGCAACCGCTATTCTTCAGCGAACCGTTGCCGCCACTGTTCAGTTATTTCCCTGCCAATACATTGCTGGTGAATACTGGCGATCTGGAAAACAGTGCCGAACGTTTCCAGGCTGACACGCTGGCGCGTTTTGAGAATCGCGGCGTCGATCCGATGCGTCCACTGCTGCCGCCACAATCGCTCTGGCTGCGGGTCGATGAACTGTTCTCAGAGCTGAAAAACTGGCCGCGTGTACAGCTAAAAAATGAACATTTACCGACAAAAGCAGCGAATGCCAATTTAGGCTTTCAGAAACTGCCAGACCTTGCCGTTCAGGCGCAGCAAAAAGCCCCGCTGGATGCGCTGCGTAAATTTCTTGAATCTTTCGACGGCCCGGTGGTGTTCTCGGTAGAAAGTGAAGGTCGCCGTGAAGCACTCGGTGAACTGCTCGCCCGTATTAAAATAGCTCCACAACGTATTATGCGTCTCGATGAGGCCAGCGACCGTGGGCGTTATCTGATGATTGGCGCTGCCGAACATGGTTTTGTTGATACGGTACGTAATCTGGCGCTGATTTGCGAAAGCGATCTGCTCGGTGAACGCGTTGCCCGTCGTCGTCAGGATTCTCGCCGCACCATCAACCCTGACACGCTGATCCGCAACCTCGCGGAGCTGCACATTGGTCAGCCGGTGGTGCATCTGGAGCACGGCGTCGGGCGCTATGCCGGAATGACCACCCTGGAGGCTGGCGGCATTACCGGCGAGTACCTGATGCTCACTTACGCCAACGACGCCAAACTGTATGTCCCGGTGTCGTCGCTGCATCTGATTAGCCGTTACGCCGGTGGCGCGGAAGAAAATGCCCCGCTGCATAAACTTGGCGGCGATGCCTGGTCGCGGGCGCGGCAGAAAGCGGCGGAAAAAGTGCGTGATGTGGCAGCGGAATTGCTGGATATCTACGCGCAACGCGCCGCCAAAGAGGGCTTCGCGTTTAAACACGATCGCGAGCAATACCAATTGTTCTGCGACAGCTTCCCGTTCGAAACCACGCCGGATCAGGCGCAGGCGATTAATGCGGTGCTTAGCGACATGTGTCAGCCGCTGGCAATGGATCGTCTGGTGTGCGGCGATGTTGGCTTTGGTAAAACAGAAGTGGCGATGCGCGCCGCTTTCCTGGCAGTAGAGAACCACAAGCAGGTGGCGGTGCTGGTGCCCACTACCCTTCTCGCGCAACAGCATTACGACAACTTCCGCGACCGTTTCGCCAACTGGCCGGTACGCATCGAAATGATCTCCCGTTTCCGCAGCGCCAAAGAGCAGACGCAAATCCTTACGGAAGTGGCGGAAGGGAAAATCGATATTCTGATCGGTACGCACAAACTGCTGCAAAGTGACGTCAAGTTTAAAGATTTAGGCCTGCTGATTGTCGATGAAGAGCACCGCTTCGGGGTGCGTCATAAAGAGCGCATTAAAGCGATGCGCGCGAACGTTGATATTCTGACGCTTACCGCAACGCCGATCCCACGTACGCTGAATATGGCAATGAGCGGAATGCGCGATCTGTCGATTATCGCCACGCCGCCCGCCCGTCGTCTGGCAGTTAAAACGTTTGTCCGTGAGTACGATAGTCTGGTGGTCAGAGAGGCTGTCCTGCGTGAAATTCTGCGCGGGGGACAGGTTTACTATCTTTATAATGACGTGGAAAACATTCAGAAAGCCGCCGAACGACTGGCGGAACTGGTGCCAGAAGCGCGGATCGCCATCGGTCACGGGCAGATGCGCGAACGCGAACTGGAACGGGTGATGAATGATTTCCATCATCAGCGTTTTAACGTGCTGGTTTGTACCACCATTATCGAAACCGGGATCGACATCCCTACCGCCAACACCATTATTATTGAACGAGCAGATCACTTCGGTCTGGCGCAACTACACCAGTTGCGTGGCCGCGTCGGACGTTCGCATCACCAGGCATATGCATGGCTGCTGACGCCGCATCCGAAAGCGATGACTACCGATGCACAAAAACGTCTCGAAGCGATTGCGTCTCTGGAAGACCTTGGCGCGGGCTTTGCGCTGGCAACGCACGATCTGGAGATTCGCGGCGCCGGTGAACTGCTCGGCGAAGAACAAAGTGGTTCGATGGAAACTATCGGTTTCTCGCTGTATATGGAGTTGCTGGAAAACGCCGTCGATGCACTGAAAGCCGGACGAGAGCCGTCGCTGGAAGATCTCACCAGCCAGCAAACGGAAGTCGAACTGCGGATGCCGTCGCTGTTGCCGGATGACTTCATTCCTGATGTAAATACCCGTCTGTCGTTCTATAAACGTATTGCCAGCGCCAAAACGGAAAGCGAACTGGAAGAGATCAAAGTCGAGCTTATCGATCGCTTCGGCCTGCTGCCGGATCCGGCGCGTACCCTGCTGGATATTGCCCGTCTGCGCCAGCAAGCGCAGAAACTGGGGATCAGGAAGCTGGAAGGTAATGAGAAAGGCGGCGTGATCGAATTTGCCGAGAAGAATCACGTTAATCCGGCCTGGTTGATTGGTTTGCTGCAAAAACAGCCGCAGCATTACCGCCTTGATGGTCCGACGCGCCTTAAGTTTATTCAGGATTTGAGCGAGCGGAAAACGCGTATCGAATGGGTACGCCAGTTTATGCGTGAACTGGAAGAGAACGCGATCGCTTAATGGTAAATCGGGGGCGTTTCTGCGCCCCCGTCTGCAACATTTACAAATTCTTTGCACTTCCCTGCACTATCCGACACTGTCACCATCCATAATTCATGCTTATCTGTTTATTACAATAACCTTATATTTATTATGGATTTTTGGTGATGATCAAAACGCGTTTTTCTCGCTGGCTAACGTTTTTTACGTTCGCCGCTGCCGTGGCTCTGGCGCTACCGGCAAAAGCCAACACCTGGCCGCTACCGCCAGCGGGTAGTCGTCTGGTTGGCGAAAACAAATTTCATGTGGTGGAAAACGATGGTGGTTCGCTGGAAGCTATCGCGAAAAAATATAACGTCGGTTTCCTCGCTCTGTTACAGGCTAATCCCGGTATTGATCCGTATGTACCGCGCGCAGGCAGTGTGTTAACCATTCCATTGCAAACTTTACTGCCAGACGCGCCGCGTGAAGGCATTGTGATCAACATTGCGGAGTTGCGTCTCTATTACTACCCACCGGGCAAAAATTCAGTGACCGTGTACCCCATCGGCATTGGTCAGTTGGGGGGTGACACACTGACGCCGACAATGGTGACTACCGTTTCGGACAAGCGTGCAAACCCAACCTGGACGCCGACGGCAAACATCCGCGCCCGTTATAAAGCCCAGGGGATTGAGCTTCCACCAGTCGTTCCGGCAGGACCGGATAACCCGATGGGCCATCATGCGATTCGTCTGGCGGCCTATGGCGGTGTCTATTTGCTTCACGGTACGAACGCCGATTTCGGTATTGGTATGCGGGTAAGCTCTGGCTGCATCCGTTTGCGCGATGACGATATCAAAACACTTTTCAGCCAGGTCAGCCCCGGCACCAAAGTGAATATTATCAATACGCCGATTAAAGTCTCCGCCGAACCAAACGGCGCACGTCTGGTGGAAGTGCATCAGCCGCTGTCAGAGAAGATAGATGACGATCCGCAATTGTTGCCGATTACGCTCAACAGTGCGATGCAGGCATTTAAAAATGCTGCGCAAACTGACGCCGAAGTGATGCAGCACGTAATGGACGTGCGTTCCGGAATGCCGGTTGATGTGCGTCGTCATCAAGTGAATCAACAAACGCTGTAAATCGCGGACAAAAAAATCCCCGCAGCACAGGGTGTTGCGGGGAAAAAGCAGCAATAACAGGCATTAATGAGGGTTAATGCTTATTTATAAATTACTGCCGTTCCGTGGAGGGTATTCGGACCGGTTACTGAAGTAATACGGAAAGATTTTGCGCCCATCTCATCCGCTTTTTGTGCCAGTTGTTCTTCCAGCGATCCCAGATTTGTCCCCGCGTTAGCACTGATAGTACCCACTTTTTGTTGACCTTCTGGTGTTGCCTGAACTTCAACAGCCGCAAAGCTGGCAAATGACATGGAGCTTAAAATCGCCACAGCGATGAGGGTTTTTACGTTTTTCATAATAGTGACCTTATGCAGATGAATGGCGTCGCAAGCAATTACTTAACGATCGATAACTAAATGATAGATGTGATCTGGATCACATACAAGATGTTTTTTATAACATTCATTAATTAAATGAAAATTCTTTAAATTTCAGTTAAATAGAGAACAATTATTTTTCTGACTTCTGGACTGGTGAACGGAAGTGATTATTTTTATAATAACCATTCATTCACAGCTAAAAGGTACAACGGCATCATGGCAACTGACTCAACACATTGTGTAAAAAAAAGCCGTGGTCGCCCAAAAGTGTTCGACAGGGAAGCCGCGCTTGATAAGGCCATGAAGTTGTTCTGGCAGCACGGTTATGAAGCGACTTCTCTTGCCGATCTCGTCGAAGCGACCGGAGCCAAAGCGCCAACGCTATACGCGGAGTTCACCAATAAAGAGGGATTATTCCGCGCCGTACTGGATCGCTATATCGACCGTTTTGCCGCAAAGCACGAAGCACAACTGTTTTGTGAAGAGAAAAGCGTGGTGTCTGCGCTGACTGACTATTTCGCTGCCATCGCCAACTGCTTTACCAGCAAAGATACCCCTGCTGGCTGCTTTATGATCAACAACTGCACCACGCTCTCCCCGGATTCAGGAGATATCGCCAATACGTTGAAATCACGCCATGCGATGCAAGAGCGCACTTTGCAGCAGTTTTTATGTCAACGACAGGCGCGCGGGGAAATCCCGACCCACTGTGACGTGACGCATCTGGCGGAATTCCTTAACTGTATTATTCAGGGGATGTCGATCAGCGCCCGCGAAGGCGCATCGCTGGAAAAACTGATGCAGATTGCCCAAACCACTTTGCGTTTATGGCCCGAACTGGTGAAATAAAACGCAAAAAAAGCCCCTCAGCCTGAGCGAATGAGGGGCTAAATTGCAGAGTACAGCCTTGTTATACTTTGTTATTCAGAATCAGTTGCCCGTTGTTATCTAATTGGATTTGTGTACCCGGATCGCGGTCCATGCGGATTTTGCCCTGCTGATCGCCAATCTTATAGGTCACATCATAACCGAGCATTTTTTCTGACTTGTCATACACCGTTTTACAACGCTGTTGGGTGGTGGTGTAAGTATCACGTTCCTGGAGAGAGCCCTGGATCTGGTTACCAGCATATCCACCACCAAGCGCCCCAACGACTGTAGCAACATCCTTACCGCGACCACCGCCAAACTGATGCCCTATCACCCCACCAGCCACAGCGCCCAGAACTGAACCCGCGATGCGATTTTCATCCTGCACCGGCCGGCGATGGGTCACTGTGACATTGCGGCACTCCTGGCGCGGTGTTTTAACTGTTTCCTTGATTGGGATTGCAGAAACAACCTGAGCGTATTGCGGGCCACGTTCAAACACGTTCAGGCTGGCCACTGCCGCTACGCCCAGCGCAGCCGCGACACCAATCCCGATACCCGCCAACATTGATTTATTCACGGGAACACCTCCTTCTTTGCAGTTATGTCAATCATGCAATCGAAGGGGTGAAACAACCATCAGACAGAAGATGAAAAGCGCAGGAATAGCAGGAAATACTTAAGGATTCGGAGGAGTCTGAGGGAATGCCTGATGCGACGCTTAACGCGTCTTATCAGGCCTGCCGCTCGTACCATTTATCCTGGGCGGATAAGGCGTTTACGCCGCATCCGCCAGTACAAGTTGATTAATGCAGTTTCAAACGCGGACGGATAACGCGGTTGATACTACCTACCAACATCATTAGTCCAGTTTTGAAGTAGCCATGCAGCGCAATCTGATGCATCCGATACAGCGAGATATACACAAAGCGCGCAATACGCCCTTCAATCATCATTGAGCCGCGCGTCAGGTTACCCATCAGGCTACCGACGGTGGAGAAGTTCGACAGCGATACCAGCGAACCGTGATCTTTATACTGATAATTTTTCAGCGGTTTGCCATTCATCTGCGCCAGAATATTGTTCATTGCGCAGGTAGCCATCTGGTGTGCGGCCTGAGCGCGCGGCGGGACAAAACCCCCTTCCGGACGCGGGCATGACGCACAGTCGCCAATAGCGTAAATGTCTGGATCGCGCGTGGTTTGCAGCGTCGGTTCCACCACCAGCTGGTTGATACGGTTGGTCTCCAGCCCACCAATATCCTTCAGGAAATCTGGCGCTTTGATCCCGGCTGCCCACACCATCAGATCAGCCTCAATATATTCGCCATCTTTAGTGTGCAGACCACCTTCATCAGCACTGGTGACCATAGTTTGCGTCAGCACGCGAACGCCCAGTTTCGTCAACTCATTGTGAGCGGCAGCAGAGATACGTGGCGGCAGCGCAGGCAAAATACGCTCGCCCGCTTCTACCAGCGTTACGTTCAACGCTTCGTTGGTCAGGCCTTTGTAACCGTAGCTGTGCAGTTGCTTGACGGCGTTGTGCAATTCAGCGGAGAGTTCTACGCCAGTCGCGCCGCCGCCAACAATCGCAATATTCACTTTGCCATTCGCGCCAAGGTTGGCGGAGTATTTCAGAAACAGATTCAGCATCTCCTGATGGAAACGACGCGCCTGATGTGGGTTATCGAGGAAAATACAGTTCTCTTTTACACCCGGCGTATTGAAATCGTTAGAGGTGCTGCCCAGCGCCATCACCAGCGTGTCATAAGCGATTTTGCGTTCCGGCACCAGCAGTTCGCCTTTTTCGTCGCGCAGTTCAGCAATGGTGATTGTTTTCGCTTCTCTATCGATATCAACTACAGAACCCAACTGGAACTGAAAACCATGATTACGCGCATGAGCCAGGTAACTCAGTGCATCGACGCCTTCATCGAGCGAGCCAGTCGCTACTTCGTGCAGCAGCGGTTTCCACAGGTGGCTGTGATTGCGATCTACCAGCGTAATTTTGGCTTTTTTCTTACGTCCCAGCTTATGTCCAAGCTGTGTCGCCATTTCCAGCCCACCAGCACCGCCGCCGACAATCACAATCTTTTTCAATGGCGTAGTCAACGTGACCCCCTTAAATTTATTAACCAATTGTTAATTAATGGTTATATGCATAGCCCTTAATTAACAGCAGGTTACAGTGATGAAAATGCTCTTCGCTATTGAGAATAACATGAATGGTGCATTGGTCATACCAAAATTGATATGAATCAAGTTTTGTTGCTGAAAAGATAGGCGGATTTACCGGGTGAGATCAAAAAACAGAGATTGTTGTTTATTATTTAAGCGGAATCGGGAGAGTGAGGCGTATATGGAGGGCATTTGGTAGGCCAGATACAATGCGCAGCATCGCATCAGGCATTGGTGCACGGCTGTCGGATGCGGCGTGGACGCTTCATCCAACCTACAGAATCCGGGGCGCATCAGATACCAGCAAGGTTACCTGATGCGACCGACGATAGCTTTTAACCGAGGGTTTTGAACGCCTTAATGCGCTGCAAATGCGGGGAGATATTTTTGAATTTGTGCGTCTGCTCTTCGTCCCAGACAATCTCGTAATAATGATGCAACTCTTCAGATGTCCGCTGACTGTTAAGCGCCTCATCGTTACGCGACAAAATCACCAGACAACGATCGCGATTCTTCTCACGGAAATTGGTCACACATTTAGTCGCGATATCGGTGTACTCTTCCGGGCGATCAATCTTCCCTTCCATGTTCTCGTAAGGGAACAAATTGGGGTTGAAGATCACCTGGCGGATATCGCAGAGAAAACCAATCCGTTCTGCCCAGTAACCGCCCAGCCCGACACCGCAAATTAGCGGGCGCTCGTCAACATTCAGTTGCAGCATTTTGTCTACTTCTTTGAGCAGATGCTGCATATCGTGTTTCGGATGCAGAGTGCTGTAGCTTATCAAGCGTACATCCGGGTCAATAAACTGCAATTGTAAAACTTTCTCGTGGTTACCCGGACTGTTAGAGTCAAAACCGTGTAAATAGATAATCATCGCTTCCTCACATAAGCCAGGGTTAGTGACCTGCTTTCTCTTCCTGCCAGCGTTCATGTAACTGATTCAGACGGGCGCTGATCTCTTTCCAGCGAGTCGAGTCCATCAGCTCCTGTCGCGAAAATGAACCTTTATGATACAAACGTGTAACACGCTCTGCCTTGATCGGTGACAGATTATCTAACACGCTGACGGCTCCCTTACGATTATTGCAGACCAGGATCATATCGCAACCCGCATCCAGTGATGCCTGCCCACGTTCGGCATAACTGCCCATAATCGCGGCACCTTCCATCGATAAATCGTCTGAGAAAATCACGCCGTCAAACCCCAGTTCCTGGCGTAAAACTGTTTTCAGCCAGTAGGGAGAACCGCTCGCCGGACGCGGATCAACATCGCTGTAGATCACATGTGCAGGCATAATGGCATCGAGTTTATTTTCACGGATTAAGGTGCTGAATACCGACATATCTTTGGCGCGAATTTCCGCTTGCGGACGTGGGTCGCACGGCGTCTCTTTGTGTGAGTCAGCCGTTACTGCACCGTGGCCTGGAAAGTGTTTACCGGTGGTTTTCATTCCGGCTTCATGCATACCATCAATAAACCGGCTGGCAATTGCGAGGGCTTTTTCGGGATCGGCATGGTAAGAACGCTCGCCAATCGCCGCGCTAATGTGCCCTACATCCAGCACGGGTGCAAAGCTGATATCAATATCCATGGCGATCATTTCACTGGCCATCAACCAGCCTGCCTCTTGTGCCAGTTTGCCGCCTTCTTCCATTCCCAACAGCGCAGCGAATGATTGCGCCGCAGGCAAGCGGGTAAAACCTTCACGAAAACGCTGCACGCGCCCACCTTCCTGATCCACCGCCACCACCAGATGATTGCGCGAAGCTGTGCGAATTTGGCGCACCAGTTCGCGTAACTGGGCAGGATCATGATAGTTACGCGTAAAGAGAATCAGCCCACCCACCAGCGGATGCGCCAGTATTTCACGCTCTTCCGCGTCCAGTTCGTAACCTTCAACATCCAACATTACTGGACCCACACTGCTCTCCTTATTGTTTTATTGATAGCTGCCGCCAGGTGTCATCGGCAAGCCTGATAAATTGTTGATCGCCGCTTTGTTGCCAGCGGTACTCAAACCACCCTGCTTTGAGCATCAGCAACCAGGGAAACCAGCGCCTGACCTGACGCCATAATTGCGCCGGATTAATCTTCGCCCGCGCGGCATAGTCATTGACCAATTGCCGGTGCTGCTCAGTATTTTCCACCCACACCGCCGCCAGTTCCAGCGCGATATCGCCATCACCAGCATACTCCCAGTCAATGAGTTTTAACCCAGAAGCACTATGCACTAAGTTTCCGGCATGAACATCCATATGCAATGGGCTTAAGCGTAATGGCTGTGGTTCCCGTATTTTGCGCAGACGTTTTAATAGTCGCAGCCAACCCGCTGTCCGTCGCGCAGGATCGCTTCGCTGCCAGTACCTTTCCAGTAACGGCAGCAGGGTTATTCGCCAGCCAAAGCGCGGTTGTTGATGCAGATAATACAGCAAGCCTGCCAGTTCGTCGGTATCCGGCAATTGCGTTTTTACCTCGCCGGGCAAATAGTCAACCACCATCCAGCCACGGAGATAGAGATGTGGCTTCGGTGCAAGGTATGCCGGTAATCGTGATAACGCCCGATACTGGCGCAGGAACACGGACTGCAGTGCATCAGGATCGTGAGTCTGACGCACAACGAAACGCAGATCCTGATG
Source organism: Escherichia sp. MOD1-EC5495 (assembly GCF_002965965.1). Classification (NCBI taxonomy): domain Bacteria; kingdom Pseudomonadati; phylum Pseudomonadota; class Gammaproteobacteria; order Enterobacterales; family Enterobacteriaceae; genus Escherichia; species Escherichia sp. MOD1-EC5495. The sequence goes on from NZ_PTRI01000003.1 coordinate 48,810, forward strand.
TTCAATGAGAAAACTCCCGCCGCTAAGTCCATGATTAAACGTCGCGACGGGATGGTACTGCGGGAAATAGCGCGACAATAATTCGTCGCGCGTGATGGGATTATTGTTGCTGAACGGCACCTTTACCTGACCAGATAATTTCACCCGTCTGCACCAACATGAGTTGCATTTGCAGGGTCGGTGCGTTGACGTTACCAGAGGCACTGGAGTACAGCACATAATGAGCGCCGACGTTACGGGCAATGCCAATCGCTTTACTGCGAGTGCCTAAACTGTCCTGCGGCGACAAACCTAACTGCTGCTTGGCCATTGAAAGCTGTTGGGCAGAAACGAGTGTAAATTTACCGTTATTGGCCAGCGCATTACGTAGCGTTTCGGTCGCTTCTCCGGCATTCAGCGAGCCGTTAGTACGGTTGTTAACGCTATCAACCAGCAGAACGCTGCCTGCGGTCACACCATCAGCCCCAAGCATTTTACTGACCATCGGCTGCATTGCACCGTTCCAGTCATAATGACGAATATGCGGCGCAGGCGGTGCGGTTTGATCTTCGTGCTCAATTGGCCCTGGCTGCTGCGGGATCGTCGGCACCGATGGCACGGTTGGTACAGGCTGTTGCGGCTCGGCAGGTTGCTCCGGCGCAGGTTTCACCTCTTCTACCGGTGCAGGTTCTCGTTGCCCCACACACCCGGCGAGAAACATCGCCAGCGCGGTGATTAAGGCGTAGCGACTCATTTTTGTCATCAAGATTCACCCCTTACAAATATAGATAAAGTCTGACTTTGTGCGCCCCCAGATAATTGGCGCTGCCGTACAGAGTTACCGCCGAACGTGCGGGAATGGTAACGCTGCGGGGCGTTTCCAGAGGATGCATCTCCAGCCCTCTGGCGTCATACCAGTAAAAACGATAATGAACGGTAACGGGTTCTTGCCTTTCGTTATAAAGCGTCGAGGATGCAGAAGGCTGAATATCAGACATTGAAAGAACGGGCTTTTCTGCACTGATGCCCGCAGCCAGAAGAGATGACTCAATCACCAGAGATTGTTCTTCATTCACCGGAATCTCCGGATGTGAACGACACCCCACCAGCAATAACAGCGCCAGAGACACCAGCCCAAAGCATCCTTTTCTCATCGTTACAGACCTTTATGCGCCAACATTGGGCCCAGAGGACGGCCACCTAGCAAGTGCATATGGATGTGGTACACCTCTTGCCCGCCATGGCGGTTGGTGTTCATGATCAGACGATAGCCATCTTCGGCAATGCCTTCTTGCTCAGCAATTTTTGCCGCTACAGTGATCATGCGTCCCAGCGCCTGCTCATGCTCGGCAGAGACGTCGTTTACGGTAGGAATCAGGATATTAGGAATGATTAAAATATGCGTTGGCGCTTGCGGCGAAATATCGCGAAACGCCGTTACCAGATCATCCTGGTAGACGATATCGGAGGGGATCTCTCGACGAATAATTTTGCTGAAAATAGTTTCTTCTGCCACGACATTTTCCTTTTTCAAATAGTCATGCGTTGCGCCATGCTACGCCGCGCCACACTGCGAGTATAGAGTATGGTCGAGTTAAACCCGCTCTTTCAACCTTAACCCACGATTTATTAAGCAAAAACCGTTTTACTGCCGCATACGTCGCCATTATTCCCCTTTATGCCTGCGAATGAACCGAAAACACACTTTCTCTTTGGTTTACACGTTAAATATGAATGCGTATATTTCTCATTTGCATTACCATGAAAAAATTATTAGCGCGCTAAATATTACTGCTCATCGCCCTCCTCTGGAATGAGCCTGACTACAACATAAATCAAGAGATTTCAGATGCTTTCGACACAATTTAACAGGGATAATCAGCATCAAGCCGCAGCCACGCCGTCGCTGCTCGCAGCCTGCATTGCTCTGGCTTTATTTCCTTCCGCTACACTGGCCGTGCCAACCGCCGAAGAAACAGTGATTGTTGAAGGGGCTGCCAATGCTCCAGTTGATGACGAAAATGATTACAGCGTAACGTCTACCTCTGTAGGTACTAAAATGCAGATGACCCAACGTGATATTCCACAGTCGGTCACTATTGTCAGCCAGCAGCGAATGGAAGATCAGCAACTGCAAACGCTGGGCGAAGTGATGGAAAACACTCTGGGGATAAGCAAAAGCCAGGCCGACTCCGACCGCACCCTCTATTATTCGCGTGGATTCCAGATCGATAACTATATGGTCGATGGCCTCCCCACCTATTTTGAATCGCGCTGGAATCTGGGCGACGCACTCACGGATATGGCGCTGTTCGAGCGTGTAGAAGTGGTGCGTGGCGCGACCGGGCTAATGACCGGCACCGGCAATCCTTCTGCGGCGATTAATATGGTCCGCAAACACGCCACCAGCCGTGAATTTAAAGGCGATGTCTCGGCGGAATACGGTAGCTGGAACAAAGAACGTTATGTGGCGGATTTACAAAGTCCGCTCACGGAAGATGGTAAAGTCCGCGCACGAATTGTTGGCGGCTATCAGAACAACGATTTATGGCTGGATCGCTACAATAGCGAAAAAACTTTCTTCTCCGGCATTGTGGATGCTGATTTGGGCGAGCTGACCACATTTTCTGCCGGTTATGAATATCAACGTATTGATGTTAACAGCCCGACCTGGGGCGGCCTGCCACGCTGGAATACCGATGGCAGCAGCAACAGTTACGATCGCGCCCGCAGTACCGCGCCTGACTGGGCGTATAACGACAAAGAGATCAACAAAGTCTTTCTGTCACTGAAGCAGCGATTTGCCGATACCTGGCAGGCGACGCTGAATGCTACCCATTCCGAAGTCGAATTTGACAGCAAAATGATGTATGTCGATGCCTACGTAAATAAAGCAGATGGAACGCTGGTGGGACCATATGGCAGCTATGGCCCCGGATTTGATTATGTTGGCGGCACTGGCTGGAACAGTGGCAAACGTAAAGTTGACGCGCTGGATCTGTTTGCCGACGGCAGTTATGAATTATTTGGTCGCCAGCACAATCTGATGCTCGGCGGTAGCTACAGTAAACAAAACAACCGCTATTTCAGCTCCTGGGCTAACGTTTTCCCCAATGAAATTGGCAGTTTCTACAACTTCAACGGTAACTTCCCGCAGACTAACTGGGCGCCGCAAAGCCTGGCGCAGGACGATACCACACATATGAAATCGTTATATGCCGCCACTCGTGTCACCCTTGCCGATCCGCTGCATCTTATCCTCGGCGCACGTTATACCAACTGGCGGGTTGATACGCTGACTTACAGCATGGAGAAAAACCACACTACGCCTTATGCGGGTCTGGTGTTTGACATCAATGACAACTGGTCGACCTATGCCAGCTATACCTCTATTTTCCAGCCGCAAAATGATCGCGACAGTTCGGGCAAATATCTGGCGCCAATCACCGGTAACAACTACGAACTGGGTCTAAAATCAGACTGGATGAATAGCCGTCTGACCACCACGTTAGCCATCTTCCGTATTGAGCAGGATAATGTCGCCCAGTCCACCGGAATGCCTATCCCGGGCAGTAACGGCGAAACCGCCTATAAAGCGGTGGATGGGACAGTAAGTAAAGGCGTGGAATTTGAACTTAACGGCGCAATTACCGACAACTGGCAGCTGACGTTTGGCGCAACGCGCTATGTGGCGGAAGATAACGAGGGGAATGCCGTTAATCCGAATCTGCCACGTACCACGGTTAAAATGTTTGCCAGCTATCGGTTGCCTGTCATGCCAGAGTTGACGGTCGGCGGCGGCGTTAACTGGCAAAATCGGGTGTATACCGACACCGTGACACCGTATGGCACCTTCCGCGCCGAGCAAGGTAGCTACGCGCTGGTGGATCTGTTCACCCGCTACCAGGTGACGAAAAACTTCTCGTTGCAGGGGAACGTCAATAACCTGTTCGACAAAACCTACGATACCAATGTGGAAGGTTCTATCGTCTACGGCGCACCACGTAATTTCAGTATTACTGGCACGTATCAATTCTGATTAACACCTGTAAAAAAGGCAGCCATTCGGCTGCCTTAGTCTCCCCAACATTCTACTGATTAGTTGTTGCGGATGTACTCATCCATCTCGGTTTTCAGGTTATCGGATTTAGTACCGAAAATCGCCTGAACACCAGAACCAGCAACCACTACGCCCGCTGCGCCCAGTTTCTTCAGGCCAGCCTGATCCACTTTGGACACATCAGCAACGCTGACGCGCAGACGAGTAATACATGCGTCGAGGTTAGTGATGTTTTCTTTACCACCAAATGCGGCAACCAGAGCCGGAGCCATTTCGCTAGTACCGGTTGCTTTCGCATCTTCAGTTGCGTCTTCGCGGCCCGGCGTTTTCAGATCCAGAGCTTTAATCAGCACACGGAAGATGGTGTAGTAAACAATCGCATAACCAATACCGACAATCGGGAACAGCCACAGTTTGCTGCTGTTACCAGACAGTACGATGAAGTCGATCAGGCCGTGCGAGAACGACGTACCGTCGCGCATTCCCAGCAGAATACAGATTGGGAATGCCAGACCAGCCAGAATAGCGTGGATGATGTACAGGATCGGCGCAACGAACATGAAGGAGAACTCGATCGGCTCGGTGATACCGGTCAGGAACGAGGTCAACGCAGCGGAGATCATGATACCGCCAACTTTAGCGCGGTTTTCTGGTTTAGCAGAGTGCCAGATAGCAATCGCAGCAGCCGGCAGACCGTACATTTTAAACAGGAAGCCGCCAGACAGTTTACCCGCAGTCGGGTCACCCGCCATATAACGCGGAATATCGCCGTGGAAGACCTGACCTGCTGCGTTGGTGTATTCACCAATCTGCATCTGGAAAGGTACGTTCCAGATGTGGTGCAGACCAAACGGCACCAGACAACGTTCGATGAAGCCGTAAATACCAAACGCAACTACCGGGTTCTGGTAAGCAGCCCACTGGGAGAAAGTCTGGATTGCGGAACCAATCGGCGGCCAAATGAAGGACAGCACAACGCCAGTAAAGATGGCAGCCAGACCAGAAATGATCGGTACAAAGCGTTTACCGGCAAAGAAGCCAAGATACTCAGGCAGCTTAATACGGTAGAAACGGTTAAACATGTACGCTGCAATCGCACCGGAGATGATCCCCCCAAGTACGCCAGTATCCGCCAGATGTTTAGCGGCAATTTCTTCAGCAGGTAAATGCAGTACCAGCGGCGCGACCACAGCCATGGTTTTTACCATGATGCCATAGGCAACTACTGCGGCAAGAGCGGATACGCCATCGTTATTGGTAAAGCCAAGGGCGACACCGATCGCAAAAATAAGTGGCATGTTTGCAAAGACGGAACCGCCTGCTTCTGCCATAACATGCGATACAACGGCTGGCAGCCAGCTGAAATTCGCGGAACCGACGCCCAGCAGAATACCTGCGATAGGCAGTACGGATACCGGCAGCATCAGCGATTTACCGACCTTTTGCAGGTTAGCAAATGCATTCTTAAACATAATTGAGAGTGCTCCTGAGTATGGGTGCTTTTTACGTTCTCACGCGTGGCAAGGGGGGAGAACCTTGCCGTGTACAGGGCATCTAAGCGCCCTTTATTTATTACACAGAGTAAAATAATTCAGTGTCGATTTGTTTGACGGCTATCACGTTTCAACTTCAGGTCTTTAGCGAAGTTGCACATTTTGACAAAACATATGTCAAGATGTTTCAAACATGGTTAGCCACCGCCCAATTTGCGGCGGTGAACTTTACTCGTTTTAACCATTAATTACGAGCTTAAAAAAAATTCATTCAACTGATGGACTGCAGGCGGGAAGCGTCGATGTGAAACAGACGGGCGAAGTTATCGGTGGTTACCTGCGCCAGTTCTTCAACGGCAACACCTTTCAACACAGCCATGTATTCTGCAACGTCACGAACCATTGCAGGTTGATTCTCTTTTCCTCGATGTGGCACTGGCGCCAGGTAAGGCGAGTCAGTTTCCACCAGTAGCCGATCCAGCGGGACATAACGCGCGGCATCGCGCAGTTGTTCCGCATTACGGAAGGTCACAATGCCGGAAAAGGAGATGTAAAATCCGAGATCCAGTAACTTGCCCGCCGTTTCTTTGTCCTCTGTAAAACAGTGTAGTACGCCACCACAATCCGTCACTTTTTCTTCACGCAGAATAGCCAGCGTATCGGCGCGGGCGTCACGCGTATGGACGATAACCGGCTTGTTCAGTTCGCGACCAATCTGGATATGATGAATGAAGGATTCTTGCTGACGGACTTTTGTTTCCGGCGTGTAATAATAATCCAGCCCGGTTTCACCCAGCGCAACAACGCCCTCTTCTGCTGCCAGACGGCGTAAATCTTCCACATCGTAGGGATCATTCTGGTTTAGCGGATGCACACCGCAAGAAAAAACGACGTTGTCACGTTCGCCAACCAGATCCCGCATATGCAGGTAACCGGGCAATGTCGTGGCGACCGCCAGACAAAATTTCACATCGCGCGCGGCGGCTTTCGCCAGAACGTCATCCACGTCCTTGTGTAAAGATTCATAATTCAAACCATCGAGATGGCAGTGTGAGTCGACTAAAAACATAATGTCTCTCTTAAAGATGAGGAACCGGTAACACAACGTCCGGTTGCAGGTAATGCTCAATACGCAGTAAAAGATCGGTAATGACAAGCTCGCGGTTTACGCCTGTGACAGAAATTAACTGCTCACGACTTTGGCAAACATCCCCCAGTATAGCCTGCAGGCGAGAGGGAGAAAGCTGGTTTGCCAGCGCGGCGACAACGCCAGGAACATCAATATTGGTGACTTGTGAAGCGCCATAATGGCGTTTGAGCGCATCCATCAACAAAGTTGCCAACCAGTGCAGACGCGCCGGAGCTTGTTCGTGGTTAAGTGCCGACAACATCGAATACCAGTCGCCAGATTGCACGCTGTTTGCCAACGCCTGACAAAGTGTCTCACGTGCCTGCCAGATATCCCCTTGAAACAGCCCCAATGCAGCGCCAGGCGAACCGGCGCTCAGGCGCAATGCGGTTAGCATAGCCTCTTGTGACATTGTCACTTCACGCGCAAGCCAGCTCACTGCGTACTGTTCCGGCGGCGGTGCAAGATAATGCAAGCGACAACGGCTGCGCAGTGTTGCCAGTAAGCGTTCAAGTTCTCGTGTAGCGAGGAAAAACCAGGTTTCCGCTGGCGGCTCTTCCAGTGTTTTCAGCAAGGCATTGGCAGCGGCATCGGTCAGCAAGGCGGCATCGGTGACCCAGACAACTTTCGCACCGCCTAATCGTGCGTGTTCATTAAGCTTTTCGGTGACTTCACGCACGGCATCAATGCCCAGAGCATTCTTCCCTTTTTCGGGAGCAAGAGTGTAATAATCGGGGTGCGTCCCCGCCTGCATCAACTGGCATCCGCGACAATGACCACAGCTTTTGTGGCCCTGCGGTTGTTGGCAAAGTAAATAACGGCTCAGAGCGTAGATTAAGGCCTCATCGCCCATGCCAGGTAATGCCTGAATCAGTAGCGCATGGTGACCCCTTCCGGCCTGATAGCTGGCTACCAGTTTTTCGAAATCAGGTCGTAACCATGGATACCATCTCATTCGCCCTGCTCCTTAACCCAGTGAGTCACGGTGGTGCGAATCGCGTCCATGACATCTTCCAGCGATTGTGTTGCATCAATAGTGTGAATGCTTTTATCTTGTGCAGCCAGTTCCAGGTAGCGAGCGCGGGTGCGATTAAAGAAATCAAAAGACTCTTGCTCAATGCGATCCAGCTCGCCGCGCGCACGCGCGCGCTTAAGGCCGACTTCTGGAGTAACATCGAGATAGAGCGTTAAATCAGGGCGAAAATCCCCAAGAACGGCATCACGCAACGTTGCCAGCATATGCTGGTCAATACCACGACCACCGCCCTGATACGCCTGAGTGGAGAGATCGTGGCGATCACCAATCACCCATGTGCCGTTTGCCAGTGCCGGTTTGATGACGGTTTCTACCAGTTGTACACGCGCGGCATAAAACATCAGCACTTCGGCTTTATCGGTAATGACTTCATCGCCTACCGATTTGATATCCAGCACCAGGCTTCTTAACTTTTCGGCAAGTTGCGTACCGCCGGGTTCCCGAGTGAAAACCATGTCGCGGATACCCAGTTGCTCAAGCGTCTCAACCACCACGTTGCGTGCGGTGGTTTTGCCTGCGCCTTCCAGCCCTTCAATGACGATATACTTACTGCGCATTTTTTTCCTTAAGCACTTTCAGATAATCCTGCACAGACTTGTTATGACTGGCAAGATTGGTATTAAACGTGTGACCACCTTTACCATCGGCCACAAAATAGAGATACGGCGTTTTCTCCGGATGCGCAGCAGCCTTCAGCGAATCTGCCCCCGGCGTAGCAATCGCGCCTGGCGGCAGACCAGTTATGGTGTAGGTGTTATACGCTGTCGGCGTTTCCAGATCTGCACGAGAAAGTTTGCCATTATAACGCTCTCCCATCCCGTAAATCACCGTCGGGTCGGTCTGCAGGCGCATACCAATGCGTAAGCGGTTGATAAATACCGAGGCAACCTGATCGCGTTCACTGGCAACGGCGGTTTCTTTTTCGATAATTGATGCCATCGTCACCAGCTGGTTTTTATCTTTATAAGGTAGACCGTCCGCACGCCCTTCCCAGGCGCTATCGACCGCTTTCACCATTTTCTTGTGCGCTCGCTTGAGTAACGCGACATCGGAGGTATTGGCGGTATACATCCAGGTGTCTGGCCAGAACCAACCTTCAATCCACTCCGGGTTTTCCAGTTCAAGTGCCTGCGCTACGGTGGCGTACTTATCGTCGCTCAGCGTATGCTTGATATACGGGGCCTCACGCAATTGCTTGAGGTAATCGCTCAGACGCATCCCCTCCACCAGGCGTAGTGGAAACTGTGCTTCTTTACCGCTTTCCAGTAATTTCAGCATCTCACGCACAGTCATCTGCGGTGTAAAGCGGTAAGTCCCGGCTTTGAAATGAGAAAGATCCGGCTCGATACGCAGCAGCCATTGAAATACCCGTGGGCGATTGATGATCTTATCGGCATAAAGCTGTTCACCGAGCGCCAGACGTCCGGTCCCCGGTTTCAGAGTAAATATCGTCTCTTCTTTAATAAGTAATTTGCTGTCGGCGAGGTGGCGAACCTTCCAGACGCCCACACCAGCGGCGATACCCAGTACCACCAGCAATAACAAAACAATCAATAACACTTTTTTCATGACTAATTCGGGTGCTCACAAAGTGGGGCTAAATATTCATATAGCGTTGTTGACGAAAAGGAGGCCTCGCCACAGGCACGCACGGGAATCACTGGCATCAACGCATTACAAACTACCATCTCATCTGCCTGCATCACCTCCTCCAGCGAGGCTTGTACTTCGACAAGCTGATAAGAGGATTGTGCCAGTAAACGGATACAGAATTGTCGCATAATGCCGTTAACACCTGCCTGATCCAGTCGCGGCGTATAAACTACGTTGCTCTTGCGCCATAACAAATTAGCCGCACAGCATTCCGTAACCCACCCTTCGCTGTCAAGAACCAGCGCCTCATCGGCGTTTGTCTGCTCAAGATGAGAGCGAATTAGCACTTGCTCAAGCCGATTAAGATGTTTAATACCTGCGAGATAAGGATTGCGTCCAAGGCGTACTGGACTTAGCGCCAGAGTAATGCCCTCTTTGCGTAAGCGGTCATAATGTGCAGGGTAAGCCGCAACGGAGAGAATGCGCGTTGCCGGACCGCTGTTCAATGTGCTGTATCCTCGCCCACCACTGCCGCGACTGATCACCACTTTCAGCACACCGTTCTGCTGTGCTGCTGCCAGCGTTTTCATCTCTTGCTCAAGCTGCGGCCAGAAATCACAGGCGATCATTAACCGCTGAGTGGCTTCCTGTAGTCGCTGTATATGCGCGGATAACAAACTGACTTCACCGTCGATAATTCTGGCTGTGGTGAAACAACCATCGCCAAATTGCGTTGCCCGATCGCTTGCTGCCAGCGAATCCTGTTTATGACCGTTAATTAAGAACATACCGGCTCCTTATCAGAGGATTGTTAGTGTGGCAGCATGTTCACTGCGGAACAAGTCTGAATAAAACCTAAGAAAAAAGGCCCGCAAGCGGACCTTTATACAGGTGGGAAATAGCAACTTAGATCTTTTTAAAGATCAAAGAACCATTAGTGCCACCGAAGCCGAAGGAGTTACACAGGGTATACTCCATTCCGCTGACCTGACGTGCTTCATGCGGTACGAAATCCAGATCGCAACCTTCATCCGGGTTATCCAGGTTGATGGTCGGCGGAACAGCCTGATCGCGCAGCGCCAGGATGGAGTAGATAGACTCTACCGCACCCGCCGCACCTAACAGGTGACCGGTCATGGATTTCGTGGAGCTTACCAGCACACGGCTTGCAGCTTCACCAAAGATGGTTTTCACTGCCTGCGCTTCGGCTTTATCGCCAGCAGGCGTTGAAGTACCGTGCGCGTTAACGTAGCCAATCTGGCTCGCTTCAATACCTGCATCACGCAGAGCATTTGCCATTGCCAGAGCTGCGCCTGCGCCATTTTCCGGCGGCGACGTCATATGATAGGCATCGCTGCTCATACCAAAGCCGACGAGTTCAGCGTAAATTTTCGCACCGCGTTTTTTCGCGTGTTCGTACTCTTCGAGCACCAGCATACCGGCACCATCGCCCAGTACGAAACCATCACGCTCTTTATCCCACGGGCGGCTAGCCGCTTGCGGGTTATCATTGCGGGTAGATAATGCACGTGCCGCGCCGAAACCGCCAACGCCCAGCGGCGTACTGGCTTTCTCTGCGCCACCTGCAACCATCACGTCAGCATCGCCATACGCGATAATACGCGCAGCATGACCAATGTTGTGCACGCCGGAAGTACAGGCGGTCGCGATAGAGATGCTTGGGCCACGCAGGCCATACATGATAGTCAGGTGACCTGCCACCATGTTCACAATCGTTGACGGAACGAAGAATGGGCTGATCTTACGTGGACCACCGTTCATCAAAGATGTGTGGTTTTCTTCGATCAGTCCGAGGCCGCCAATCCCGGAGCCAATTGCGGCACCAATGCGGGTTGCGTTCTCTTCCGTTATTTCAAGGCCAGAATCCTGCATGGCCTGAACGCCAGCGACAATTCCATATTGAATGAAGGCATCCATCTTGCGCTGTTCTTTGCGCGAGATAATGTCCTCACAGTTAAAATCCTTTACTAAGCCAGCAAATTTCGTTGCATAGGCGCTAGTATCGAAATGGTCGATTAGGCTGATGCCACTCTGACCGGCAAGCAGAGCTTTCCAGGTAGACTCTACGGTATTGCCGACAGGAGACAACATGCCCAGTCCGGTCACAACTACACGACGCTTAGACACGTTTGTCCTCCAGGGAGGGAAAAAAATGATTCTAGTGGGACAAAAAGATAAAACTCAGGCGGTCGAACGACCGCCTGGAGATGTTCACTTACGCCTGGTGGCCGTTGATGTAATCAATGGCAGCCTGAACGGTGGTGATTTTCTCAGCTTCTTCGTCCGGAATCTCAGTATCAAACTCTTCTTCCAGAGCCATTACCAGCTCAACGGTGTCAAGAGAATCCGCGCCCAGGTCTTCAACGAAAGAAGCATTGTTGGTAACTTCTTCCTGCTTAACGCCCAGCTGTTCGCCGATAATTTTCTTAACGCGTTCTTCGATAGTGCTCATACTCTTAAATTTCCTATCAAAACTCGCTTTCGCGATGGTTTTCGTAGTGTATAAAATGTTGAAAAATTTGCAACTAAATCCCGGCAGGTCTTACCACGATTTTACGTTATTTTGAGGCCATACCCCCCAACAACGCAAATCATTTTGCACTAATTATTACTCATAACCACGCAGACTGCGCGCAACATGAGCATTTTGTGCAAATCGCGGTCAGACCATGTACATCCCGCCGTTCACATGCAAAGTTTCACCCGTGATGTAAGCTGCTTCGTCGGATGCCAGGAATGCAACCGCGTTGGCGATTTCCTGTGCGCCGCCTAGGCGACCCGCAGGAACCTGCGCCAGGATACCCGCACGCTGGTCATCGCTCAGCGCACGTGTCATGTCCGTTTCAATAAAGCCCGGAGCAACAACGTTTACAGTAATACCACGTGACGCAACTTCGCGCGCCAGGGATTTACTGAAGCCGATCAAGCCCGCTTTCGCCGCAGCGTAGTTGGCCTGACCGCCATTTCCCATGGTACCAACCACAGAACCGATAGTGATAATACGACCATGACGCTTTTTCATCATAGCGCGCATTACCGCTTTTGACAGACGGAAAACAGATGAAAGGTTGGTTTCGATAATATCGTTCCACTCATCATCTTTCATTCGCATTAACAGGTTATCACGAGTGATACCGGCATTATTGACCAGGATATCGACTTCACCAAATTCTGCGCGAATTTTTTCCAGAACAGATTCGATAGATGCAGGGTCGGTCACATTCAACATCAGACCTTTACCGTTATCACCTAAATAATCGCTGATCGCCTGAGCACCGCTTTCACTGGTCGCAGTACCGATAACTTTCGCGCCACGAGCTGCGAGCGTTTCCGCAATTGCGCGACCAATCCCACGGCTTGCACCGGTTACCAGTGCGATTTTTCCTTCAAAATTCATGTTTTTCCTCTTTTAAAGCTCGAGCGCCGCTGCCATCGCTGAAGGTTCGTTCAGCGCCGAGGCGGTCAGGGTGTCGACAATGCGTTTTGTCAGGCCAGTAAGCACTTTGCCTGGTCCTACTTCATAAAGATGTTCAACGCCTTGCGCTGCCATGTATTCAACAGATTTCGTCCATTGAACCGGATTATACAGCTGACGTACCAGCGCATCACGGATAGCATCGCCATTAGTTTCGCATTTCACATCAACGTTATTCACAACCGGGACGGTTGGGGTATTGAAGGTGATTTTCGCCAATTCAACAGCCAGTTTATCGGCAGCCGGTTTCATCAGCGCACAGTGAGACGGTACGCTCACTGGCAACGGCAACGCACGTTTTGCGCCCGCAGCTTTACAGGCAGCACCTGCACGCTCAACCGCTTCTTTATGACCGGCAATAACGACCTGCCCCGGAGAGTTAAAGTTTACCGGAGAAACCACCTGACCTTCTGCAGCTTCTTCGCAAGCTTTAGCAATAGACGCATCATCAAGACCGATGATTGCCGCCATTGCGCCTGTCCCTTCCGGTACAGCTTCCTGCATGAACTTGCCGCGCATCTCAACCAGACGCACTGCATCAGCAAAATCAATCACACCAGCGCAAACCAGCGCGGAGTATTCACCCAGGCTGTGACCGGCCATCATCGCCGGTGTTTTACCGCCCTGCTGCTGCCACACACGGTACAACGCAACAGATGCAGTCAACAGCGCAGGCTGGGTTTGCCAGGTTTTATTCAGTTCTTCGGCAGGCCCCTGCTGGGTCAGCGCCCACAGGTCGTAGCCCAGCGCCGCAGAGGCTTCAGCAAACGTTTCTTCGACAATAGGATAGCTCGCCGCCATATCAGCCAGCATCCCAACGGTTTGAGAGCCCTGTCCAGGGAACACAAATGCAAATTGCGTCATCTTTAAATCCTTATCCTAGAAACGAACCAGCGCGGAGCCCCAGGTGAACCCACCGCCAAAGGCTTCAAGCAGAACCAGCTGTCCAGGCTTAATACGCCCGTCGCGTACAGCTTCATCAAGTGCACAAGGCACAGAAGCGGCAGAGGTATTACCGTGTCGATCCAGCGTCACGACGACATTGTCCATCGACATGCCGAGTTTTTTCGCCGTCGCGCTGATAATACGCAAGTTCGCCTGATGCGGAACCAGCCAGTCCAGTTGGGAACGATCAAGGTTATTTGCCGCCAGCGTCTCATCAACGATGTGCGCCAACTCGGTTACCGCAACCTTGAAGACTTCGTTGCCCGCCATGGTCAGATGAATTGAATTTTCTGGATTCACACGGTCGGCGTTAGGCAATGTCAGCAATTCACCATAGCTGCCATCGGCATGAAGATGCGTGGAGATAATTCCAGGCTCTTCAGAGGCAGCAAGCACCGCAGCGCCCGCGCCGTCGCCAAAAATGATAATGGTCCCGCGATCTGTTGGATCGCAGGTGCGCGCCAGTACATCGGAACCGACGACCAGAGCATACTTCACCGCACCAGATTTCACATATTGATCGGCTACGCTCAGCGCGTAGGTGAAACCTGCACAGGCTGCAGCAACGTCAAACGCCGGGCAACCTTTGATGCCCAACATGCTTTGAATCTGACATGCTGCGCTCGGGAAGGCGTGCGTGGCAGAAGTTGTTGCCACAACGATCAGGCCAATCTGGTCTTTATCAATGCCCGCCATTTCAATTGCACGCGTCGCCGCTTCGAAGCCCATGGTAGAAACGGTTTCGTTTGGCGCGGCAATGTGGCGTTCGCGGATGCCAGTACGAGTGACAATCCACTCGTCAGAGGTATCCACCATTTTTTCCAGATCGGCGTTTGTCCGCACTTGTTCGGGCAGATAGCTGCCAGTACCAATAATCTTCGTATACATGTACGCTCAGTCACTTTTCGGTTATATACCGTCACTTGCAAACTGCGAGTTCGCTGGCAGCGTCCTGCTACCGCAGAGATCCGCTTTTGCCACCGTCCAACAGCTCAAAACCAGCTGGGTATACAGATTCCAGGCGAGCGGCAATTCGCTGAGGAACTTGTCGCTGCACCGCCTGCACTGCCTGTTCAATCGCGACCGCAAAAGCTCGCTGATTGGCTGCACCATGACTTTTTATCACCGTGCCGCGCAATCCTAACAGACAGGCGCCGTTATACTGGTCGGGGTTGAGGTGACTGAATCGCCTCGTCAGGCTCTTTTGTAGCCAACGCTTTAATAACAGTAGCCACCACGACCGTTTTTTCCCTTCTCCCTGAGATTTCAGCAGAGAAAGGAACATCCTGACAACACCTTCCATCGTCTTTAATGTGACATTTCCTGTAAAGCCGTCACAGACCAACACATCTGTCTTGCCAGTTAATAACTCATTGGCTTCAAGATAGCCGATATAATTGATAGAAGGGATTGTTTTAAGCACCGCTGAGGCATCCCGAATACTGTCGAGACCCTTTACTTCTTCTTCACCAATATTGAGCAACGCCACGCGAGGGTTAGGGATTTCCACCACCTCTTCAGCCAAAACTGAGCCCATAATGGCAAATTGCACCAACATTGTGCTGTCACAATCGACGTTGGCTCCTAAATCGAGAACCACCGTTTTGCCCTTTTGTTGATGCGGTAACACCGTCACCAACGCCGGGCGCTCAATCCCCTCCAGGGGCTTGAGTAATAATTTAGCCAGCCCCATCAGCGCCCCGGTATTGCCAGCACTGACACAGGCTTGCGCTCGACCTTCTTTCACCAGCTCCAGCGCCACGCGCATTGAGCTACCGCGACTGGCGCGGATAGCCTGCGAAGGCCGGGCATCACTGGCGATAACTGACTGCGCAGGAATAATCTGCAAACGCGAACGTTGTTCAAAATCAGCTTTAGCAAGTAATGGCGTGATGGCGTCGGGGTTACCGACTAAAAGAAGAGTGAGTTGCGAATTAGAGTTCAGTGCCTGCAAAGCTGCAGGCACTGTCACAGAAGGGCCAAAATCGCCCCCCATGACATCTAACGCCAGGGTTAGACGTGTCAAGGTATCGTCGCCGCCCGGTTTGGTCTTTCCCCAGTTGCCTGGGGAAAATCCTCACTAAGCTTCATCACGCAGATGCGTGATTACTTAGCGATGACCTTGCGGCCACGGTAGTAACCGTCGGCAGTGATGTGGTGACGCAGGTGTTTTTCACCAGAAGTTTTGTCTACAGACAGGCTGGTGACTGCGGTCAGCGCGTCATGGGAACGACGCATGCCACGTTTGGAACGGGTTGGTTTATTCTGTTGTACGGCCATGGACCTTACTCCTCAATTACGGTTTATCCCCGATCCAACGGGGAGCACCAATTACTTACGCTTTAAGCTGGCTAATACGGCAAATGGGTTTGGCTTTTGCGCTTCTTCAGGCAGTTCACCAAAGACCATGTCCGCTTCGGACACTTCACAGTGTTCAGAATCATGCACCGGAACTACCGGCAAGGCGAGGATGATTTCATCTTCAACCATTGCAAGCAGATCGATTTCACCGAATTCGTTAACCTCAATCGGTTCATACGCTTCCGGCAGTGCTTCAGCCTGTTCGTCTGAACGCACAGGACTAAAACAATACGTTGTGTAGACCTGATGAGTAAACGGCTTCCCGCAACGCTGACACTCGAGCGTTACCGTCACCTTCGCATCGCCGTTTAACACTGCGAGACGTTGGTTATCGATAGCGAACGACATGGAGCATTCCACATCACTGTCCACACTGACTACGGATTCGGCGACGCGCTCAACCTGATCAGGAGTATAGATACCCTGGTAATCAAGGCGTTTTTGAGCCGTACGAACCGGATCGAGAGTCAGGGGTAATTTTACCTTTTGCATAGGGCGCGCATATTAACTTTGTAACGTCATAGAGTCAAAGAAAAAGGCAGCCTGTGGTTGCCTTTTGCCAATAATTCGCACACATTGCGGGTTACTGCTTTATTTTCGTTCAGTGCTGATAACGAACATCAACCTGCAAAACGAAGCGCATAGTTTAAAATGGCTATCATCAATACGCTATATCTGATGGAAAAAAATATGTCTAAACTTATTTTAGCCTCCACTTCGCCCTGGCGCCGCGCCTTACTTGAAAAACTACAAATCTCTTTCGAATGTGCCGCTCCGGAGGTCGACGAAACCCCGCATAGCGATGAATCGCCGCGCCAGCTGGTGCTCCGGCTGGCGCAAGAAAAAGCGCAATCCTTAGCATCACGTTATCCCTCTCATTTAATTATCGGTTCAGACCAGGTGTGTGTTCTTGATGGCGAAATCACCGGTAAACCGTTAACGGAAGAAAATGCGCGTCTGCAATTACGCAAAGCCAGCGGCAATATTGTCACCTTCTATACTGGGCTGGCGCTGTTTAATTCGGCGAGCGGGCATCTGCAAACGGAAGTGGAACCTTTTGACGTTCATTTCCGCCACTTAAGCGAGGCGGAGATTGATAATTACGTGCGTAAAGAACATCCCCTGCACTGCGCTGGCAGTTTTAAGAGTGAAGGGTTTGGCATTACGCTATTCGAACGTTTAGAAGGACGTGACCCTAATACGCTGGTTGGTTTACCGCTCATCGCGCTCTGTCAGATGTTACGTCGGGAAGGGAAAAACCCGCTGATGGGGTAGTTTTGTCTGCCGGATAAAGCATTTACGCCGCATCCGGCAATCGGTTCTGGCAGCCTGACGCGACGTAAACACCTTATCAGGTCTACCACCCATTATATCTGGCTTATATGTTTGTATTAACGCGCATTACGCAGTTTCTGCAAACAACGCTTCAGACCATCATCCATCGGCGCTTCGATACGCATCACCTCACCCGTACCCGGATGGGTAAACTTCAACGCTGCTGCGTGCAGGAACAAACGCTTCAGCCCCGTTCCGGTCTCAGTGAGCTGTTGATCAAACTCACGATCGCCGTAACGATCATCAAACGCAATCGGATGACCAGCGTATTGAGTATGCACACGGATCTGGTGTGTACGTCCGGTAACCGGACTGCAACGAACCAGCGTGGCAAACGCATAGCGTTCTTCCACTTTGAAGCGTGTTTCTGACGGTTTACCTTCCTGGCTCACACGCACAATACGTTCGCCGCTTTGCAGAATATTCTTCAGCAGCGGAGCCTGGACACTCTTCACGTGTGACTGCCACTGACCGCGCACCAGCGCCAGATAATCTTTTTGCATCCCTTTTTCACGTAATTGCTCATGCAGAGAACGTAACGCCGAACGTTTTTTCGCTACCAGCAATACACCTGAAGTGTCCCGGTCGAGTCGATGCACCAGTTCAAGGAACCGCGCTTCCGGGCGCAACGCCCTCAGCCCTTCAATAACGCCGAAACTCAAACCACTGCCGCCATGCACCGCCGTACCTGAGGGTTTATTGAGCACCAGGATATGATCATCTTCATATAAGATGACGTCCGCCAGCGCCGCCACTTTTTGCAGATGCGGCGAAACAGCCTCTTCTTCCCGTTCGGCAACGCGAACCGGCGGAATACGCACTTCATCACCAGCTTCGAGTTTATATTCAGGCTTAATACGTTTTTTGTTCACCCGCACTTCGCCTTTACGCAAAATACGGTAAATCATACTTTTTGGTACGCCTTTCAATTGGGTACGCAAAAAGTTGTCGATACGTTGCCCCGCTTCATCAGCGGTGATAGCAACGATTTTTACGGATGGAGTCTCTGTTTTCATGGTGGGCGATTCTAAATAGCCAACAGGATTCGCGCCACTCATTTTTCTATGCTTATATTTAGTTCTGCACCTTATTACTTCCCAGTGCAATCACTTAATTGATGGTTATTAAACCAATCGCCAGCAAGAAGTGAAAAAACTGTGAGTAAGTGGGTGATAAATGGTAAAAGTCATCTTGCTATAACAAGGCTTGCAGTGGAATAATGAGAACGTTTCCGTGTCCAACCTTGTTAAAACAAGAAATTTTACGGAATACCCCATTTTGCCCGACCGATCATCAACGCAGCAATGGCGTAAGACGTATTGATCTTTCAGGCAGTTAGCGGGCTGCGGGTTGCAGTCCTTACCGGTAGATGGAAATATTTCTGGAGAGTAATACCCAGTCTGTTTCTCTGATAATTGCGCTGTTTTTCCGCATGAAAAACGGGCAACCGACACTCTGCGCCTCTTTGAGCTGACGATAACCGTGAGGTTGGCGACGCGACTAGACACGAGGCCATCGGTTCACACCCGGAAGGCGTTACTTTGCCCGCAGCTTAGTCGTCAATGTAAGAATAATGAGTAAGTTACGATGAAAAGAATGTTAATCAACGCAACTCAGCAGGAAGAGTTGCGCGTTGCCCTTGTAGATGGGCAGCGTCTGTATGATCTGGATATCGAAAGTCCAGGGCATGAACAGAAAAAGGCGAACATCTACAAAGGTAAAATCACCCGCATTGAACCGAGTCTGGAAGCTGCTTTTGTTGATTACGGCGCTGAACGTCATGGTTTCCTCCCACTAAAAGAAATTGCCCGCGAATATTTCCCTGCTAACTACAGTGCTCATGGTCGTCCCAACATTAAAGATGTGTTGCGTGAAGGTCAGGAAGTCATTGTTCAGATCGATAAAGAAGAGCGCGGCAACAAAGGCGCGGCATTAACCACCTTTATCAGTCTGGCGGGTAGCTATCTGGTTCTGATGCCGAACAACCCGCGCGCGGGTGGCATTTCTCGCCGTATTGAAGGCGACGACCGTACCGAATTAAAAGAAGCACTGGCGAGCCTCGAACTGCCTGAAGGCATGGGGCTTATCGTGCGCACCGCAGGCGTCGGCAAATCTGCTGAGGCGCTGCAATGGGATTTAAGCTTCCGTCTGAAACACTGGGAAGCAATCAAAAAAGCCGCTGAAAGTCGCCCTGCTCCGTTCCTGATCCATCAGGAGAGCAATGTTATCGTTCGCGCATTCCGCGATTACTTACGCCAGGACATCGGCGAAATCCTTATCGATAACCCGAAAGTACTCGAACTGGCGCGTCAGCATATCGCTGCATTAGGTCGCCCGGATTTCAGCAGCAAAATCAAACTGTACACGGGTGAAATTCCACTGTTCAGCCACTACCAGATCGAATCGCAGATCGAGTCCGCTTTCCAGCGTGAAGTCCGTCTGCCGTCTGGTGGCTCCATTGTTATCGACAGCACCGAAGCGTTAACCGCCATCGACATCAACTCCGCTCGTGCAACTCGCGGCGGCGATATCGAAGAAACCGCGTTTAACACCAACCTGGAAGCTGCCGATGAAATTGCTCGTCAGCTACGCCTGCGTGACCTCGGCGGTCTGATTGTTATCGACTTCATCGACATGACGCCAGTACGCCACCAGCGTGCAGTAGAAAACCGTCTGCGTGAAGCAGTGCGTCAGGATCGTGCGCGTATTCAAATCAGTCATATCTCTCGCTTTGGCCTGCTGGAGATGTCCCGTCAGCGCCTGAGCCCGTCGCTGGGTGAATCCAGCCATCACGTCTGCCCGCGTTGCTCTGGTACTGGCACCGTGCGTGATAATGAATCCCTGTCGCTCTCTATTCTGCGTCTGATTGAAGAAGAAGCCCTGAAAGAGAACACTCAGGAAGTCCACGCTATTGTTCCTGTCCCTATTGCCTCTTACCTGCTGAACGAAAAACGTTCTGCGGTAAATGCAATTGAAACCCGTCAGGACGGCGTGCGCTGTGTGATTGTACCAAACGATCAGATGGAAACTCCGCACTACCACGTACTGCGCGTGCGTAAAGGGGAAGAGACGCCGACCTTAAGCTACATGCTGCCGAAGCTGCATGAAGAAGCAATGGCGCTGCCGTCAGAAGAAGAGTTTGCGGAGCGTAAACGTCCGGAACAACCTGCACTGGCAACTTTTGCCATGCCGGATGTGCCACCTGCTCCAGCCCCGGCTGAACCTGTAGCGCCTGCAGCAGCCCCGGCGCCTAAAGCAGCGCCGACAACGCCTGCTGCTCCTGCCCAACCAGGCCTGTTAAGCCGTCTATTCAGCGCCCTGAAATCGCTGTTCAGCGGTGGTGAAGAAACCAAACCAACCGAGCAGCCTGCACCGAAAGCAGAAGCGAAACCGGAACGTCAACAGGATCGCCGCAAGCCTCGTCAGAACAATCGCCGTGACCGTAATGAACGCCGCGACACGCGTAGCGAACGTACAGAGGGTAGCGATAATCGCGAAGAGAACCGTCGTAATCGTCGCCAGACGCAACAGCAGACTGCCGAAACTCGAGAGAGCCGTCAGCAGACTGATGTAACAGAAAAAGCGCGTACCACCGACGAGCAACAAGCACCGCGTCGTGAGCGTAGTCGTCGCCGCAACGATGATAAACGTCAGGTACAACAAGAAGCGAAGGCACTGAATGTTGAAGAGCAATCTGTTCAGGAAACCGAACAGGAGGAGCGTGTACGTCCGGTTCAGCCGCGTCGTAAACAGCGCCAGCTAAATCAGAAAGTGCGTTACGAGCAAAGCGTTGCGGAAGAAGTAGTAGCCGCACCGGTGGTTGAAGAAACCGTCGCCGCCGAACCTGTTATGCCGGAAGCGCCTGCCCAGCGTACTGAACTGGTGAAAGTACCATTGCCAGTCGTTGCACAAACTGCGCCGGAACAACAACAAGAAGAGAACAATGCCGATAACCGTGACAACGGTGGTATGCCGCGTCGTTCTCGCCGCTCGCCGCGCCACCTGCGCGTGAGTGGTCAGCGTCGTCGCCGCTATCGTGATGAGCGTTATCCGGTTCAGTCACCAATGCCATTAACCGTAGCGTGTGCGTCTCCTGAACTGGCCTCTGGCAAAGTCTGGATTCGCTATCCGGTAGTACGTCCGCAAGATGTACAGGTTGAAGAGCAACGCGAACAGGAAGAAGTACAGATGCAGCCGATGGTGACTGAAGTTCCTGTCGCCGCCGCCGTCGAACCCGTCGTTACTGCGCCGGTTATTGAAGAAGTGACCGAAACCGTAGAAGCACCAGTTCAGGTTGCACAAGCGCAACCGGAAGTGGTTGAAACGACGCATCCTGAAGTGATTGCCGCAGCGGTAACTGAACAGCCACAGGTGATTGCCGAGGCTGATGTTGCTGTAGCACAGGACGTTGCAGAACATGCGGAGCCAGTGGTTGAACCACAGGAAGAGACGGCAGATATTGAAGAAGTGGCTGAAACTGCCGAGGTTGTGGTTGCCGAACCTGAAGTTGTCGCTCAACCTGCCGCACCTGTGGTCGCTGAAGTCGCAGCAGAAGTTGAAACGGTAGCCGCTGTTGAACCTGAGGTCGCAGCTGAACATAACCACGCTACCGCGCCGATGACACGCGCTCCGGCTCCGGAATATGTTCCGGAAGCACCGCGTCACAGTGACTGGCAACGCCCTACTTTTGCCTTCGAAGGTAAAGGTGCCGCAGGTGGTCATACGGCAACGCATCATGCCTCTGCCGCTCCTGCGCGTCCGCAACCTGTTGAGTAATCATTAGCTCAAAGTAATCAAGCCCTGGCAACCGCTGGGGCTTTTTATTTCATCTTTGAATCAACAGATTCAAATTCATCAAATGGCATTCTTGCTAGCCAACTACTCAAATCAGGCAAAAAAAATGCCCGCCCCGGCGATCCCAGAGCAGGCAGACAAAACATACCCAGTTTCATGATATGTTTGAAAAAGTGCTTATTTGTTGAGCTGGAAAAGTGATAACCCCTGCATATCAGTAAACGCTTTGTACGACGCCTGCAACGCCGTTTGCTGCATGATGTAAGATGAAATAGTCGCGTTCCAGTCCACATCAACCAAATCACTCATCTGCTGCGTTTGGCCTAAAGCGCGATCGCTACCTAAAGAATCAAGCGACTCCAGCTCGTTCAGCTGTGTGCCTAATTCCGCGCGTACGGTGAGCACATTATTCAGCGAGTTTTTCAGGCCACGGTTGGTTTTATCTAACGCCGCAGCGGAGGTTTCTTTATCCGCTTCACTATCCGCAATCGGTGTTTTAAGCGCCGCAATGGCGCTATCCAGCATGGCAAAAAGATTGGTTTCAGAATCGCTACCGTCTGGTTCCGCTACAGCATTACTGGTAATGCTATTAAAAATTTTGTCGCCGGTATGCCCTATCACCATCGAACGCGAAGCATCGACCTGTTGCTTAATACTTTCTGTTCCGCCGACATATTTACCTTTCTCTTCGCTAAACGGCGCGGTTTCTGTTTTATAACCCGCAAAAATGTAGCGCCCGTTACCGTCAGTGGTATTCGCCAGATTCAACAACTGGTCACGTAGCCCCTGAATATCCGTTGCCAGCGATGCCCGGTCATCGTCACTCAAGGTGCCGTTGCTGGCATAGACAATTTTCTCCTGAGCATTCTGGATAGCAGTGGTCACCTGGCTAAGCACACTCTCTTCCAGTGACACTTTTTGAGTGGCAAAAGTACGCGCCAGCGTGTACTGGCTGTTTTGCGCCTGCGCTTGTGAGAGCACTACGGCTTGTGATGCAGCAATGGGATCATCTGAAGGGTTAACGACTCGCTTACCCGTCGACATCTGTTCGCCATACTTCATCCATTCAGCCTGAGAACTGGTGATACCGCGCATATTCTGCTGGTACATCATTTGAGTACTGAAACGCATTTTTTCTCTCCCTTAGCGAATGTTAATCAGCGCATCAAAAAT
The DNA here is from genome assembly GCF_002965965.1 of Escherichia sp. MOD1-EC5495. Classification (NCBI taxonomy): domain Bacteria; kingdom Pseudomonadati; phylum Pseudomonadota; class Gammaproteobacteria; order Enterobacterales; family Enterobacteriaceae; genus Escherichia; species Escherichia sp. MOD1-EC5495. Next base: position 72,204 of record NZ_PTRI01000003.1, read on the forward strand.
GGCGTTCGCCGTCTGCAAAACCTGCGCATTCGCCAGGTAATACTGTTGAAAACGTTGCAGGTTGCCGTACTCTTCGTCGAGGTTGACGCCGGAAATAGATTGCTGCTGATTAGAAAGCTGCGTCACCACATTACCCTGCGTAGTACTGCTGGTTTTCAAGGTAGCGGTTTTATTACCGATGTCGCTGACCAACGAGGCATAGGCGTCGTTAAAGGATTTCGCCCCGCCCACCGTTTTACTGTTGCTTTGCAAATCCAGCAGCGCCTGACCATTGCGGTTGTCGCTCTCACCAGCCGTTTTATCACTCGCCATGGCGATTTCTGCTTCATCGGTGATTAAAACATCCATGTTGACGATGGCATCGCTTACCGGTTTCAGCGTAAAGCTGTCGTTAGCGTCTGGTGTGCCAGTAAACGTCAACTCCAGACCATCAAACGTGACTTTACCGTCAGCATCAGGCGTCACCGTAAAAGTGGTATTGCTGGCAAGGCGGGTGACCTGCCACTGATCGTTGCTAAAGGAGATTTTGTAATCTGTCGCCAGCACGGCGGAGCCATCGGTCACGGTGGCGCTAATCGCGCTGTTACCCTGGTTTTTAGTATTCTCCAGTACAGCCGGCTTCCCGACGGCAAAGAAATCCTGCCCTTCCTTACCATTGGCATCAAATCCCTTGTTATGTTGGGTATTGAAAGCCTCGGCAAATGCCAGCGCCAGTTGCCCGAGCGTATTGCGCGTCTGGTCAAGATCCTGAGAACGGAATGTCAGAATGCCGCCCAGCGACCCGGTATTCAGTAACTTCTCCGGGATCTCAATATTGCCTGCTGTCCCATCAACATAAGCGACAGTGGTACGAGAAGGATCGGCGCTGGACGGTACTGCCGCAAGCTGGCGCGCCGTGCTACCTTGTACCAGCGAGTAACCATTGGCCATCGTGATGTTATAAGTGCCGCCATCCTGAACGCTGACTTCTACACCAACAATCTGGTTTAATTCACTCACCAGTTGATCGCGTTGATCCAGGAGATCGTTGGGTGACGCCCCTGCCCCCACACCTGTCAGGCGTGAGATTTGATCGTTCAGGCTGGCGATTTGTTTAGCGTAATTGTTGATCTGGTCAACACTTGCACCTATCGCGATATTGACCTGTTTGTCCTGGTCGCGCAGATACTGATCGGTGGTTTTAAACTGATTCACCAGCCCTTCTGATTTACCAATCATCGCCTGACGTGCTGCTGGATCTTCCGCGTTGCTGACCAGCGTTTGCAGACTGGTGAAGAAGTCCTGCATCTGTGTTGCCAGCGACGTGGTGCTACCAGAGAGCATATTGTCGATTTTCGACATCTGTTCATAGCGGGAAGTCAGGCCGCTACTCTGGGTCTGCGCCGCACGTAACTGGTTGGTAATAAAGGCGTCGTACTCACGCTGCACGCCAGAAACGTAGACGCCATTGCCAACCCAGCCGCCTGCACCCAGAGTGCTATTGGCCTGCGCCATAATGGTCGTTTGACGGGTATATCCGGCAACGTTATAGCTGGAAATATTATTACTCGCCGTATTTAACGCCGCCTGAGCCGCGTTAAGTCCGCTCATGGCGTTATTGATCAAGCTGGACATGGAGGTTCCTTATAAGCTTTCAATTACAGAGCATTATCGGCAGACACCCGCCGGACTTGAGTTGTTCAGAACAGATTATCGATACTCATGTTGTAGGTTTTACTCACCTTGTCGCTTACCGATTTCATCTGTTGAATCATATTGGTGAGTTTGCGGGCATAGTGAGGATCGGTAGCATAGCCCGCGTCCTGTAATGCCTGCGCCCCCTGCTCGGCGCTTGCGGCGGTCGTCACGGCAGCGTAACGCGGATTACGCGTTAACAGTCCAACATAATCCGACAATGCTTCAAGATAAGAGCTGTAAACCCGAAACTTCGCCTTCACTTTTTTCGCTTCGCCGTTTTCATATTCGGTGGTGGTAATTTCAGTCACCGGTCCTTTCCAGTTGCCGGAGGCTTTGACGCCAAACAGGTTATAGCTTGGTTCACCATTTTCACGACGAATTTGCCGTTGACCCCAGCCTGATTCCAGCGCAGCCTGGGCGAGGATCAGATGATGTGGCACACCGCTTTGCTGGCTTGCCAGTTGTGCGGGCAATGAGAGTTGGGCGAGGAATGCTTTACTGTCACCAGGCAGTGAATCATCGTAGTTGCGTGGCACGGCTTTTTGCACCAGCTGCGTGAGTGTCTGATTTTGATAACGCACCACGGTTTCGAGCGGGAATTTCATCGGTGCCGCTGGTGTCGCTTCATCTGGCAGTGGTTGTTCTGGCGTCATCTGTTTAACCATCATCTCCGCCAGTCCCAGACCTTTTCCCGCCGTCATCTGTTGGGCAATCTGCTGGTCATACATACTGGTATAGAGGCGAGTGTGCTCGCTGCTGAACAGACCCTCTTTCGGTAGGGCTTCACGCATACTTTTCAGCATCATCTGCACGAACATCCCTTCCACCTGGCGGGCAACCGGGCGAATATTTGCCGCAGGATCTTCGCCCGCTTTCGCTTTCAGATCGTTAAGCGATTGCGCATCCCAGGCGGCACTCGCCAGTAGTTTGCTGTCGCTAATCATCAGATGATTTCCAGTTTTGCCCGCAGACATCCCGCGCTTTGCATTGATTGCAGTATGGACATCAGATCCATCGGCGTAGCGCCCAGCGCATTGAGCGCGCGCACCACGTTATTGAGGCTGGCGCTGGAACGTACGCTTTGCAGCGAACCACCGCTCTGGCGTAAGTCGATCTGGGTTTGTGGCGTTACCACGGTCTGCCCGCCACCAAACGGTGTGTCTGGTTGGCTCACATTAGCCTGACGATTTACCGTAACCGAGAGATTCCCCTGCGCTACCGCGCAACTGTCCAGCGTCACTTCACGGTTCATCACCACTGAACCAGTACGCGAGTTAATAATCACTTTGGCGTCCTGCGGGATGACATTAACCTGCATATTCTGGATATCGGCAAGGAAACGCACCTGGGAACTGTTGCCACTCGGCACGCGCACCTGAATGGTTCGCGCATCTAACGCCGTAGCGTTACCGTATCCACGTGTGCGGTTGATGGTATCGGCAATTTCCTGCGCCATGGTGAAATCTTCCTCATTGAGCTGCAAATTGAGGGTATTGCCAGCGCCAAACTGGCTGGGCAATTCGCGCTCAATAATCGCACCATTAGTGATCCGTCCGCCGTTCAGTTGGTTAACCTGGACACTGCTGCCTCCCGCCGATGCGCCCGCGCCGCCAACCAGAATGTTGCCCTGCGCCAGCGCATACACCTGGCTATCAACGCCCTTAAGCGGGGTCATCAACAACGTGCCGCCACGCAAACTTTTGGCGTTCCCCATAGAAGAAACCACCACGTCGATGGTTTGCCCCTGGCGACCAAATGGCGGAAGCGACGCCGTCACCATTACCGCAGCCACGTTTTTGAGTTGCATATTAGTGCCAGTCGGAACGGTAATACCCAACTGCGAGAGCATGTTATTAAGCGTTTGAGTGGTAAACGGCGTCTGGGTCGTCTGGTCGCCCGTACCATCCAGGCCAACGACCAGGCCATAACCGATCAGCGAGTTTTGCCGTACGCCCTGAACGCTGGTGAGATCGCGAATACGGTCGGCCTGCGCCACCGTCGCAACCAGCAGAAGAATGAACGCAGAGAGAAATTTAATCACCACAGCCTCACTTACATTGGCGACAGGTTAAGGAAGAAACGCTGTAACCAGCCCATATTTTGCGCTTCGTTAATGTAGCCGTTACCCACGTACTCAATGCGCGCATCCGCCACCTGAGTAGACGGTACGGTATTGCTGCCGCTGATGGTGCGTGGATTGACCACGCCGGAGAAGCGAATAAATTCGGTGCCCTGATTAATGGCGATCTGTTTTTCGCCCACTACATGCAGGTTACCGTTGACCAGCACCTGATCGACCGTCACTGTTAATGTGCCGCTAAAGGTATTGCTGGCATTAGCACCGCCTTTACCGTTGAAACTATTGCCGCCAGAGGCATCGACATCGGCGCGGGCGTTACCAAACAGCCCCTGCAAATAGCGTGGCACGGTATCAAAACCGAAGCTGGTTTTGCCATCGCGGCTGGCATTAGCGGAGGAACTCTTGCTGGCGCTGACGTTCTCCTGCAACACAATGGTCAGCGTGTCACCAATATTGCGCGGCCGGCGATCTTCAAACAGCGGTTGATAGCCATAGTTAATCGGCTGGGCAGACTGAAAAATAGAACCGTTGGCAACGGGCGTCGGTCCGGGAACCGGCTGTGCACTGGTCGCCCCCTGCACCAGCGGCGTGGAGGGTATCCAGGCACAGCCGGATAGTGAAAGTACCAACAAGCTGGAAATGGCGTAAGTGTGCACAGCATTTTTTTGCATGGCTATCATCTTCAAAAATCAGTAAACCGGTGAACCTGCCACCGGTTATGCCTTAGAGTTGCGTCAGTTTTTGCAGCATCTGATCGGTGGTGGATACCGCTTTACTGTTGATTTCGTAAGCGCGTTGCACCTGAATCATATTGACCAGTTCTTCCGCCACGTTGACGTTAGACGTTTCAACATACCCTTGATACAGCAGTCCCGCGCCGTTCAGGCCTGGCGTGCTTTCATTCGGCGCGCCGGAGGATTGCGTTTCGGTGTAGAGGTTTTCACCAATACTCTCCAGCCCGGTGTCGTTCATAAAGGTAGTGAGATTGAGTTGCCCAACCTGAACCGGAGCGGCCTGACCTTGCTGGGTAACGCTTACCACGCCATCACGACCAATGGTGATACTTAACGCATTCGCCGGAATGGTGATTGCTGGCTGCACCTGAAAGCCACCGGCCGTCACCAGTTGCCCGTTCTGATCCACCTGGAAAGAGCCGTCACGGGTATAGGCTGATGAACCATCCGGCAGCATGACCTGGAAAAAACCCTGCCCTTTGATGGCAACATCTTTGCTGTTATTGGTTTGCGACAGATTGCCCTGACTGTGTAAACGCTCAGTGGCGACCGGACGCACACCGGTGCCAATTTGCAACCCGGATGGTAAGGTAGTTTGTTCGGAAGACTGTGCGCCAGGCTGGCGAATAGTTTGATAAAGCAGATCTTCAAACACCGCCCGCTGGCGCTTAAAACCGTTGGTGCTGACGTTTGCCAGGTTGTTGGCAATAACGTCCATATTGGTTTGCTGGGCGTCGAGACCCGTTTTAGCGATCCATAATGAACTGATCATAAAATGTCCTGTGGTGGATTGCTGACAAGCAGAGCAAAAGCACGCGGCGGTGCGAATTTCCCCTCTCCCTAACCCTCTCCCCAAAGGGGCGAGGGAACAGTCCGCGCGCTTTTATTGCAATGTCATCAATCGTTCAATTAACTCATCGACAGCAGTTGGTTGGCACGGCCTGCGTTATCATCGACGCTGCTGATCACCTTCATCTGCATTTCAAAACGCCGCGCACTGGCAATCATGTCGCTCATTGCCGCAACGGCATTGACGTTACTGCCTTCCAGTACGCCCGACATCACGCGCAACGTCGGGTCCGTCTGCAGCACCGTGCCACGCGTTGCCTGGCTTTCCGCACTTAAACGAAAAATACCGTCATCACCACGCAGTACTTCACTGCCCGTGGCTTTCACCAGTTTCAGACGACCCACTGGCGCGACGGTATTTGCCGGATCGCCGGGATTCAGCGCCGAAATAGTGCCATCGGCGGCAATAGTGATTTCTGCCCCTTCCGGCACAGCAATTGGCCCCGCTTCGCCAATCACCGGATGCCCCTGAATAGTCAGTTGCCCGGTGGGATCAACCTGAATGCTGCCATTACGCGTATACCCTTCGCTGCCGTCAGTAGTCTGCACGGCCAGCCAGCCGTCCTGCTGTAATGCAACGTCCAGCGGGCGCGAGGTGTAATCCATCTTGCCGGGTGTCATGTCTGCACCCGGCGTTGACGCCGTTACCAACGTGCGCGTGGGCAGAGAAAGCCCTTCCACCGGCACTGCGCGCAAGGCGTTTAACTGCGCGCGAAAACCGGGCGTAGAGGCATTGGCCAGATTACTGGCGGTTACCGCCTGTTGATTCAGCGTCTGGCTGGCGGCGCCCATTGCGGTATAGATTGCGTGATCCATTGAGCTATCCCGTCAGCGATTAGCGTAAGTTAACCAGCGTGTTAAGGATCTGATCCTGGGTTTTGATGGTCTGGGCGTTAGACTGATAGTTACGCTGGGCGACAATCATATTGACCAGTTCTTTGCTGAGATCGACGTTGGACGCTTCCAGCGCGCCGTTGGTCAGACTGCCAAAATTACCCGTTCCGGCAGTGCCCAGCAGCGCCACGCCAGAAGATTGTGTCGCAGACCAGACGTTATCGCCTTCGGATGCCAGACCTTCGTTGTTAGCGAAGTTCGCCAGTACAATCTGCCCTAGCAACTGGGTTTGTTCGTTGGAATAGTTACCGACTACCGTGCCGTCATCGTTGATTTGATAGCTCACCAAATCGCCAGGTTTGTAGCCATCCTGGGTGGTTGCCACAATGTTGTTCGCGCCGGTGTTTTGCTGCATAGAATTGAGGAAACTTAACGAGAATGAGGCAGGATCTGCGCCGTTAATTGCGCCAGTGGTAATGTTCGCAGTCCCCCCCGAAGTCAATATGCCATTGGCATTAAACGCTAGCGTCGTTGCGTGGTTCGCTGTGCCTGTTGGATCACTGCTGTCCTGGGTGTAAACATCCCAGTTATTATCCCCGGTCTTCACAAAAAAGACGTTCATGTCGTGAGCATTGCCCTGACTATCGAAAACAGTCACCGAGCCTTTTTTGTTATAGCTATCCGCATTACTGGCATCGAAGGTAGTCACAGACGGAAGCGGATCACTGGAGTTCAGGTTGATCTGCATCGACGCCGTGGTGGTGGTTTTTGCCGCCATCAGGGTATTTGGAATCGAAATATTGGTCGGATTCGCCCCTTGCTGAATGGTCGGTGGCGTGCCGGTTGCCGGATAGCCCGTCAATTGCAAACCTTGCATATTCACCAGGTTGCGGTTTTCATCGAGTTTGAATTGCCCGTTACGGCTGTAAAACACCGAGCCGTTGCTGTCTACCAGGCGAAAAAAACCGTTCTGGCTGATAGCAACGTCAAGACCACGTCCGGTATTGGTGGTCGTGCCATCGGTAAAATCCTGGGTGATACCGGCAACTTTTACCCCCAGTCCCACTTTAGAACCCGCGAACATATCAGCAAATGAAGCCGTGCCGGATTTAAAGCCATAGGTGGCGGAGTTGGCGATATTGTTGCCAATGACATCGAGGTTGGTGGCGGCAGCGTTTAATCCGCTTACCGCTTGAGAAAAGGCCATGACTGACTCCTGAAATGTGAAGGCTTAGATTATCTGCCGTACTTCGTCGAGCGTGGTGGTGCCGTAAGTACCAAGATCCAGCGTGTTCCCGTTGTTGCCGCGAATCACGCCCTGCACCAGAGCAAACTGCAGCGGTTGAGCCACTAACTGCGAACCACCGTTACTGGCGCTAATCGCCACGTTATAAGAACCATTTGGAGCGGTTGTGCCGTCAGTTAACGTGCCGTCCCAGGTGAAACTGTGGACGCCGGCGGTCAGTTCACCGATATCAATAGTGCGCACAACCGCGCCGTTTTTATCAGTGATAGTGGCAGTGACTTTATCTGCCGCCTGTTGCAGTTCAACACCGAACGGTGTGGTCGTGGTTACCGCGCCTTCTTCACTGCCGGTTCCGGCAAGAATGGTGGTGCCGGGGATCATCACACCATGACCAATCAGGTTACTGGCCTGTAGCGACTGACTGTTGTCTATCTGCCCGGAAATCGAACCGAGCGTTGTATTGAGTTTTTCAATCCCGCTGACCGTGCTGATTTGCGCCAGTTGCGACGTCAGCTCGTTGTTTTCCATTGGATTGGTCGGATCCTGGTTTTTCAGCTGTGCCACCAGCAAAGTCAGAAAACTGCTTTGTAAATCTGCGGCGTTGCTGCCCGTGATCGAACTACTGCTGGTAGTGCTGACGCCGGTATTTGTCGGATCGGTGGTGGTTACCGCAATGGACATGGCTTTCTCCTTTATTGACCGAGCGTGAGGGTTTTCAGCATCATGCTTTTCACCGTGTTGAGCACTTCCACGTTGGCCTGATAGCTGCGCGACGCCGACATGGTGTTAACCATCTCCCCGACAACATCAACGTTTGGCATTTTCACGTAGCCCTTCGCGTCCGCCAGAGGATTACCCGGCTCATAAACCAGTTTGTCCGGAGCCTGACTTTCAATAACATCGGCAACCTTTACGCCGCCCGTGGCAGCGCCTGGCGCGGCATTCACCTGGAACACCACCTGTTTTGCCCGATACGGCTGTCCATCGGGACCGGTCACGCTATCAGCATTCGCCAGATTACTGGCCGCCACGTTCAGACGCTGGGACTGAGCAGTTAACGCCGATCCGGCGATATCAAAAATATTCAGCAGTGCCATCCGTTAATTTCCGCTCTGTAAAACGTTCATCATGCCTTTGATTTGCCCACTCAACGCACTAAGGCTCATCTGGTATTGCAGGCTGTTATCGGCAAACTGGGTACGTTCGCGATCCATATCGACGGTATTACCGTCCAGCGAAGGCTGGTCCGGAATACGGTATTGCAGTTCTGCGGTAGGAGGCGTCAGCGCCTGCGCCGGAATGTGTTGCGTTGAGGTCATAGTCAGGGCGACCACGCTGGTTTCATCCCGTCCACGCTGCATCACTTTTTTAAGTTCGCTGGCAAAATCTATATCGCGCGCCTGATAACCAGGGGTATCGGCATTGGCGATGTTTGCCGCCAGCACTTCCTGACGCTGGGCGCGCAGATTGAGCGCCTCTTGTTGAAAACGTAAGGCGGCATCGAGCTTGTCGAGCATATCTCCTCCGCAGGTATCAAAATTCTGCCGTCAGCTTAAAGGCTTTACGCGCGCGTTATCGGCGGAATAAACGCAAAATGGGTCGCTATTTATGCCGTTGATGGTCACAGCGCGCGGGTACAATTTGGCCCGTAGAAATGGCTGGAGGCGAAAATGCTGGCAATGAAGCGTTGTATGGCGATCATCGCGATACTGTTCAGTCCGCTGAGTGCGGCTGGCGATCTCACATCACAATTGCAAACCTTTTTTGCCGCACAACTGGCAGGGTTGAGTGATGAAGTCCGGGTCTCTATTCGTACTGCGCCCCATTTACTGCCTCCGTGTGAACAGCCGTTGCTGTCGATGACCAGCAATTCTCGCCTGTGGGGCAATGTGAATGTGCTGGCGCGCTGCGGCAACGACAAACGATATTTGCAGGTTAATGTGCAGGCCACGGGAAATTATGTGGTTGCTGCGATGCCCGTTGTGAGGGGAGGAAAGCTGGAATCTGGCAGTGTCAAACTAAAACGCGGACGGCTGGATACCTTACCGCCGCGTACTGTGCTGGATGTCAATCAACTTGTTGATGCCGTCAGCCTGCGCGATCTGGCGCCCGAGCAGCCTGTACAGCTAACCATGCTGCGCCAGGCCTGGCGAGTCAAAGCCGGTCAACGCGTCAATGTGATTGCCAGCGGCGAGGGATTCAGTGCCAATGCTGAAGGTCAGGCACTGAACAATGCCGCCGTCGCGCAAAATGCTCGTGTCCGCATGGTGTCGGGTCAGGTGGTCAGTGGCGTGGTGGATGCTGATGGGAATATTCTTATAAACCTGTAAGCTATTAAAGATTGACCGACTATTGCCGATAAATAAGCAACAAATGATAAAAGCGCCCTCAATGAGGAATAAACCATGAGTATTGACCGCACTTCACCTCTAAAGCCCGTAAGCACCGTTCAGCCACGCGAAAACACTGACGCGCCGGTAGCCAATACCCGCTCGACTAAAACGACCGCAGCCACCAGCACCAGCGTCACGTTAAGCGATGCGCAGGCAAAATTGATGCAGCCAGGCAGCAGTGATATCAATCTTGAACGCGTAGAAGCGTTGAGACAGGCGATTCGTAACGGCGAGCTAAAAATGGATATCGGCAAAATTGCCGACGCACTGATCAGCGAAGTACAACAAGACTTACTGAGTAAATAGGCTTATGACGCGTCTTGCAGAGATCCTCGACCAGATGTCCGCAGTGCTTAACGAGCTTAAAATGGTGATGGATCAAGAGCAACAACATCTCTCTATGGGGCAGATCAACGGCAGCCAGTTGCAATGGATTACAGAACAAAAAAGCTCACTGCTGGCAACGCTGGATTACCTTGAGCAGTTACGTCGGCAAACACTGGATACTGCAAACAGCGACGATATCGCGCAGCGTTGGCGGGAAATTACCGTGAAAACGCAGAAACTGCGCCAGTTAAATCAACATAACGGCTGGTTACTGGAAGGACAGATTGAGCGCAATCAACAGGCGCTGGAGATGCTGAAACCGCATCAGGAACCGACGCTGTACGGGGCTAACGGTCAAACCTCAACGTCCTATCGCGGCAGTAAAAAGATATCTATCTGAAGATTTTCTCCGGCCTGCAATGCAGGCCGGAACGCATTATTACACCGTCCGACGGGCAAACTCTTTAACTTTGAAGCCCAGCACCGCCAGCGCGGCAAAGTATGCCGCAATCCCCGCCACAACAACCGCCATCAAGCGTAGTAAGCGCCAGGGCATAGTGCCCAATGACCACTCTGGCATGATGTGTAACATACCTAACAGCACGCCAGACATCACCAATACGGCTACCAACAAACGCAGCAGAAACGCAGTCCAGCCGGGCTGCGGGGTGAAAATTTTCTGCTTACGCAACTGCCAGTACAGCAACGAAGCATTCAGACAAGCCGCCAGACCAATGGAAAGCGACAATCCGGCATGTTTCAACGGGTCGATAAACGCCAGGTTCATCAATTGCGTCAGGATCAGCGTGACGATGGCTATTTTTACCGGTGTTTTAATGTCCTGTCGGGAATAAAAGCCCGGAGCCAGCACTTTCACCACAATCAGGCCAATCAAACCCACCGAGTAAGCAATTAACGCCCGCTGGGTCATCAGCGCATCAAAGGCGGTAAATTTACCGTATTGAAACAGTGAAACGGTCAACGGCCCGGAAAGGATACCCAGCGCCACCGCGCTTGGCAGCGCCAGCAAGAAACAAAGACGCAGCCCCCAGTCCATCAAGCGGTTGTATTCATCGTGATTGCCGCTGGCAAAACTTTTCGACAGCGATGGTAGCAAAATGGTGCCAAGCGCCACGCCCAGTACGCCAGACGGGAACTCCATTAAACGGTCAGCATAATACATCCAGGAGACTGAACCGGATGCCAAAAACGAAGCAAAAATGGTGTTGATGATCAAGGAGATCTGACTGACAGAGACGCCAAGAATCGCCGGCCCCATCTGTTTCACCACGCGCATCGCACCCGCATCGTGGAAGTTAATGCGTGGCAAAACCAACATGCCTATCTTCTTGAGGTGCGGTAGCTGATAAACCAGTTGCAGGATCCCGCCCACCGTTACAGCCCACGCCAGCGCCAGCACCGGCGGATTAAAGTACGGCGCGGCAAACAGCGCAAAACCAATCATGCTGATGTTAAGTAACGTCGGGGCAAATGCCGGAATCGAAAAACGGTTCCAGGTATTCAGAATCGCCCCCACCAGCGATGCCAGGGAGATCAGCAAAATATAGGGAAAAGTAATCTGTAATAGCTGGGTGGTCAGGGCAAATTTGTCGGCAGTATCAGCAAAGCCCGGCGCGGTCACCATGATTACCCACGGCGCGGCGAGCATCCCGGCAACCGTCACAACCGCCAGCGCGAGAGTCAGCAGACCAGAAACATAAGAGACAAAGACCCGCGTGGCGTCTTCACCCTGCTTGCTTTTATATTCCGCCAGAATTGGTACAAACGCCTGGGAAAATGCCCCTTCGGCAAAGATACGGCGCAACAAGTTAGGCAGTTTAAAAGCGACAAAAAAGGCGTCGGTTGCCATCCCTGCGCCAAAGATTCTGGCGACAATTGCGTCACGTGCGAAGCCAAGCACACGCGAAAACATGGTCATCGAGCTGACGGCGGCCAGCGATTTTAATAAATTCATCGGTGTTCTAATCCAGACCCACGGGCAAAACGCCTGCAAGGCAGGCGCTGAAAGAGGCGAATAGTCTACCTGGATTATGGTGAATTGCTACCGCCAGATGTTACAGGGTTTATTCACTCATAGCGTCGCGCCAGATCTTGTCAACGATGCGCTGCGCCAGCACAGCCTGTTCACCGGCGGTTTGCGGAACTGTCTGATTTTGCACGCATTCAATGAAGTGACGTGCGCAACCAACAAATCCACGCTGTTCAAGGGTACTCTGCCAGCCTGGAATCGGTTTATGCACTACCCCCTGCCCGCGCTCCTCACGCCATTCACGCATATCCGTAATGTCGATGAGCGCACCGTCAGTCACGGCCTGCACGGCTTCACGCTGACTTCCGGCACGGCGATGCATACTGGTAGTAATCTGCAAAGAACCCGCAGAAAAATGGTGCTCGGCAAACAGCATTTCGCCAGCATCGTTAGTCAGTAACGTGCCGCCATCCAGGGAGGCTTTGCCGCCAGACAACCACAGCGCGGTATCCACCACATGCAGATAATCATCCAGCAACGTGAAATAAAGATCGTGCGGCCCGACACTATTGCTACGATGCTTATCCATTCTTAGCGAGGCCGCCGTAGCGAGTTGCGTTTTTAACTCACAGTAGAGCGGTGCGAAACGGCGGTTAAAACCGACCATCAGGGTGAGTTTTTTCCGTGCTGCCAGTTCCACCAGCCGCTCGGCATCACGCAGATTTTCCGCCAGCGGTTTATCGACACAAACATGCACCCCCGCATTTAACAGCGCACTGACAACCTCAAAGTGGCTGGCAGTGCTTGAATGCACGAAAACTGCATCGCAACTGACGGCGAGGCTGGATAACGAATCAGCGTAGGGAATGCGCCAGCTTTCACAAACTGGCAGAGCTTTCTCACGCGTTGGCGACCACGCGCCTTGTAACGTCCAGCCAGATGCTGCCGCCAGCACCGGTAACCACGCTTTTTGCGCGATGCCGCCTAATCCCACTACGCCGATACGTAATTTTTTCACTTTAATCTCCCAGATGGGCCAGCAATGAATCAAGACGCTGTTTCAGTTCTGCCACTTCGATTTCCAGTGCTTCGACACGAGCCTGTAAATCGCCGTCAACCGCGTTCGACGACTCCGCTAACACCGACTGATCCTCAACCTCACCGCTAAAAAGATGCATATAACGGCTTTCACGTTTACCCGGTTCACGAGCCAGGCGAACCACAAAAGGACCGTCTTCGCGATTAGCCAGTTGTTCCAGCGTGGCCTCCACTTCCGCCATATCGCTAAATTCATACATCCGCGCCGCGCGGCTGCGCAATTCGCCTGGCGTCTGGGCACCGCGTAACAGCAAAGTGGTTATCAACGCCACTTCTGCGGCGCTCAGTTTTAGATCGCCAAATTCTGAATTACAAAAGCGTTGCTCATATTTGGTGACCCGATTACCAAAACCGCTCACCGTGCGTAAATAATGACGTTTGACCAGATTATCCAGCTGCTCCTGCACCTCGGATTCACTCAGATTCATTACCGGTTCACGGTTCGTTTTCTGATTACAGGCCGTTACTACACCATTTACAGAAAGCGGATATTGCTCCGGCGTTGTCACCTGTTTTTCCAGCAAGCAGCCAATCACGCGGGCTTCCAGTGCAGTAAGTTGATATTTCATGAGATTCTCCTTAGCGGCCGGGCGTCCAGTCTGGGGTGGTTAATGCCGTCAGTACGTGATCGCGCCATTGTCCATCAATCAACAGATAGTCTTTCGCATAGCCTTCTTTTTCAAAACCCAGTCGCGCCAGTAAATCACCGCTGCGTTTATTGTGCGGCATATAGTTGGCCATAATGCGATGAATATGTTGGGTGCGCTGCATATAACGAATGGCGGCGGTCAGGGCTTCAAACATTAGCCCTTTGCCCTGCCATTTTTGCCCAATTGAATAACCGAGATAGCAGGCATGAAAAGATCCTCGCACCACATTAGAAAAATTGGCAACGCCAATAATCTCTTTCTCATCCGGGTCGAACAACCCAAAATAGAATGCAGAACCTTGTTTATGAAATTCATTAATCATGCTTAACCTGGCCTGCCAGCCTGAAGGATAGCAGTGGCTTTCGTCGCGCACTGGCTCCCAGGGCTTGAGGAAATGGCGATTCTCTGCGTAATAATCCGCCAGCCGCCAGGCATCACGATCATGCACCAGACGCACGACCAGTCGGTCAGTGGTTAAGCGCACTTTTGGCACGTTACTGCGATAGCCAAACATTCTATACCTACTCCTTCCCGTAACGTCTTTAATACGCTGTAAGTATTACTATACCTGCGCAACCAGAGCCTGTGAAAAGTCCCAAATGCCATTTCCTGCATTATTCACATATTTGATAAAAACTCTCTATCAAAGAGGGCTTTCGATAAAAAAATATTGTCCCGGGAATTGTGGGAAAAGTATTAGCGACCATGCAGAATAGAAAGTGCTCATCTTTTATTTCCCGGGAGGGGAAATGTCGCGCGTGTCGCAGGCGAGGAACCTGGGTAAATATTTCCTGCTCATCGATAATATGCTGGTCGTGCTGGGGTTCTTTGTTGTCTTTCCGCTGATCTCCATCCGCTTCGTTGATCAAATGGGCTGGGCCGCCGTGATGGTCGGTATTGCCCTCGGTCTGCGTCAGTTCATTCAGCAGGGGTTGGGTATTTTTGGCGGCGCAATTGCCGACCGCTTTGGCGCTAAACCGATGATTGTCACCGGTATGCTGATGCGCGCCGCCGGATTCGCCACCATGGGCATCGCTCAGGAGCCCTGGCTACTGTGGTTTTCCTGCCTTCTCTCAGGTCTTGGCGGCACTCTTTTCGATCCGCCGCGTTCGGCGCTGGTGGTCAAATTGATTCGCCCGCAGCAGCGTGGCCGCTTTTTCTCGTTGTTAATGATGCAGGACAGTGCCGGTGCGGTCATTGGCGCATTGTTGGGGAGCTGGCTGTTGCAATATGATTTCCGCCTGGTCTGCGCCACGGGGGCGATTCTGTTTGTGCTGTGTGCAGCATTTAATGCCTGGTTGTTACCGGCGTGGAAACTCTCTACCGTGCGCACGCCAGTCCGCGAAGGCATGGCTCGCGTGATGCGTGATAAACGTTTTGTCACTTACGTCCTGACGCTGGCGGGCTACTACATGCTGGCCGTTCAGGTGATGCTGATGCTGCCGATTATGGTCAACGATGTTGCTGGCGCACCCTCTGCCGTTAAATGGATGTATGCCATTGAAGCATGTCTCTCCTTAACCTTGCTCTACCCTATCGCTCGCTGGAGCGAAAAGCGTTTTCGTCTGGAACATCGGTTGATGGCTGGGCTGTTGGTCATGTCGTTAAGCATGATGCCAGTTGGAATGGTCAGCAGTCTGCAACAACTCTTCACCCTGATTTGTCTGTTTTATATCGGTTCGATCATTGCCGAACCTGCGCGTGAAACATTAAGTGCCTCGCTGGCGGATGCGCGAGCGCGCGGCAGCTATATGGGGTTTAGTCGTCTGGGTCTGGCGATTGGCGGCGCTATCGGTTATATCGGCGGCGGTTGGCTGTTTGATCTGGGTAAGTCGGCACAACAACCAGAGCTACCGTGGATGATGTTGGGCATTATTGGCATAATCACCTTTCTTGCTCTGGGTTGGCAATTTAGCCAGAAGCGCGCTGCGCGTCGGTTGCTGGAACGCGATGCCTGAAAACGCGATGCGTTCTGTTACCATTGCTCGTCCTGTCAACCTGACGCGCCTTAACAGCTTGTTATTACCTGCCGCCGCAGAATTCAGTTTTTTCTGCTGGCGAGTTTAACGCTGGTGGCACATGCTGCGTTGTGTCAGGATATTGACGCAGATTTCATGTCGAGGACTACCATGAACAAGTTTTTATTTGCCGCTGCATTGCTCGTCAGCGGCCTGCTCGTTGGCTGTAATCAACTCACCCAGTACACGATTAGCGAACAAGAAATTAACCAGTCGCTTGAGAAACATAATAATTTCTCGAAAGAGATCGGTTTGCCCGGCGTAGCTGACGCCCATATTGTTCTGACAAACCTGACCAGCCAAATTGGTCGCGAAGAGCCGAATAAGATAACCTTAACCGGGGATGCAAATCTGGATATGAACTCCCTGTTCGGCAGCCAGAAAGCGACCATGAAACTAAAACTGAAAGCACTGCCGGTTTTCGATAAAGAAAAAGGCGCTATCTTCCTGAAGGAAATGGAAGTGGTCGATGCGACGGTACAACCGGAAAAAATGCAGACAGTGATGCAAACGTTGCTCCCCTATTTGAATCAGGCATTACGCAACTACTTTAACCAGCAACCGGCTTACATTCTGCGCGAAGATGGCAGCAAAGGTGAAGCAATGGCGAAAAAACTGGCGAAAGGTATTGAGGTGAAACCTGGCGAAATTGTCATTCCGTTTACTGATTAAACACGAGGGCGCATTCGCGCCCTTTATTTTTCGTGCAAAGGAAAACGTTTCCGCTTATCCTTTGTGTCCGGCAAAAACATCCCTTCAGCCGGAGCATAGAGATTAATGACTGCACCATCCCAGGTATTAAAGATCCGCCGCCCAGACGACTGGCACCTTCACCTCCGCGATGGCGACATGTTAAAAACTGTCGTGCCGTATACCAGCCAAACCTATGGTCGGGTCATCGTTATGCCCAATCTGGCACCGCCCGTGACGACCGTTGAAGCTGCCGTGGCTTATCGTCAACGTATTCTTGACGCCGTCCCTGCCGGGCACGACTTCACCCCGCTGATGACCTGCTACTTAACTGATTCACTGGATGCAGACGAACTGGAGCGAGGGTTTAACGAAGGCGTGTTCACCGCTGCAAAACTTTACCCGGCAAACGCGACCACCAACTCCAGCCACGGCGTGACGTCGGTTGACGCTATCATGCCCGTACTGGAGCGAATGGAAAAAATGGGTATGCCACTGCTGGTACACGGAGAAGTGACACACGCCGACATTGACATTTTTGACCGTGAAGCTCGCTTTATTGAAACTGTTATGGAACCGCTACGCCAACGCCTGGCTGGGCTGAAAGTGGTTTTTGAGCACATCACGACTAAAGATGCCGCTGAATATGTTCGTGATGGTAATGAACTACTGGCTGCTACCATTACCCCTCAACATTTGATGTTTAACCGTAACCACATGCTGGTTGGTGGTGTACGTCCGCACCTGTACTGCCTGCCCATTCTCAAACGTAATGTGCATCAACAGGCGCTGCGTGAACTGGTCGCCAGTGGCTTTAGTCGCGTTTTCCTTGGGACTGACTCCGCGCCACATGCGCGTCATCGCAAAGAGAGTAGTTGCGGTTGTGCCGGCTGTTTTAATGCACCAACGGCGCTGGGCAGTTACGCCACTGTCTTTGAAGAAATGAATGCGTTACAGCACTTTGAAGCGTTCTGTTCTTTAAACGGCCCGCAGTTCTATGGTTTACCGGTCAACGAATCGTTTATTGAACTGGTACGCGAAGAGCAGAAAGTGGCTGAAAGCATCGCTCTGACTGACGACACGTTGGTGCCATTCCTGGCCGGAGAAACGGTACGCTGGACAGTTAAACAATAAAAAACGTAGTTCCCTGTTGTCATTAGGTTATTTTACCTGTATAAATAACCAGTATATAAAACAGGGGGCTATTATGAGAATTGAAGTCACCATAGCAAAAACTTCTCCATTACCTGCCGGAGCCATTGACGCCCTGGCCGGTGAACTTTCCCGCCGTATTCAATATGCGTTTCCTGATAACGAAGGTCATGTTTCTGTTCGTTATGCCGCAGCCAATAATTTATCGGTTATTGGCGCAACAAAAGAAGATAAACAGCGCATTAGCGAAATTCTGCAAGAAACATGGGAAAGCGCAGATGACTGGTTCGTTAGCGAATAATATGCAGTAATGTTTGTTTTTGCCGGGTCGCCCCGGCTTTTTTATTTTCAGCACAAAATTTCTACACTTCCTCAAAATAATTGCACGATATGCTAAAAAAATATGAATGACATGCTGTTTTATTGTTCATATAAATCTTAAAAACAAAAAAATATCTCTTTCCCCCTTTAAAAATTCTGTGGATACCCTTACTTATTGGTATACTGAAGTTGCTTCAGATAAAAATGCATTGAACCTCGAATAACGTTGTCTAGTAACACGAATTAGGGGGCCATGATGGAAAAAAACAATGAAGTCATTCAGACTCATCCGCTCGTAGGGTGGGACATCAGCACCGTTGATAGCTATGATGCTCTGATGTTGCGTTTGCACTACCAGACCCCAAATAAGTCCGAGCAGGAAGGGACTGAAGTTGGTCAGACACTCTGGTTAACTACTGATGTTGCCAGACAATTTATTTCGATATTAGAAGCAGGAATAGCCAAAATTGAATCTGGTGATTTCCATGTAAATGAGTATCGTCGTCATTAACTTGACATGACCATCCACCCAAAAGGCACCAGATTGGTGCCTTTACTATTTCTGGGTTGTATATCTGCATTCACTTAATTACTCTGCTTAAACCATGAGAGCAGAGAGAAAAAAATGAAATACGATCTCATCATTATTGGCAGCGGTTCCGTAGGCGCTGCAGCCGGGTATTATGCCACTCGGGCCGGTTTGAAAGTGCTGATGACCGACGCCCATATGCCGCCGCACCAACACGGCAGCCACCACGGTGATACACGATTAATTCGCCATGCTTATGGTGAAGGCGAAAAGTATGTTCCGTTGGTACTTCGCGCGCAAACCCTGTGGGATGAACTCACCCGTTACAACGAAGAAGACCCCGTTTTTGTGCGCTCTGGCGTCATCAACCTCGGCCCTGCCGACTCCGAATTCCTCGCCAATGTCGCCCACAGCGCGGAACAATGGCAACTCAACGTCGAAAAACTGGATGCGCAGGCCATTATGGCTCGCTGGCCTGAAATACGCGTTCCTGACAATTACATCGGCTTGTTTGAGGCTGATTCTGGCTTTCTGCGCAGCGAACTGGCGATTAAAACCTGGATCAAACTGGCGAATGAAGCTGGCTGTGCTCAACTGTTTAATTGCCCGGTTACCGCTATTCACCATGATGACAACGGCGTAACCATTACAACAGCTGAAGGCGAGTATCAGGCGAAAAAAGCGATCGTCTGCGCGGGAACCTGGGTAAAAGACCTGCTGCCAGAACTCCCTGTCCAGCCAGTACGCAAAGTGTTCGCCTGGTATCAGGCCGATGGTCGTTATAGTATGAAAAATAAATTTCCGGCCTTTACCGGAGAACTGCCCAATGGCGATCAATATTACGGCTTTCCCGCCGAAAATGACGCCCTAAAAATTGGCAAACACAATGGTGGACAGGTGATTCATTCAGCAGACGAACGCGTTCCGTTTGCTGAAATCGCCAGTGACGGTTCTGAAGCCTTTCCCTTCTTACGTAGCATACTGCCGGGCATTGGTTGCTGCCTGTACGGCGCTTCCTGCACCTACGATAATTCACCTGATGAAGATTTTATTATCGACACCCTGCCCGGTCACGATAATACGCTGCTGATTACCGGTCTGAGTGGACACGGATTTAAATTTGCATCGGTATTAGGGGAAATAGCCGCCGATTTTGCGCAAGGCATAAATAGCGATTTTGATTTGACGCCATTCAGACTTGCCCGCTTCAAATAATCATCATCACGGCCTCAAAAATGAGGCCGTTTTTACAGGAGTTTTTAATGCGTCGGCTGGTGAACTATCTCATTAATAATATCCGCGAGCATCTCATGCTATATCTTTTTCTCTGGGGATTATTGGCAATTATGGATCTGATCTACGTGTTTTATTTTTAACCGCACCCCACTGACATAAATTGACAAAACCTTAATCTCTCTTTCATTTGGCGTGAAAAATTGAATAACTTTATTTCTGTCCTGGTAGCATTCCCCTGACATACCTCATCCTGAAACCACTAAACTTATGAAGATTCTTTCATTATTAAATCAAAATTATTGAAATAAAAATAAATATCATTCGAATTGTTATTTTTCAGTTGCAATTCATTCTCCAACGCGCCATTTTCATTCTTTCGCAAATAAGTTTCGGATGCATTTATGCCCCTTACAAATACCCCCAAACGCTATGGTGTTATATCGATGGCCTTTCATTGGCTGAGTGCAATCATTATCTACGGCATGTTTGCTTTAGGACTATGGATGGTAACGCTCAGTTATTACGATGGCTGGTATCACAAAGCACCAGAGCTGCATAAAAGCGTCGGTATTCTGTTAATGATGGGGCTGGTTATACGCATTCTGTGGCGCGTTATATCCCCACCGCCTGGTCCATTGCAAAGTTATTCGCCCATGACGCGTCTCGGCGCACAAATTGGACATCTCACGCTGTACTTTTTGCTCTTCGCCATTGGCATCAGCGGCTATCTCATCTCGACCGCCGATGGCAAACCGATCAGCGTTTTTGGCTGGTTTGACATCCCCGCGACCCTTGCCGATGCTGGCGCACAGGCTGACCTTGCCGGTGCCCTGCATTTTTGGCTCGCGTGGAGCGTCGTCGTACTGTCCGTTATGCACGGATTTATGGCCCTGAAGCATCATTTCATCGATAAAGACGACACCCTGAAGCGTATGCTGGGAAAATCGTCATCTGACTATGGAGTATAAAATGAAAAAAAGCCTGCTTGGTTTAACCTTTGCTTCCCTGATGTTCTCCGCCGGTTCAGCTATCGCCGCCGATTACAAAATTGACAAAGAAGGTCAGCACGCCTTTGTCAATTTCCGCATCCAGCATCTTGGCTATAGCTGGTTATATGGCACCTTTAAAGATTTCGACGGTACTTTTACCTTTGATGAAAAGAATCCAGCGGCTGATAAAGTGAATGTGACAATTAACACCACCAGCGTCGATACCAATCACGCCGAACGTGATAAGCATCTTCGCAGCGCAGATTTCCTCAATACCGCAAAATATCCGCAGGCGACGTTCACTTCTACCAGCGTGAAGAAAGACGGTGATGAACTGGATATTACGGGTGATCTGACACTAAATGGCGTAACCAAACCAGTAACGCTGGAAGCAAAATTGATTGGTCAGGGCGACGATCCGTGGGGCGGTAAACGTGCGGGCTTCGAGGCAGAAGGCAAAATTAAGCTGAAAGACTTCAACATTAATACTGATTTAGGTCCAGCTTCGCAGGAGGTTGATCTGATTATTTCGGTAGAAGGCGTACAGCAGAAGTAATGCATAGATGTTGCCGGATGACGCATCCGGCACGAATGTTTATTCTGTTGGATCAGGAATGATCAGCGTCGTGTTCAGGCGTCCACGCGATTTATTAAAGATCTTATTGCCATTTTCTCGCCCGGCACGACGGCGGCGCTGTTCTTCAGGCGGTAATGCACTTTCTTCACAGCAAATCTCACTACAACAGCCCTTGAATTTCTCGGCACACGCCGGACACTGGATAAACAACAGATGACAGCCATCATTTCTACAATTGGTATGGCTGTCACAAGGTGTGCCACACTGATGACAATGCGCAATAATTTCGTCAGAGATCCGCTCGCCCATCCGCTCGTCAAAAACAAAATTTTTACCAACAAAGCGGACAGGCAAACCTTGTTCACGCGCCTTACGAGCGTATTCAATAATCCCGCCTTCAATATGCCAGACTTTATTGAATCCGTTATGTTTCATCCAGGCACTGGCCTTTTCGCAACGAATACCACCGGTGCAGTACATCACGATCTTTTTATCTTTATGCGCCTGCATCATCTCAACCGCTTTTGGCAGTTGTTCGCGAAAGGTATCTGCCGGAATTTCCAGCGCGTTTTCAAAATGCCCCACTTCATATTCATAGTGGTTGCGCATGTCGATAAACAGCGCATCGGGATCATCAAGCATGGCGTTCACTTCCGCTGCTTGCAGGTATTCCCCCACGTTACTGGCATCAAATTGAGGATCGTCAATACCATCGGCAACAATTCGGTCGCGAACCTTCATGCGCAGCACCCAGAAGGATTTCCCGTCATCATCCAGCGCAATATTCAGACGTAAACCGTTTAAAGCAGGATCAAAAGCATAAAGCTGTGCGCGAAATGTCTCTACGTTGCTCGCCGGTACGCTGATTTGTGCGTTGATCCCTTCATGCGCCAGATAGACCCGTCCAAAGACATTCAACGCGGTAAATAGCTGATATAAAGCATCACGGGTCGTTTTGGGATCGGTAATGTGGAAATATTTATAGAACGAAATGGTGGTGCGTGGTTCGCTCTCGGCCAGCATTTTGGCTTTCAGCGCGT
The DNA here is from genome assembly GCF_002965965.1 of Escherichia sp. MOD1-EC5495. Taxonomy (NCBI): domain Bacteria; kingdom Pseudomonadati; phylum Pseudomonadota; class Gammaproteobacteria; order Enterobacterales; family Enterobacteriaceae; genus Escherichia; species Escherichia sp. MOD1-EC5495. Next base: position 94,634 of record NZ_PTRI01000003.1, read on the forward strand.
CATTAGAAATGCGGTTGTGTAACACTGGCATGGTGTACGGTTCCTGCGGGGTGGGAAAGTAAAAATCCGCAGCATGATATAGCAATTATCGGCAATTAACATCCATACATTTTACGCTACATTTGCGCATTAAAAATTATTAATGATTTACATACGCGGTAATTTCGCCCAGTCTTCGGTCACAAATTTTGGTTGCGGACGAAAAAATGCGACAATACATACAATTGCCCGTATAGGTTGAAAGACAGGATTGATATGACGAATCTACCCAAGTTCTCCACCGCACTGCTTCATCCGCGTTATTGGTTAACCTGGTTGGGTATTGGCGTACTTTGGTTAGTCGTTCAGTTACCCTACCCGATTATCTACCGCCTTGGCATTGCGGCAGGACGACTGGCGTTACATGTTATGAAACGTCGCGCCAAAATTGTATATCGCAACCTGGAACTGTGCTTTCCGGAGATGAGCGAACAAGAACGCCATGAAATGATGGTGAAGAATTTCGAATCCGTTGGTATGGGGTTGATGGAAACCGGCATGGCGTGGTTCTGGTCGGATCGTCGAATTGCCCGCTGGACGGAAGTGATTGGCATGGAACATATCCGTGACGTGCAGGCGCAAAAGCGCGGCATTCTGTTGGTCGGCATCCATTTTCTGACGCTGGAGCTGGGCGCAAGGCAATTTGGTATGCAGGAACCGGGTATCGGCGTCTATCGCCCAAACGATAATCCGTTGCTCGACTGGCTGCAAACCTGGGGGCGCCTGCGTTCGAATAAATCGATGCTTGATCGCAAAGATTTAAAAGGCATGATCCGGGCACTAAAGAAAGGCGAAGTGGTCTGGTATGCGCCGGATCACGATTACGGTCCGCGCTCGAGCGTTTTCGTGCCGCTGTTTGCTGTTGAGCAGGCGGCGACCACCAGTGGCACCTGGATGCTGGCGAGAATGTCTGGTGCGTGCCTGGTGCCGTTCGTTCCGCGTCGTAAGCCAGACGGCAAAGGCTATCAGTTGATCATGCTGCCGCCAGAGTGTTCACCGCCTCTGGATAACGCCGAAGTCACCGCAGCGTGGATGAATAAAGTGGTCGAGAAATGCATCATGATGGCACCGGAACAGTACATGTGGCTGCATCGTCGCTTTAAAACGCGCCCGGAAGGCGTACCTTCACGCTATTAAATCTCCCTTGCCGGATGTTTCGAACTGCATCCGGCATTACCGCTGCCCCCCCCCTGATTTAGCGATAAAAGCTCTGTACATTGCGTCACCTATAAGTCAGGCGCATAATTAGTGTGCTTACTTTTTCTCCTTTTATTCACCGCGCCTGGCGCACCAACAGCGGATTGCTATGTCACTCTGTGAAAATGACACCCCCATAAACTGGAAACGAAACCTGATCGTTGCCTGGCTAGGTTGTTTTCTTACCGGTGCCGCCTTCAGTCTGGTGATGCCATTCTTACCCCTCTACGTTGAGCAACTTGGCGTCACTGGCCACAGCGCGCTGAATATGTGGTCGGGAATTGTCTTCAGTATTACCTTTTTATTTTCCGCTATCGCCTCCCCTTTCTGGGGTGGACTTGCCGACCGCAAAGGCCGAAAAATCATGCTATTGCGCTCTGCTCTTGGCATGGGCATCGTGATGGTGCTGATGGGGCTGGCGCAAAATATCTGGCAGTTTTTGATCCTGCGGGCGCTGCTTGGTTTGCTTGGCGGATTTGTCCCCAACGCCAATGCTCTTATCGCCACACAAGTACCGCGTAATAAAAGCGGCTGGGCGCTGGGTACGCTCTCCACCGGCGGCGTTAGCGGCGCGTTGCTCGGCCCGATGGCTGGTGGCTTACTCGCTGATAACTACGGCTTACGTCCGGTATTCTTTATTACCGCCAGTGTGCTCATACTCTGCTTTTTCGTCACCCTGTTTTGTATCAGAGAAAAATTCCAGCCCGTCAGCAAAAAAGAGATGCTGCACATGCGGGAAGTCGTAACATCGCTTAAAAATCCGAAACTGGTACTTAGCCTGTTTGTCACAACATTAATTATCCAGATTGCTACTGGATCTATCGCGCCAATCCTGACGCTGTATGTCCGCGAACTGGCAGGAAATGTCAGTAATATCGCCTTTATTAGCGGCATGATCGCCTCCGTGCCCGGCGTGGCTGCACTGCTAAGTGCTCCACGACTCGGTAAACTTGGCGATCGTATCGGGCCAGAAAAGATCCTGATAACTGCGCTGATCTTTTCTGTGCTGCTGTTGATCCCAATGTCTTATGTCCAGACACCACTGCAACTGGGGATTTTACGCTTTTTGCTCGGCGCCGCAGACGGCGCTCTGCTCCCCGCCGTACAAACGTTGCTGGTTTATAATTCGACCAACCAAATCGCCGGGCGCATTTTCAGCTACAACCAGTCGTTTCGCGATATTGGCAACGTTACGGGGCCGTTGATGGGCGCAGCTATTTCAGCACACTACGGCTTTCGTGCTGTATTTCTGGTTACCGCCGGAGTCGTTTTGTTTAACGCGGTCTATTCGTGGAACAGCCTGCGCCGTCGCCGACTCCCCCAGGTATCGAACTGATTTTTCGCCTTTCATACTTGCAAAAGCGGAGAATCAGCTATTCTTTCCCTGAACACCTCAGCAAATCAAAGGGAGAGTCGTGATGACTATGTACGCAACGCTTGAAGAAGCCATTGATGCCGCACGCGAAGAATTTCTTGCTGACAACCCCGGCATCGACGCCGAAGAAGCGAATGTGCAACAGTTCAATGTCCAGAAATATATTCTGCAAGATGGCGACATTATGTGGCAGGTTGAGTTTCTCGCCGATGAAGGCGAAGAAGGTGAATGCCTGCCCATGTTTAGTGGAGAAGCCGCACAAAGCATCTTTGATGGCGACTATGATGAGATTGAAATCCGCCAGGAATGGCAGGAAGAAAATACTCTGCATGAATGGGACGAAGGTGAATTCCAGCTTGAGCCACCGCTGGATACCGAAGAAGGACGCGCAGCAGCCGATGAGTGGGATGAGCGTTAATTACTCATATGCTCCGTGATGAATGTCGATCGGTAACAGTAAGGTATCAAAGACTAAAGAGAATGGGAGATCAAGGATCGTGACATAGCGCCATGCGGAGTCACGTACATCCCATTGCACGCCGGGATAATATTGGTTGCCATGCCCCTGTCCCGGTATGGTGCGGCTAATGATGCTGCCACAACCACTCAGCAAAGCAACCATGATGCCTACTACAATTAAGCGCATTTGAACCCTCTTCTGTAAAAAAATACCGGCATTACGCCGGTATTTTTATTGCTGACAAAGTGCTTGTTGTTTTGCCGGATGCGGCGTGAACGCCCCTATCCGGCCTACGAAGCCTTGCAAATTCAATATATTGCAGGCATCTACGCTTTTATTGCGAAGCCGTATCCGGTTTACGCAATGCCAGTGGATTCAACTTTATCCCTTCGTAGTAACTCACCCATGAAGAATATCTCTCCGGGGAATTCCAGACGCGGAAATGCAAACGAGCCATCGTCACCGGATCGCTTAGCAGCACCAGACGACGATCGCGATTCAGCTTCTCTGGCGTCTCGTTCAGCGCCTGTTCAACATGGCGGTCACGGGCGATTTCCAGCACCTTACTGGCGCGGTGACGCGCGGTGGCCATTGCCGTTGCCAGAGCGTTAAACGACGGATTAAACACTGCGTGCATAAAGCCATCGTCGAGAGAACGTTGACGGTTCATCTCAAGGAAACGATCGGTATCGATCAGTACCTGAGGCGGTGAATACTCTTCCGGGATCAGGAACAGTTTCCAGCGTTTCGTGCGCAGCCCAACGGTTGTACGGCTGGAGATCACCGAAACAAACGGTGACAGAATCAGCGAGAAGACAATCGGTGCCAGCCAGAACAGGAAACGCAGATCCAGCCACGCCATACCGACCGCCCACACTAACCCCAGCAGCAGCTGTGAGCCGTGGCGTTTAAACGCTTCGCCCCAGGAGGTAGAGTCGTCATCACGTTGCGGGGAATTCCACACCACTTCCCAGCCGAGGAAGGCGCTAACCACGAATACCGTATGGAACAGCATACGCACCGGCGCCAACAGCACGGAGAACAGCACTTCTAACAGCAGCGATAACGTAACTCGCCAGAAGCCGCCATACTCTTTCGTTCCTTTGCACCAGATAAGCAAAATACTCAACAACTTCGGCAGGAACAGCAGCACCATCGTCGAGGCAAACAGCGCAATCGCCAGTTCAGGACGCCACTGTGGCCAGACCGGGAATAACTGCCGTGGTTGCAGGAAGTATTGCGGTTCGGTCAGTGCGTGTACGACCTGCAATGCGGTAGAGAGCGCGAGGAACATAAACCACAGCGGTGCGGAAAGATAAGACATCACGCCCGTCAGGAACACCGCGCGGTGAACCGGGTGCATCCCTTTAACCAGGAACAAACGGAAGTTCATCAGGTTACCATGGCACCAGCGGCGGTCACGTTTTAACTCGTCAAGCAGGTTAGGCGGCAGCTCTTCATAAGAGCCAGGGAGATCGTAAGCAATCCATACCCCCCAGCCTGCACGGCGCATCAGTGCGGCTTCCACGAAGTCGTGCGAAAGAATTGAACCCGCAAATGATCCTTCGCCAGGCAGCGGCGCCAGCGCACAGTGCTCGATAAACGGTTTCACGCGGATAATCGCGTTATGCCCCCAGTAGTGTGACTCGCCGAGCTGCCAGAAATGCAAACCAGCAGTGAACAATGGCCCATAGACACGGGTCGCAAACTGTTGGCAGCGTGCATACAGCGTATCCATACCAGACGCTTTCGGCGACGACTGGATAATCCCGGCGTTCGGGTTGGCTTCCATCAGGCGCACCAGACCGCACAAACAATCACCGGTCATCACCGAGTCCGCATCCAACACCACCATGTAGCTGTACTGGCTACCCCAGCGACGGCAGAAATCGTCAATGTTACCGCTTTTACGCTTCACGCGACGGCGACGGCGGCGATAGAAAATCTGGCCCTCACCCTGCACTTCGGCGATCAGCTCCATCCAGGCTTTTTGTTCTGCCACGCAGATGTCCGGGTTGTAGCTGTCACTCAGGATATAAACATCAAAATGTTTGGCATTACCGGTCGCTTTCACTGATTCCCACGTTGCACGCAGACCTGCAAAAACGCGATTCACGTCTTCGTTACAGATAGGCATGATCAATGCTGTGCGATGCTCCGGATTTAACGGTTCATCGCCAACGGTTGAAGCGGAAATACTGTATTTATCGCGACCAATAAGCAGTTGCAGGAAGCCCATCAACGCCGTCCAGAAACCGGCAGACACCCAGCAGAAAAGAACAGCGAAGAGGATCAGAATACCGGTTTGCAGCATGTAAGGCAGAAGCTGCATAAAGGAAACCCACAGATCCTGATCGACCATATCAACTGGATTAATCAGCGCCCACCCCTGATAAGGCAGGATGGTCTTCATATACCAGGTAGCGACGACGGTTTGCGCCAGAGTGAGGAGAAGCAGGATGTAACGACGGATGGTGCCGACGGTACGCCACTTTTGCTCGCTCTCCTGCTCTTCTTTGGTCAACCGCGCCAGATAGCGCGGCGTCACATCGCGCCCACGCAGACGATCCCAGAAACGCCCAACCGGGTTAGTACGCCACGGATCGGGGAACATAGAAGAACGTTTTGCTTTCGGCATTGCCTTAAGCTGATCGCGCCCTTCGTCGTCTTGAATTAACTGTCCATCAGCGAGTGAATCTGGCCAGGCTTGTTCCAGACGTGCTTTTACCGACCCTTGCGGGGAGTCATCCTCTCGCGCATAGGTTCGGTGTTCAGCATCCAGCGCCTGATGAACGGCGCGGATATCAGTCTTCGGCAATGCCGCTTTCTCACTTGCGGAGATGGGCATTGCGTCAATGTACTCGGTTGTCTTATTCATTGGCAGGTAACTGGTAGCTCCAGGTTTCACTCAACGTTTGATCGGCATTCACCATGGCAGCACGCATTTCAGTGGTTTTCTTGGCATCTTTCACTTTCACGCGCATTACCAGACGCCAGCCTTTGGTGACCGGGTTATAACGCACCGTGCTTTCTACGATCTCACCATTATCGCCAATGCTGGTTTGTGCAGTGACCGGAGTATCCTCTGGCAGTTTTTTCATCTCTGCGCCGGTAAAATCGACCACAAAGGCGATAGTGCCGTCAGGCTGGCGAATCAGGTTCGACTGTTTCACATCCCCCGTTGAACGACGCGTCTGCTGCACCCAGGCGTTATCAGGCGCGTGAAGTTTGTCTTCATCACGGCTGAAAGTAATGGTGTATTTAAAGTTCATCTCTTTACCTGGTTCCGGTAACTGATCCGGCGTCCAGTAAGCAACGATGTTATCGTTGGTTTCATCGTTGGTTGGAATTTCCACCAGCTCAACGCTGCCTTTGCCCCACTCCCCTTTCGGTGTCACCCACGCGCTTGGACGGAGATCGTAACGATCGTCGAGATCTTCAAAGCGGGAGAAATCGCGGCCACGCTGCAACAGGCCGAAGCCTTGCGGGTTTTCCATCGAGAAGCTGCTGATCGCCAGATGTTTCGGGTTGTTTAGCGGACGCCAGATCCACTCACCGTTACCAGCATGGATAGACAGACCGTTGGAGTCGTGCAATTCCGGACGATAATTATTCGCCGGAGATGGCTGGTTCGGCCCAAACAGGAACATACTGGTTAACGGTGCAACCCCCAGTTTGCCGACTTTATCGCGCAGGTAGATTTTCGATTGCACATCAACAACCGTGTCACGTCCCGGCATAACAACAAACTTATAAGCGCCTGTCGCACGCGGCGAATCAAGCAACGCATAAATCGTTAAACGCTTGTCGGTCGGTTTTGGACGCTCGATCCAGAACTCCTTAAAGCGTGGGAATTCTTCACCTGATGGCAACGCGGTATCAATTGCCAGGCCTCGGGCAGAAAGACCGTAAACCTGACCTGCGCCAATCACGCGAAAATAGCTGGCCCCGAGCATACTGACGATTTCATCATTTTTATCTTTGCTGTTGATCGGGTAAAGCACTTTAAAACCGGCGAAACCGAGGTCTTTTACCGTGTCTTTGTCATGCTGAACTTCGCCGAAAGTGAAATAATCCGGGCTGTATTTGATTCTTTTTACTGCCGTTGCAGTGACTTCATTTATTTTGACCGGTGTGTCGAAGTACATACCCTGATGGTAGAACTCGAGCTTGAATGGGGTCTTCAGATTGTTCCAGTATGCTTTGTCATGATTAAACTGGATCTGTTGATAGTCCGCGTATTTCATGTCGCGGAAAACGGAGGGCAAGTTACTTTTAGGCGCCTCATAGCCTTTCCCGGCTAAGGATTGAGCTTGCTTTGCGACATCGTCAATGCTGAAGGCCCAGCTTGATGATGTATACAGGGTTAACATTACTGCAGCACTCAACCAACGCATTTTCATCATTTGTAGTTTATGTTTCATAATAAGTAAGCACTTCCCCCTTTGTGTGCTTATATCGATCCGATCTATTTTAATGGATAACCAGCCATTCCGACAACAGAATCCCGGTATTATTCAGCGTGCCGGCTCATGGATTAAGCACCTGATTGCAACCGTTTTCACTTTCCGTGCTTCTCCTAAAGACAGAAGGAGCGAGTTCGTGTAGGGTTTGCCAGCAAATTTATTTATCAACCGTCTTACAGGCGCTTCCATTTTGGTTAGTGATTGCGGCTATGCCGCGCAAAAACACATTTGAAGCCGGCACCACATGCGGCAGGTCAGTGTCGTTACGGCAAAAGCCTAAAGGCATTACCCGGCAGGGATAAGACGAAAAATCCGAGATTAGTTAACCATATATGAATCCAGTACCCGCGCAGCGTGAATATTTCCTCGACTCCATCCGCGCATGGTTGATGTTGTTAGGGATCCCTTTTCATATTTCTTTAATCTATTCAAGCCACACCTGGCATGTGAATAGCGCAGAACCGTCATGGTGGCTGACGCTTTTTAACGATTTCATCCACGCCTTCCGTATGCAGGTATTTTTCGTTATTTCCGGATATTTTTCCTACATGCTGTTTTTACGCTACCCATTGAAAAAATGGTGGAAAGTGCGCGTTGAACGTGTAGGGATCCCGATGTTAACGGCTATTCCCCTGCTCACCTTGCCGCAATTCATTATGCTGCAATATGTCAAAGGCAAAGCGGAAAGCTGGTCTGGGCTATCATTGTATGACAAATATAATACGCTGGCCTGGGAATTAATTTCGCACCTGTGGTTTTTACTGGTGTTGGTCGTTATGACGACACTTTGCGTATGGATATTTAAACGAATAAGAAATAATTTAGAAAATTCAGATAAAACGAATAAAAATTTCTCGATGGTTAAGCTATCGATACTATTTTTCTGTCTGGGAATTGGCTATGCAGCAATAAGAAGAACGTTATTTATCGTTTATCCACCCATATTAAGCGATGGCATGTTCAATTTTATTTTCATGCAGACGCTGTTTTATATGCCGTTCTTTATTCTCGGTGCGCTGGCTTTCATTTTCCCTAATCTTAAGGCCTTGTTTACCACACCGTCTCGTGGATGCACTCTCGCAGCAGCACTGGCATTTGTTGCTTATTTGCTCAATCAACGCTACGGCAGCGGCGATGCCTGGATGTATGAAACCGAGTCAGTGATCACGATGGTGCTCGGCCTGTGGATGGTGAATGTGGTCTTCTCCTTCGGCCACCGTTTGCTTAATTTTCAGTCGGCGCGGGTAACCTATTTTGTAAACGCATCGCTATTTATTTATCTGGTTCATCACCCATTAACGCTCTTTTTCGGTGCTTACATCACTCCGCACATCACATCAAATCTGCTGGGTTTCCTCTGCGGTCTGATATTTGTGGTAGGGATTGCGATAATTCTGTACGAAATTCATTTACGCATTCCGTTGTTGAAGTTTTTGTTCTCCGGCAAACCGATCGTAAAACGCGAGAATGACAAAGCGCCAGCTCGCTAAACCATACTTACAATAACCATTCAACGGGCAATATTGACGCTAGTCTGACCATAACCCGCTTCCAGAAACTGGTGGCGGGTTCTTTTTTGAGGATAATTTCCTCCTTCCCATGGCGATCGACCCAGTTGATTCGTCCCCACCGATCCAGACGGAGCTGCCAGGCCGCATCATACTGGCTCTGAATAAAGCGTTTATCGATTAATTGTGCCAGCGCTTCGCTCTCTATCACGAAGCCCATTTCAGTATTGAGCAATGTTGAACGCGGATCGAAATTGAATGAGCCGATAAACACTATTTTGCCATCGACACTGAATGTTTTGGCATGAAGGCTTGCGCCGGAATTACCGGTTATACCGCGATCGTGCAACGTGCCGCTCTGTTCCCGCATCGGCTTCAGTTCATACAACTCCACGCCATAGCGGAGCAATTTTTTTCGCCAGCGGGCATACCCGGCATGAACGACAGCGACATCGTTAGCGGCAAGTGAATTGGTTAAGATGGCTATCCTAACTCCTTTTCTCACCATTCGTAAAAGCTGCGCCACACCCGCGCGCGTTGGCACAAAATAGGAAGAGATAATATCAATACGTTCGCGGGGTGAGCCCATGATATCGAACAGGCGCTGCGGTAACAGTGAATGCCGTTTTGCTTTGCCCTCCCCTTTTGCCGGATCATCACTTAATAAACGCGTTCTTGCCCAGATTAGCGGCAACGTTCCGTCAACCAGTTGATTTATAAATGGACTTAACTCCATTTGGCGCAAATAACGATGTGTCTCGGTGTCGTTGTACCAGGACGCAGGTAGCTCAATACGGTCAGCCATTTCGCCATCGGGAACATCCAGCACCTGTTGCAACGGTGAAACTGATTTGCAATACCAGTAGCGGGCAAAATCATCGGCAACGTCCTCAACAACCGGCCCTATTGCCAGGACATCTAAATCTGAAAAAAGTGGCTCTTCTCCCGCGCCGAAATAGGCATCGCCAACGTTGCGCCCGCCCACCAGCGTCACCACACCATCAATGGTAAAACTTTTATTGTGCATACGACGATTGAGGCGGGAAAAATCGGTGATATAACCAAGCGGACGTAACAGGCGGAAAGAGAAAGGATTAAAAAGTCGAACTTCAATACGCGGGTGACTATCGAGCAAGCGTAAAATATCATCAAGACCGGGAGTATTATTGTCATCCAGCAACAAACGGACGCGAACGCCACGCTTCGCTGCGGCTAACAGAGCCGAAAATAGCAATCGCCCCGACATATCGTCCTGCCAGATGTAATACTGAACATCCAGAGTATGCTCCGCCATTTCTGCCAGACGATATCGTGTAGCGAACGCATCCAGACTTTTATCCAGGGGGAAAATGCCGCACTGCCCAGGATGTTGCGAGCACAGCGGCAGCACCGCGCTCGCCAGCCGGGGCAAATCATTCATCTCCTTGTTGGGTAAGGAGTCTTTCGTAGAGGTGGGCATTTTCTGCATCATAACAGACAAAGTATACCTGCTCAGGTAAAGCGTGACGGGTAATAAATTCTGAAACGGTTTTTACTGCGATTTCAGCCGCTGCAGCACGCGGGTAGCCATAAACGCCGGTACTGATGGCAGGAAAAGCCACTGTCGCATAGCCGTTTGCCGCTACCAGTCGTAGACTATTGAGATAGGCATCCTGCAATAACTGGTCTTCGTTTTGGTCGCCACCGCGCCACACAGGCCCAACGGTATGCACAACAGCTTTGGCGGGGAGATCGCCTGCAAGAGTAATCACTGCATGTCCCGTGGGGCAATCGCCCTGTTGCTGGCGAACTTTCAAACAGGCATCCAGCAACGCTGGGCCGGCTGCGCGATGAATAACGCCATCAACGCCGCCGCCCCCCATTAGTGACGGATTAGCCGCATTAACAATAACATCAACGGCTAGTTTAGTAATATCACCCTGCACAACATGAATACGCGATTTCATAACGCCTCCTTACACCCTCTTGTTTCTTAAGTGTACAGCAGTGTTTTTAGGTAAATCGCATTTTTCTTGTCAGTAGCGTGAGTCGTTCAGAAACTTAGTTATATTCGATGTTCATCACAGCCAGCTTTTTCTGCTCATCAAGATACTGCACTTTTACTGAGGCAATTTGCGCATTTTTAACTTTGCCACTCATTAGCTCTTTGCTGGAATACGTTTTGCTCTGTACTGGACCATTTTGCATACAAGTCATTTCAACTGGCGTTTGCATCACGTCACACGCGGGTTCCACGATTTGACCATAAAAATGAATCACGCCACCTTGCGCATTGCTTTCCGCTGTTGCAAAGAAAGGAAAAACCAGGCTGCCGAGCATAAGGGAGTTTAACAACGGTCTGAACATCTATTCTGTTTCCTCAATGATTAATCATCCTTGAGGGGGTTATCCATGCTTTCAGGTTGGTCGATTCGCATCAGACCGTTCTCTTCCGGCTCGTTTTATGCTCAACTATCAATACATTAAGACTTTCCTGAAGAGGGCGGCCATTGTTGTGATAAATGAAGTGACTGTCCATCAGAAACCGTAACAACTATTTTCACCCGATCGTCCGGGGAAATATTTAAACTCAACTTCGTCAAGGCAATGGGTTGATTAGCGGGTAATGAAAGGGTCTTTTCTTGCTTCGTCTGACTTTGTCCCGAGCTGCCTTCGCGTAGTGACAATATCTGAACCCGGCACAAGCATGATTGCGTCAGAGTAACTTCAGGAATAATGGTGTACATGTCACCTTGCTGAGTTGTATTAAAGGTTATCTGGCTGGAAAGCGCCGCGAGAAGTAATAACGCGTTCATACTATTCTCCCGAAAAAAAACAGGGCTTGCGCCCTGTTTCTGTCATACAAATTCTGTATTAGTACTGATGAGCGGTCGCGTTGTTACCAAAGCCAACCTGAGTTACGTTGACGCTGGAGTTAGATGCAGTCTGGTCAACTGCTGCACCGTTGCCACCACCGAACTGTTTAACAGTCATTTCAGAGTTTTTACCGTTCCACTGATCAAGAGTGGCGCTGTTACCGAAGCCACGCTGAGTCAGTTCAATTGAGCTGTCATCAGAACCTTGTCCAACGTCTGCACCGTTACCGCCGCCGTGCTGGGTAATAGTCAGATCAGAGTTGCGGGCATCAGCCTGCAATGCAACAGCAGAGTTACCGCCACCGTACTGGTAAATATTCAGCTCTGAATTCGGGCCGCTGTTATTGCCACCACCACCGTGGTTGCCGCCGCCACCGCCGTACTGAGGAATAGAACCTGCCAGAGCGCTACCGGAGAATACGATTGCTGCAATTGCTGCTACTTTTAAAAGTTTCATGTAAAACCCCCATCGGATTGATTTAAAAGTCGAATGGAAATTAACGTTGTGTCACGCGAATAGCCATTTGCGACTGTCTCTGCACTACAATTGCCGTTTTTTGAGTACCATGCTGCGTAATATTTGCTTTATTACCAGAACCTTTCTGGATAATCATTGCAGTATTACCATATGCGCCTTGCGAAATACTGGCATCGTTGGCATTGCCCGCCTGATCAATATATGCAAGGTTATAATCTCCTGTCTGGTCAATCTTTGCCCGGTTGCTATTACCTTCTTGCGAAACAACCGACAAAAGTTTTGAGCCTCCCTGCCGTAACTGTGCACTATTATTAGTACCAGCTTGACCAACTATGGCTGCCTGATTAAATGAAGACTTACTCAATTCATTTACCGCTAAGTTATATTCTGAATTAGCTAAATCATAACCTGCTGCGGCTGCAATCCCAGGCGCACCCAGTATTGTTAACATCACAAATAACAATTTGTTTTTCATGTTGTCACCCTGGACCTGGTCGTACATTTAAGAAATTAAATCATTTCAACTTGGTTGTTAACGCAAACCGTTTTTTGTTAACGCTGCGTTACGATGGAAAGTATGTCTGCGGAAATATTTTTAATAACTCACCCGCGCGTTGTATTTTGCTTTTTTTGTTCATACCAAAGTATTAAAACTCTCGCAAATACGCTGTTATTTACGCAAAAATTATTTTGTTTTCTTTTAAAGTACCGTTTTTTGACAGCAAAAAATCAACTGGCAGCCTTCCTTCATGGTTCGCGAAGATTACGTCGATATGTCTGTTTGACAAGCCGTGACAAACAGCGTCTTTTTACGGCAAAAATTTGTCCAAGGGCAACATCAGCGAAAGTAAGAAATTTTCACACGACAAAAGAACTATGTGGAAATAATTTTTATATGCATAATTATAGACTTAGCGTCATTTGTATGACTTTTTAAAATTGTGCAATAAAAGCCATATGTACAACTTTTCTATCAATTCTAAACTCTATAACCACGCTTCGTTAACATTTTAAAATTCCAGATTACATTTTGTTACACGTTTAACACTTGATTTAAGATTTGTAATGGCTAGATTGAAATCAGATGTAATCCATTAGTTTTATATTTTACCCATTTAGGGTTGATTTATTACTACACACAGCAGTGCAACATCTGTCAGTACTTCTGGTGCCTCTATTTTATAAAGGCAGCTGTCAGGTGTGCGATTAATAAAAAAAGCGGGGTTTCATCATGTTTAATGAAGTCCATAGTATTCATGGTCATACATTACTGTTGATCACTAAACCTTCTTTGCAGGCGACCGCGTTATTGCAGCATTTAAAACAATCGCTGGCAATCACAGGAAAACTGCATAATATTCAACGTTCTCTGGACGATATATCTTCTGGCTGCATTATTCTGTTGGATATGATGGAAGCAGATAAAAAGCTCATTCATTACTGGCAGGATACATTAAGCAGAAAACACAACAACATTAAAACGCTGTTGTTAAATACTCCAGATGATTACCCGTACCGCGACATTGAAAACTGGCCGCATATCAATGGTGTTTTTTACGCCATGGAGGATCAAGAACGCGTAGTCAATGGGTTGCAAGGCGTCTTACGTGGTGAATGCTACTTTACGCAAAAGCTTGCCAGTTACTTGATTACACATTCCGGTAACTATCGTTATAACAGCACGGAATCAGCCCTCCTTACTCATAGGGAAAAAGAGATCCTTAATAAGCTGCGTATCGGCGCCTCCAATAACGAGATTGCTCGTTCGCTGTTCATCAGCGAAAACACGGTAAAAACGCATCTTTATAATCTTTTCAAAAAGATAGCAGTTAAAAACCGAACACAAGCGGTCTCATGGGCAAACGATAACCTCAGGCGATAAAGCCATGAAACGTTATTTATGCTGGATTGTAGCAGTAGAACTTCTCTTCGCTGCGGGAAATGTTCACGCCGTTGAAGTAGAAGTACCGGGATTGTTAACTGACCATACCGTTTCCTCTATTGGCCATGATTTTTACCGTGCCTTTAGTGATAAATGGGAAAGTGACTACACCGGTAACTTAACAATTAATGAAAGACCCAGTGCACGATGGGGAAGCTGGATCACAATAACGGTGAATCAGGACGTTATTTTCCAGACATTTTTATTCCCATTGAAAAGAGACTTCGAGAAAACTGTTGTCTTTGCACTGATTCAAACTGAAGAAGCACTAAATCGTCGCCAGATAAATCAGGCGTTATTGAGTACGGGCGATTTGGCGCATGATGAATTTTAAATAAAAATTGTTCGGAGGCTGCAATGCGTGTCAAACATGCAGTAGTTCTACTCATGCTTATTTCACCGTTAAGTTGGGCAGGAAATATGACTTTCCAGTTCCGCAATCCAAACTTTGGTGGTAACCCGAATAACGGTGCTTTTTTATTAAATAGTGCCCAGGCGCAGAACTCGTATAAAGATCCGAGCTATGACGATGACTTTGGTATTGAAACGCCATCGGCGTTAGATAACTTTACTCAAGCCATCCAGTCCCAAATTTTAGGTGGGTTGCTGACAAATATTAATACGGGTCAGCCAGGAAGAATGGTGACCAATGAATATATTGTTGATATTGCCAACCGCGATGGTCAATTGCAGTTGAATGTGACGGATCGCAAGACAGGACAAACCTCGACCATCCAGGTTTCGGGTTTACAAAATAACTCAACCGATTTTTAAGCCCCAGCTTCATAAGGAAAATAATCATGCAGCGCTTATTTGTTTTGGTTGCCGTCATGTTGCTGAGCGGATGCTTAACCGCCCCACCTAAAGAAGCCGCCAGACCGACATTAATGCCTCGTGCCCAGAGCTACAAAGATTTGACCCACCTGCCAGCGCCAACGGGTAAGATCTTTGTTTCGGTATACAACATTCAGGACGAAACCGGGCAATTTAAACCCTACCCGGCGAGTAACTTCTCCACTGCTGTTCCGCAAAGCGCCACTGCGATGCTGGTCACGGCATTGAAAGATTCTCGCTGGTTTATACCGCTGGAACGTCAGGGCTTACAAAACCTGCTCAACGAACGCAAGATTATTCGTGCGGCACAGGAAAACGGCACTGTCGCGGTAAACAACCGAATCCCGCTTCAATCGCTGACCGCAGCCAATATCATGGTTGAAGGCTCCATTATTGGTTATGAAAGCAACGTCAAATCGGGCGGTGTTGGGGCGAGATATTTTGGTATTGGTGCAGATACGCAATACCAACTTGATCAGATTGCCGTGAACCTGCGCGTCGTCAATGTGAGTACCGGTGAGATCCTCTCTTCGGTGAACACCAGTAAGACGATCCTTTCGTATGAAGTCCAGGCGGGTGTCTTCCGCTTTATTGACTACCAGCGGTTACTGGAAGGGGAAGTGGGTTATACCTCTAACGAACCGGTTATGCTCTGTCTAATGTCCGCCATCGAAACAGGCGTTATCTTCCTGATTAACGACGGCATCGACCGTGGCTTGTGGGATTTGCAGAATAAATCAGAGCGGCAGAATGACATTCTGGTGAAATACCGTCACTTATCAGTACCACCGGAATCCTGATACATAAAAAAGCCGGAGTTTATTCCGGCCCTTTACGATTCAATCTAAAGCGTGAGTGCTCCTCACGCTTTATTTTTGACTTGTTGCTCACGGTGAGCGGACTTAGCACTGCGCGCCGCCAGCCAAAGACCGCTGTTTTTCATTGCGTAACCAAACACCAGCCCAAGCGCCAGCGAAGGTAGCACCAGCTTCCAGTTCCCTTGCCCGGCAAACGTCGCACATGCGCCAATAAACGTCCCCGGAACAAACGACAACAACACCTGTTTCGCCTGAATACACATCAGAAAAGCGACAATACCGGTTATGACATAACCGAGAATTTCCAGATGTGGTGCCAGAGCACTGCCGTAAATAATAACCATCGCCCACACCACGCCGCTAAGCAGTGTTGCAGCGGAAATAGCCAGCCCTTTTAGCCCACCTTGCGGACAGGCAAAGTAGGCCGTGCAGCCCAGGAAACCTGCCCAGCTAAGTAAGCCAAGGGAAACAGCCACCCAGCCCCAGATACCGGAGAGAATGCCTGTTGTGATTGCAATAGAGAGAAGTATGTTCATGCCGCGCATAATAGCAGAAAACGCGACTATGAATGAGATCGAGCACGCATTTTATGCAACAGCTATATATAGATTGCAGTAATGAGTGATTCCGATCACATTTACTCCTCTGATTCTTCCTCAAGTTCATCCCACATTGCGCTGATTGCATCGCGGGTCAGTGGTGCCATGGTGCGCCAGAACGGTGTAGTCGCATGAGCCTCTACTTTTCCGAGAAATGCGCCGCACCAGGGCAACAAGTACTCGCTAAACAGTGTTTCCAGAGCTTCGCTTTCATCCTCTGTTGACTGATCTTCCAGCCAGGAAGCGGCCAGCAGCAAAGTACCGATGTGATCGGCTGGCGTATCCGCTAACGGCATCCCGCGTTCAGAAAGGAAAGTACGGATTTCCGCTTCTGTGGCTCCCTCAACCCAGGTGCTGCGATAAGGTGAAACTGCGCATTCATCACCGACGAATAATGCATTGTAATCGGCAGAAACTTGCGCCATATCACAGCTTTTCTGCAAACGCGCCAGCAATTCATCCTGTTCCAGCGGCCAGTTCGCCGCCAGTTTCCCTTCACGAATTAAGGTAAACAGCGGAACCAGTAAAGGATCCTGCGGTTGACGGTAATAGAGCGAACCCAGCACACGACACAGGATAGAAAACTCGTTCATTAATTTATTTCCGTTAATAGCAATTAAAGATCAGCAAATTCCGCAATCGGCGCCATACCGCGAGATTCAAGGAAATTCAGCAAACGGCGTGGCGAAACATTCAATATTCTCTCTTCCGGAAAATCCACTGCGTCGAGGATCTTACGGCATTCTTCAAAATCGCCCATGGTAAAAGCGGTATGAGAATCCGATCCTAACGCGACCCAACCTCCGGCATCGCGCACCGCAGCGGCAACCGCACGGCAGTTATCTTCACTGCCCTTACGCGAATGTAAGAATGAGGAGTTATTGATTTCCAGCGCCACCTGATACTTAGCAGCAGCTTCAGCAACAGCTTTAAAATCAATTGGATATCGTGGATTTCCGGGATGGCTAACCACGTGCACATGCCCACTCGCCATCGCGGCAATCATGGCCTGAGTATTCGTAGCTTCATCATGCGGCGCAAAAACCGGTTCATGAAAACCAGCAATAATCAGATCCAGCGAGTCAAACATTTTGCCGCTGCAATCAATTTCACCATCAATATTTTTGATATTGGCTTCGATGCCACGCAGGATCCCCACCCCATCGACGACTCGCGGCCAGATACGCATATTAATAAAGTGCCAGTGATGCGGTGCATCTTCCATATCAGGGCCATGATCGGTGATTGCAAAAAGTTTAATGCCTTTCTGTTTGGCCTGGGCAATGTAATCACTTAATGTGCTATATGCATGTGTACTGGCAACGGTATGCATATGAAGGTCGACGGGATACATAACTCTCTCCTGTATTCAATTCCCGCCAAGGATAGCAGGAATCCGTATGGTTTATTAGTAGCCTCGTACACGGTCGACTTGTCCGCTGACCGTCTTCCCTTTTTCGAGTTGTGTAATGGTGTGTGCTATGTACTCCACTGCTTCAACGGGTCGGGTAATGGCTGCGACATGTGGTGTTATTGTCACGCGTGGATGTTGCCAGAGCGGGCTTTCAGGCGGTAAAGGTTCACGATTAAAAACATCCAGCATCGCCGCTTTAACTTTACCGCTATCCAGCGCCGCGAGCAGGTCATCTTCCACCACATGAACGCCACGCGCCAGGTTGAGGAGATATGCGCCATCCGGTAATTTTTCTAATAATTGTTGATTAATAATGCCGACGGTTTCAGGCGTATTCGGTAATAAATTAATTAATACACGGCATTGGCTCAAAAATTTTCCTAACTCTTCAGTTCCGGCAAAACTTTGTACGCCGGGCCAGCTTTTATGGCTACGACTCCAGCAACGCAGCGGAAAACGCCAGATCTGCAAGCTCTGTGCGACTTTACTGCCCAATACGCCAGCCCCCAGGATGCCGATAGTAAAATCTTCCCGTTGATACTCAGGCAGAGGTTGCCAAAGCGAAGCATTTTGCTGCGCTCGATAATCGTCAAAACGTCTGAACCAATGGAGCACCTGACTGACAGCATATTCCTGCATTTGCTCGCCCATACCCGTATCTTCCAGGCGAAAAAGTGGAATAGACGGTTTCAGCATTTCAGGGTATGTCTGTAATTTACTCAAAATCGAATCAACGCCGGCACCTAATGCGAACACGGCCTTAAGATCACGACCTGCCAGCATTTCAACAGGTGGATGCCAGACCAAAGCATAATCCGCAGGATGATTATCACCGGTTTTCCATGCTCTGACTCTGGCCTGAGGAATAGCTTTACCCAGCGCATCAATCCACCAGGCGGTATCGAACACAGGATGATAAAAAATGATATCCATACTGACTCCCGAAAGCGGTTTTGCGGAATTTACCCGCGCTTATCATTATGATCTATAAAGCTCCTCAGCATAACAAATCCACTGCTGGTGGTAAAAAAAGCAAACTTTGCTTATTAAAGTTGCAGATTGATTGAAGTTTGAATAAACGCGCTATTTTTTTAAAAAGTTTGTTGACCTCAGGCCGTGATTTCCCTAAATTAGCGCCCGTTCCAGCAAGACAGGAACGACAATTTGGTGAGGTGTCCGAGTGGCTGAAGGAGCACGCCTGGAAAGTGTGTATACGGCAACGTATCGGGGGTTCGAATCCCCCCCTCACCGCCATATTTTAAGAAGAGCCCGTACGTAAGTACGGGCTTTTTTTTCGCATATTGCACAACACCGGGGGATGAGAAACCCCGACCGGGGTTCGACAACTGGCGACAGCCAGTTGGACAGTCCGCGAACGCAGTGAGTGGACTGCCCGCAGGGCGAGCGAAGCGAGTCAATCCCCCCCTCATCGCTATATTTTAAGAAGAGCCCGTACGTAAGTGGACTGCACCTTACTCAGCTGAGTGTCCAACTTTTGGGGTGCACTCCACGCCAGGGCTCTGTACCATTAAAAATCTCAACTATAGGCATGTAGCGTACGTTGGCAAAGTGCCGAACGTACGCAATCCTCTTTACTAAATCGGACAATCCCGACCATTTCATCTTCTTCGAAACGTTCCAGCGCGTCACATAATCCGGAGCGCACACCGCGAGGTAAATCGCACTGTGTAATATCTCCGTTAACAATAACCGTCACGTTTTCCCCGAGGCGGGTTAAAAACATTTTCATTTGCGCGGCAGTCACATTCTGCGCCTCATCAAGGATGACGACTGCATTTTCAAAGGTACGTCCACGCATATAGGCGAACGGCGCGATTTCGACCTTCCCTATCTCCGGTCGCAGGCAGTATTGCATAAAGGAAGCGCCCAACCGCCGAACCAGCACGTCGTAGACCGGACGAAAATAAGGAGCAAACTTTTCTGCGATATCTCCAGGTAAGAAGCCAAGATCTTCATCGGCTTGCAGAACTGGACGGGTGACGATAATTCTATCGACATCCTTATGTATCAGGGCTTCTGCCGCTTTTGCCGCACTGATCCAGGTTTTACCACACCCGGCTTCGCCCGTGGCGAATATCAGTTGCTTACTCTCAATAGCCTTCAGATAGTGCAATTGCGCTTCATTTCGCGCGAGGATTGGCGAGGTATCGCGACTGTCGCGAGCCATGCCAATGGCTTCTACGCCGCTCATCTGCACAAGCGAGGTGACCGATTCTTCTTCACGCTGTTTATGGCTGCGCGAATCCCGTCTCAGCACACGTTTTGCCTCGCGACGAGCTTTGATCACTGCTTTTTGTCTTCCCATGGAGAGCACCTTGAGTTGTTTGTATTCATCACACGCGCCGTTGGCAGCGCGATTATGCGCACGAACATCAGAGGGTTGGCTTCCTTGTAAGCCATAGTTTGCTTTTGGAGATAACACCGAAAACGGCTACGCGCACCGTTAAAGGCGTCGGTAACACGAATAAAGAAAGGAAGTGGGTAAAAATACAGAGTGACGAGATGACTACCGGAGGAGAACTCTCCGCGAGTGGTGAAGCGTTGCTTAACAAAACATTGTCCAGTACAGGACGTTACCATCCGCGATCTCCATAGTGACTGACTATCACTGCCGGGAACTACCGCTGTTACTTAATAAGTACAACAGTTTTTGCCTTTATTGCAACAATAAATTTACTTATATTTAACCATAAAACACCATTTTGATGACATTAGTTTCTACTGGAAAGATGACAGAGTGATGACAGTGATGGAAAAAGCTGTGTGCTTTCAGCAGGATTCGCGGTGCTGGTAAAATGTGCCTTGCGCTTGCCGGATGCGGCGTAAACGCCTTATCCTGCCTACCGATCCGGCACCGATTGTAGAACTGATAAGATGCGCCAGCATCGCATCAGGCACCAGCGCACGAACGTCGGATGCGGCGTAACGCCTTATCCTGCCTACCGATCCTACACCGATTGTAGGCCTGATGAGATGCGCCAGCATCGCATCAGGCATCCGCGCACGAACGTCGGATGCGGCGTAACGCCTATCCGCCTAAAAACATTAAACCCGCAATAATGCGCTTCCGAGATAATCGTTCGCGTCCTTCACCCCTGGCAACGCAAAGAAATAACCGCCACCGATAGGTTTAACGTATTCCTCCAGCGCCTCGCCGTTCAGCCTTTTTTGTACTGTCAGGAAGCCCTTTTCCAGATCGTGTTGGTAGCAAACGAACAGTAGCCCCATATCCAGTTGCCCGGAGTTGGTGACGCCCAGTGAATAACTGTAGCCACGGCGCAACATCAGGCTGGACTCACTCTCTGGCGTGCGTGGATTCGCCAGCCGGATATGGCTGTCCAGTGCTATCACCTTCCCTTCAGGATCGCTGGCGTAATCGGGCACATCATGCTCGTGCTGCATTCCTAGCGGAGCACCGGTTTGCTTATCACGACCAAAAATCATCTGCTGTTCTTTCAGTGGCGTTCTGTCCCAAAATTCCACCCGAAACTGAATCAACCGCACCGCCTGGTAGCTACCACCGATAGTCCAGGCAGGTTCCTGCTGATCTGCCGTGACCCACACCACTTTTTGCATCAACTTCGCATTATGGCTGTCGGGATTAGCAGTGCCGTCTTTAAAGCCCAGCAAATTAATCGGCGTCTCTTTGCCTTTACTACGCGCCGCATGATCGGAAATAAACCCTTCCCGCTTCCAGCGCACGCTGAGCAAATCCGGCGTGTGTTTAATGATATCGCGCAGCGCGTGGATCACCGTGTCCTGGGTATTGGCGCAAATCTGTAGCAACACATCTCCATGACATAACGCTGCATCAAGCGAGTCGTTGGGGAAACGCGTCATCTTCTGCAACTTTTGCGGCATCTGTGGCGCAAGGCCAAACCGCTCATCAAACAACGAGTGACCAACAGACAACGTGATGGTGAGATTATCAGGCGCAATGTAGCCGCCAAGAATACCGGAATCGAGTGGCGGCAGGCGCGGATTTGGCGTTTCTGGTGCCATTCCGCCCTGAGTCAGAAAAGCAAAACGCTGAGTCAACAAACGAAACAACCGCTCAAGATCGGTTTTATCACTGGCAAGTACATCAAACGCCACCAGCATCATTGCGGCCTGCTGTGGCGTCACAATCCCCGCCTGATGTTCGCCATAAAACGGCTGTTTCTCATTGCGCGCATCCGGCGAAAGCGTACCCGGTGCACTTTGCGCTTTTTGTGCATGAGCCACCGGGCAACTTCCCACCAGCGCCAGCGCGCCAATCCCTTTCAGTAAACGTCGGCGCGAGGGTTCATTCACGCCGTTTTCATCTTCATACTGCATAATGCTTAGTCCAGCCCCAGCACACCACGAAGTTGCGCCAGATCTTCCGCCAGCGCGGTAATCGGGCCTTTCAGTGCGTTCCGGTCGGCATCGGTCAGCTTGTCGTAGGTTTCAAAACCGTCTTTGGTACGGTATTTCGCCAGAATGGTATCGACCTTTTTGAAGTTGGTATCGACTTTTGTTAACAGTTCCGGGTTAGCTTTTTTCAATTGTGGACGCAGCAGATCGACAATTTTCTGCGAGCCTTCAACGTTGGCCTGGAAGTCCCACAGATCGGTGTGGCTGTAACGATCTTCTTCACCACTGATTTTGCTGGCTGCCACTTCCTCAATCAGTCCGGCTGCGCCGCCGACCACTTTTGAAGGTGGGAAAGCCAGTTCACTGATGCGTTTATGCAAATCGACCACATCGGTATAAAGCTGGTCAGCGTACTGATCCATTCCTTTGGTGGTGTTGTCGCCAAACAAGGCTTTTTCCAGACGGTGGAAACCGGTGAATTTCGGGTCGGCGGCTTTTTGCTCGTAATCATCCTCACGGGCGTCAATGCTGCCATCCAGATCGGAGAACAGTTCAGCGATCGGTTCAATGCGCTCATAGTGCTGGCGCGTCGGCGCATACAGTGCTTTCGCTTTTTCGATATCGCCCGCTTTAATGGCGTCGGTAAAGGCTTTAGTGTCGGTCACCAGCTGCGTAGTTTCCGCCATGACATACGTCTTATATGCGGTAATTGCACCGCCGAGGCTTAACAGTGCATCACTTTGCGCCGCATCCGCCGTCGCCTCGCCTTTGACGATCAACTTCCCTTTCGGGTTAGTCAGCAGACCGCAGGTCATATCGTATTCACCAGGCTGTAAATTCGCCGTCATTTTCTGGCTAAAACCAGGGGCGATATTTTCCCGCTCTTCCACCACCATCACGCCTTTGAGGATCTCCCACTCCAGCGCCTTCTGACTGTGGTTCTGAATGATAAACTGCGTTTTCCCGGCGTTAACCGTAATAGTCATTGGTTCGCACTGCTTATCCGTCACGGTTACTTTGACCTGCGGAACATCAGCGGCGCTAGCCATAAAAGCAGAAGAGAACAGCGCAGCCACGCTTAATTGCAGTGCGCTACGGCGGAAGTTAATGGTCATGACGAGACTATCCCTTTAAAGTATGTTGTAACTAAGCAAGAGTTTGCGTCGTATTTGTTACGCGGAGCGAGACGCTGTCGTTCCTGCACGTGGCGGCAGAGCAAACGCCACCAGCGCCGGGATGAGATAAATAAACCAGACGGCGACTTCGCTGACGCTCGGCGCTTCCTGATACCCAAAAATACCTTCCATCAGCGTGCCGAACAGCGAGTGAGTTGAGAGCACCGCGCTCATATCGAAGGCGATTTCCTGAAAGTGGTTCCACAATCCGGCTTCATGAAATGCGCGAATGGCACCTGCTGCCAGCCCTGCGGCGACGAAGAGAATAAACAGGCTGGTCCATTTGAAAAATGCGCCAAGATTGAGGCGAATACCGCCCCAGTAGAGCAGGAAACCAAGCACCACGGCCGTGGCGAGGCCAAGCATTGCACCGAGCGGCGGCCAGATCCCGACATCTTGCTGAAATGCCGCCAGCAGGAAAAAGACCGACTCCAGCCCTTCCCGTGCAACGGCAAAAAAGACCATCATCACCAGCGCCCAGCCGTGATGATTCCCGCGCTGCAATGCGCTATCGACCGCCTGCTCCAGTTGCACTTTGACGTTGCGCGACACCTTGCGCATCCAGAAAACCATCCAGGTGAGGATCACCACGGCGATCACCGCCACGATCCCTTCAAACAGCTCCTGCTCTTTTTGCGGGAATTCGCCGGTGGTTTCATTAATGAAGATACCCAAACCCAGGCACAACGCAGCGGCAAGCAACACGCCAATCCACATCACACCAATCCATCGGCCTCGCTGGGTGCGCTTAAGATAGCTGGCAATCAAACTGACAATCAGCGCGGCTTCAAGTCCTTCGCGCAACATAATGAGAAACGGAACAAACATGCCACCCACCCTTAAACGTTTTTCTGAGTCAATCTATGCAAAGAAAAGTAAATCGCAGTGATAGCGATTATCATTACGGTAAAGAAAAATACAAGCGGAATGTAGTGATAATGATGAGGAAATGTAAAAATATTTTGAGAGAAAACACAGAGGGCAATCACTGATTGCCCTCTGTCTGCTTCCCATTATGACGTGGAATTTTCGGTAAAACGCCTTCCCTTAACCTTCCTGCAACCGTGACGGTGGCGCCGAATGATAGTGCGCATCTGCTTCGGCAAAGCGTTTTTGCATCGCCGCTGACGGCGCTTTACCCAGCAAACTAAACACCACAATCCCAATGCTGCCGAAGATAAAGCCCGGAATAATTTCGTACAGACCCAGCCAGCCGAACTGTTTCCAGACGATAACCGTCAGCGCACCGATGATCATCCCCGCCAGCGCGCCGTTGCGCGTCATGCGTGACCACATCACCGAGAACAGCACCACCGGACCAAACGCCGCGCCAAAGCCTGCCCACGCGTAGCTCACCAGCCCCAGCACGCGGTTTTCCGGGTTCGCTGCCAACGCAATGGCCACCAGCGCCACCACCAGCACCATAACACGCCCTACCCACACCAGTTCTTTCTGGCTGGCATGTTTACGCAGAAATGCTTTGTACAGATCTTCGGTAATCGCACTGGAGCACACCAGCAGTTGGCAGCTTAAGGTTGACATCACCGCCGCCAGAATCGCCGACAGCAGGATCCCGGCAATCCACGGATTAAACAGAATTTGCGCCAGTTCGATAAACACGCGTTCAGCGTTCTGGTTTACCGCACCTGCTACCGCCGGATGATCATTAAAGTAAGCAATCCCAAAGAAGCCGACAGCCACCGCCCCAGCAAGGCAGAGGATCATCCAGGTCATACTGATACGACGCGCATGGACGATGCTGTGGTGAGAATCCGCCGCCATAAAACGCGCCAGAATATGCGGCTGCCCGAAGTAACCCAGCCCCCAGCCCATCAGCGAGATAATGGCGACAAAATTCAGCCCTTTAAGCATATCAACGTTTTCAATGCTCTTTTGTTTGATCACTTCCAGCGAGTCGCCAAACCCACCAACGCTAATGATTACAATAACCGGCGTCAGGATCAGGGCAAAAATCATCAGGCTGGCCTGTACGGTATCGGTCCAGCTCACCGCGAGGAAGCCGCCAATAAAGGTATAAAGGATGGTCGCCGCTGCACCTGCCCACAGAGCCGTTTCGTAGCTCATGCCAAAGGTGCTTTCAAACAGACGCGCGCCTGCCACAATGCCCGAAGCGCAATAAATGGTGAAGAACAGCAAAATAACCAGCGCGGAGATAATGCGCAAAATACGGCTTTTATCTTCAAAGCGCCCGGTGAAATAATCCGGCAGGGTTAAGGCGTTATTGTTGTATTCGGTATGCACACGCAACCGCCCGGCCACCAGTTTCCAGTTAATCCACGCGCCTAATGTCAGGCCAATAGCGATCCAGCTTTCGGAAATCCCGGAAAGAAACACTGCGCCCGGCAATCCCATTAACAGCCAGCCGCTCATATCCGACGCCCCCGCCGATAATGCCGTTACAAACGGCCCAAGGCTGCGACCGCCCAGAATATAGTCGTCAAAGTTTTTCGTTGATCGCCAGGCGATAAACCCAATCAATATCATGCCAAAGATATAGACACAAAATGTCACCAACATCGGTGTGCTAATAGCCATCTAAAGTCTCCAAAAAATTATTATCGGCAATGTCGAAACTCGCCGTTATATCTGCCACCGGAACGGGGTAACAGAGTTTATGTTTACCAGGGCGACCGTATCCTGCCGGAAGCGTTGGTTATTCACAATCGATTTAACACATCATTTACATTAAATTTTAGTGCCCAGCGATACTATTTTTCATCAGGTTGCACTCCCTCACATTTTTTGCGGTTGCACCTTTCAAAAATGTTAACTGCCGCAGAGAAAAAGTCTGCGTTATTTTTTTATTCCCTGTCATATCGATTTCTTTTATTAACATTTCATTCATTTTTAAGCTTGCTACGTAAGTCACATTTAACATGGTTGCACAAAGTTGCAACATAATGGATATTTCACAATAACGTTAAGTTGCACCTTTCAGAACAACAGGAGTAATGGCATGGGAACCACCACCATGGGGGTTAAGCTGGACGACGCGACGCGTGAGCGTATTAAGTCAGCCGCGACACGTATCGATCGCACGCCACACTGGTTAATTAAGCAGGCGATTTTTTCTTATCTTGAACAACTGGAGAACAGCGATACCCTGCCGGAGCTGCCTGCGCTGCTTTCTGGCGCTGCCAATGAGAGCGATGAAGCACCGACTCCGGCAGAGGAACCACACCAGCCATTCCTCGACTTTGCCGAGCAAATTTTGCCGCAGTCAGTTTCCCGTGCTGCCATCACCGCTGCCTATCGCCGCCCGGAAACCGAAGCGGTTTCTATGCTGCTGGAACAAGCTCGCCTGCCGCAGCCGATTGCGGAACAGGCGCACAAACTGGCATATCAACTGGCAGATAAACTGCGTAATCAAAAAAACGCCAGTGGTCGCGCAGGCATGGTTCAGGGATTATTGCAGGAGTTTTCACTGTCATCGCAGGAAGGCGTGGCGCTGATGTGTCTGGCGGAAGCGTTGCTACGTATTCCCGACAAAGCCACCCGTGATGCGTTAATTCGCGACAAAATCAGCAATGGTAACTGGCAGTCACACATTGGTCGTAGCCCGTCTTTGTTTGTTAATGCCGCCACCTGGGGGCTGCTGTTTACCGGCAAACTGGTTTCTACCCATAACGAAGCCAGCCTCTCCCGTTCGCTAAATCGCATTATCGGTAAGAGCGGTGAACCGCTGATCCGCAAAGGTGTGGATATGGCGATGCGCCTGATGGGCGAACAGTTTGTCACTGGCGAAACCATCGCGGAAGCATTAGCCAATGCCCGCAAGCTGGAAGAGAAAGGTTTCCGTTACTCTTACGATATGCTCGGCGAAGCCGCGCTGACCGCCGCAGATGCGCAGGCGTATATGGTGTCCTATCAGCAGGCGATTCACGCCATTGGCAAAGCATCCAACGGTCGTGGCATCTATGAAGGGCCAGGCATTTCAATCAAGCTGTCGGCGCTGCATCCGCGTTACAGCCGCGCCCAGTATGACCGGGTAATGGAAGAGCTTTACCCACGTCTGAAATCACTCACCCTGCTGGCGCGTCAGTACGATATTGGTATTAACATCGATGCCGAAGAGGCCGATCGTCTGGAGATCTCCCTCGATCTGTTGGAAAAACTCTGTTTCGAGCCGGAACTGGCAGGCTGGAACGGCATCGGTTTTGTTATTCAGGCTTATCAAAAACGCTGCCCGTTGGTGATCGATTACCTGATTGATCTCGCCACCCGCAGCCGTCGCCGTCTGATGATTCGCCTGGTGAAAGGCGCGTACTGGGATAGTGAAATCAAGCGTGCACAGATGGACGGCCTTGAAGGTTATCCGGTTTATACCCGCAAGGTGTATACCGACGTTTCTTATCTTGCCTGTGCGAAAAAGCTGCTGGCAGTGCCAAATCTAATCTACCCGCAGTTCGCGACGCACAACGCCCATACGCTGGCGGCAATTTATCAACTGGCGGGTCAAAACTACTATCCGGGTCAGTACGAGTTCCAGTGCCTGCATGGTATGGGCGAGCCACTGTATGAGCAGGTCACCGGGAAAGTTGCCGACGGCAAACTTAACCGTCCGTGTCGTATTTATGCCCCGGTTGGCACACATGAAACGCTGCTGGCGTATCTGGTGCGCCGCCTGCTGGAAAACGGTGCAAACACCTCGTTTGTTAACCGTATTGCCGACACCTCTTTGCCACTGGATGAACTGGTCGCCGATCCGGTCACTGCCGTAGAAAAAATGGCGCAACAGGAAGGGCAAACAGGGCTACCGCATCCGAAAATTCCGCTGCCGCGCGATCTTTACGGTCAGGGGCGCGACAACTCGGCAGGGTTAGATCTCGCCAACGAACACCGTCTGGCATCGCTCTCCTCTGCCCTGCTCAACAGTGCACTGCAAAAATGGCAGGCCTTGCCAATGCTGGAACAACCGGTAGCGGCAGGTGAGATGTCACCCGTTATTAACCCTGCGGAACCGAAAGATATTGTGGGTTATGTGCGTGAAGCCACGCCGCGTGAAGTGGAACAGGCACTGGAAAATGCGGTTAATAATGCGCCAATCTGGTTTGCCACTCCTCCGGCTGAACGCGCGGCGATTTTGCATCGAGCTGCCGTGCTGATGGAAAGCCAGATGCAGCAACTGATTGGTATTCTGGTGCGTGAAGCCGGGAAAACCTTCAGTAACGCCATCGCCGAAGTGCGCGAAGCTGTCGATTTTCTCCACTACTACGCCGGACAGGTGCGGGACGATTTCGCTAACGAAACTCATCGTCCATTAGGGCCAGTGGTGTGTATCAGCCCGTGGAACTTCCCGCTGGCGATTTTCACCGGGCAGATCGCCGCCGCACTGGCGGCAGGTAACAGCGTACTGGCAAAACCGGCAGAACAAACGCCGCTGATTGCCGCGCAAGGGATCGCCATTTTGCTGGAAGCGGGTGTACCGCCAGGCGTGGTGCAATTGCTGCCAGGTCGGGGTGAAACCGTGGGCGCGCAACTGACGGGTGATGATCGCGTGCGCGGGGTGATGTTTACCGGATCAACCGAAGTCGCTACGTTACTGCAACGCAATATCGCCAGCCGCCTGGACGCTCAGGGTCGCCCTATTCCGCTCATCGCTGAAACCGGCGGCATGAACGCGATGATTGTCGATTCTTCAGCACTGACCGAACAAGTCGTAATAGATGTGCTGGCCTCGGCGTTCGACAGTGCAGGTCAACGTTGTTCGGCACTGCGTGTGCTGTGCCTGCAAGATGAAATTGCCGACCACACGCTGAAAATGCTGCGCGGCGCAATGGCTGAGTGCCGGATGGGTAATCCGGGTCGCCTGACCACCGATATCGGGCCGGTAATTGATAGCGAAGCGAAAACCAATATTGAGCGTCATATTCAGACTATGCGCGGCAAAGGCCGTCCGGTGTTCCAGGCGGTGCGGGAAAACAGCGAAGATGCCCGTGAATGGCAAAGCGGCACTTTTGTTGCTCCGACGCTGATCGAACTGGATGACTTTGCCGAATTGCAAAAAGAGGTCTTTGGTCCGGTGCTGCATGTGGTGCGCTACAACCGTAATCAATTGCCGGAGCTGATCGAGCAGATTAACGCTTCCGGTTATGGTCTGACGCTCGGTGTCCATACGCGTATTGATGAAACCATTGCCCAGGTCACTGGCTCGGCGCATGTCGGTAACCTGTATGTTAACCGTAATATGGTTGGCGCAGTGGTTGGTGTGCAGCCGTTCGGCGGCGAAGGGTTGTCCGGTACAGGTCCGAAAGCAGGCGGTCCGCTCTATCTCTACCGTCTGCTGGCGAATCGCCCGGAAAGCGCGCTGGCGGTGACGCTCGCGCGTCAGGATGCAGAGTATCCGGTCGATGCGCAGTTGAAAGCCGCATTGATCCAGCCACTGAATGCACTACGGGAATGGGCTGCAAACCGGACAGAATTGCAGACGTTATGTGCGCAATATGGTGAGCTGGCGCAGGCAGGAACACAGCGATTGCTGCCAGGGCCGACGGGTGAACGCAACACCTGGACGCTGCTGCCGCGTGAGCGCGTGTTATGTATTGCGGATGATGAACAGGATGCATTAACTCAGCTTGCCGCCGTGTTGGCCGTTGGCAGCCGGGTGCTGTGGACGGATGACGCACTGCATCGTCAGTTAGTGAAGGCATTGCCATCGGCAGTCAGCGAACGTATTCAACTGGCGAAAGCGGAAAATATTACCGCTCAACCGTTTGATGCGGTGATCTTCCACGGTGATTCGGATCAGCTTCGTGCACTGTGTGAAGCGGTTGCCGCGCGTGACGGTGCGATTGTTTCGGTGCAGGGTTTTGCCCGTGGCGAAAGCAATATCCTTCTGGAACGGCTGTATATCGAACGTTCGCTGAGTGTGAATACCGCTGCCGCCGGCGGTAACGCCAGTTTAATGACGATCGGTTAAGAGCTTGCCGGAGGATGTTGCAACCTCCTCCGGCAATCATTAACGTGGTCGAATCCCTTCAATAATAATCCGCTGCACGTTTTCAACCGTTTGATTGAAAAACACCTCATCGCGCAACGTGGCGCCTGTCACCGCCTCCACCTGGGGAGCGAAATCGGCATAATGTTGGGTGGAAGCCCAAATCATAAAAATCAGATGCTGCGGGTCAATCGGCGCGAGTTTTCCGCTTTTGACCCAACCGGCAATCAGCGCCGATTTCTCATCAATTAACGCCTTCAAATCCCCCGTCAGCTCATCCATTAACAGCGGCGCGCCCGCCAGCATCTCCATACAGAACAGGCGCGAAGCCTGCGGATAATCACGGGAAACTTCCAGCTTCAGACGGATGTACTCTTTGATCGCCGCCAGCGGGGAAAAATCTTCACGAAACGCTTTTAACGGTGCCAGCCAGATATCGAGAATTTGCCGCAGCACGGCAATATACAGCGCCTCTTTCGACGGGAAGTAATACAGCAGATTGGTTTTTGACACGCCCGCCAACTCTGCGATCTGTTCCAGCCTTGTGCCGTGAAAACCGAATTGTGAAAAAGTGTCCAGCGCCGCACCAAGAATCGCTTTTTTCTTCGCACTCACTGCACGCGAACGTTTACCCGTTGTTTTCACTGCGCCCTGCGTCATGCGCTCACCCCTCTTGTAGACTGGCAACAGGATAGCAAAATCAGCACGATGCCTCGACCATCAACATTCACGGTACAAATGAATAATGGTGAAATGAGCGAGAAAGGTATTAACACAAGGATATTAAGAAGAGTACCAGAACGAAAAACCGCCGGAATTACCGGCGGCAGTGGCGTATTGACGGGCGTCAGACAAAACGCATTCGTCATAGAGTAGCCCGGCTAGTTGTTGCTTTTGCCGTGACTGCTTTTGCCCCCTTTTTTTCCTGCTTCAGATGCGCGCTGCGGGTCATTTTTGAAATTCCCCCCGCTGTGCTGTCCACCTTTTTTACCTGCTTCTGATGCTCTTTCGCGGTCTTCTGCAAAATTGCCGGAACCGCCTCGATGGTTTGCCATTACTGACCTCCGTCATCATAGTGCCCAGGATTAACGCGGCGTATGGCGGGTGCCATATTTTCGCTACGTGGGACTAAGCTTAGTGAACTGACGCGGGTAAGCCTGCGTTTGGTAATATCCTGCAACAGCTTCTTAGCGAGAATAGATATCATTTCCGGTAATCAGCCATAAGCCGCTCTTATGATTAAAAAAACGCTATGGGATAAAAATGTATCATTTTGCGACAAAATTACATGCTTGTGAAAATTGTTATAAATCAAATAAGTGGTTGTGAAATTTGCACTCTGAATAGGACGTCTTATCTTTAAATGAGTGGTAGCGAATCGCTACGGAATAGAGATAACACGAGGAGTGGTTAGAAATGGCTAAAGTTCTGGTGCTTTATTATTCCATGTACGGACATATCGAAACGATGGCGCGAGCAGTCGCCGAAGGCGCAAGCAAAGTCGATGGCGCAGAAGTTGTCGTTAAGCGTGTACCGGAAACCATGCAGCCGCAATTATTCGAAAAAGCAGGCGGTAAAACGCAAACTGCGCCCGTTGCAACCCCGCAAGAACTGGCCGATTACGACGCGATTATTTTTGGTACACCAACCCGTTTTGGCAATATGTCAGGCCAGATGCGTACTTTCCTGGATCAGACTGGCGGCCTGTGGGCTTCCGGCGCTCTGTACGGCAAACTGGCAAGCGTCTTTAGTTCGACCGGCACCGGCGGCGGTCAGGAACAAACTATCACTTCAACCTGGACGACCCTTGCACATCACGGCATGGTGATTGTCCCTATTGGCTACGCAGCACAAGAGTTATTTGACGTCTCGCAGGTTCGCGGCGGAACGCCTTATGGCGCGACCACCATTGCAGGCGGTGACGGTTCGCGCCAGCCCAGTCAGGAAGAGTTGTCTATCGCACGTTACCAGGGGGAATATGTTGCTGGTCTGGCAGTCAAACTTAATGGCTAATCTTCAACAGGAGGATACACATGCCAACTCAAGAAGCGAAAGCTCATCACGTGGGTGAATGGGCATCTCTGCGCAACACGTCACCGGAAATAGCCGAGGCCATTTTTGAAGTCGCCGGGTACGATGAGAAAATGGCGGAAAAAATTTGGGAAGAAGGTAGCGATGAAGTGTTAGTCAAAGCCTTTGCCAAAACCGATAAAGATTCGCTTTTTTGGGGCGAACAGACCATCGAACGTAAAAACGTTTAACCAGTGACTCCCCCGCAGCTGACGGGGGAGTTTTCTGTTATTTCACCGCTTCATTCAACACGCTATCAAACTTATCCATCGGACAAAAACCATTAGCATCTATCGGGCAACCGCTTAATTCCAGCGTCACCCGCTGAGCCGGAGCCTGCAACGTTAACGCATCGGCATTACGTAACTGTTCCGCGCTCTGGTATACATACTCGATCTTCATCAAATCACGATTGGCTTTGCTGTCATGCCAACGCTGGAAAACGATTTTGCCGCCAATTGGCGTGCGTTCGTTCTGGTCATGCAACTGATAGGGTTTAAAATCCAGCGCGGTGAGCAGCGAGGCAATATTAGAGTCATGCCCTACCAACACAGTGATTTTCGGTGCGCTGGCGCGATCGGTGACCAGGGCTTTGTCGATATAACTGACCAGCGGTTTCGCAACATTGCGCGCTACTTCCGGTGAGGTAAACAGGCTGTCCTGGTAGCCGTTTTTCAGCTTCGACAACACCTTCCACTGTTGGTCAGATTTAATTTCCCCCCACGCCACCTGATCCATCGGGAAACCTTCGTAGTATTGCAAAGTGAAAGCATCCACCAGCGAGTTGCCGACTTTCAACGGTCCAGAAACGCCCGGCTCTTGTTGATACTTCGCACTGAAAGTATTTTTGCCATCCACCAGCGAACATTGCTGCTTCTCTTTACAGGCTGGAGAGTCTTTATAGTTAACGATTTTTTCCAGTAGCTGATAGCTGTCCATCAGTTGTAGTTTGCTGAACTCTTTCTCCATTGCCGCCACCGCCTGCTCACTGAATGCGGCGGAATCATCGGTGATTACCGGGTTAAAGGTTGGGTCCATGGTGCCCATTTTTTCCTGGTGATGAACAGGAATATCACATCCAGGGAATGCGCCGGTAATAAAGAACTGCGCGGTAGCGACGGTCCGTTGCAGGCTGTTTGCGTAGGCATAAACGGTGTCCGGCGGCGGGCATTCACCCGACTTTACCATCCCCTGCTCTGCCAGCCACTCACGCATGTAATGACCCATATACACTTCCAGCACGCCACCTTTAGTGGTGAGCTGCCCGCCAGGAACATCCCATTCCGGCCATTTATTCGGCGTCGACTGCTCAAGCACGCTGCCATTATTTGCCAGCGGCGCACGTAAGTTATGGCGACTCATCATCAGCACTTGCTGTAGCTGATAGCCTTCCGGTACAGCCTGTGCCTGAGCATTTGAAGAAAGCAAAGCCATCCCTGCCACGGCTGCGGCGATTAGCGTTTTTTTCATTCCTCACACCTCTTTTGTTATCAATGATTAAAGAGTGTGACAGAAATATGACTTTTTTCCGGGAACAGGTTCGCAAATTAGCAGATAACGAGGCGGGAAACTTGCAGAGCACCAGGCGATAGCGGACAGTCGCTGCGCTATCGCCTGGTTTGTATCGTTAAACTAATACCTGAAACAGCACGGCAAAAAGAATGATATTGGCAATGACAATGGTCCAACCGTTATAAAGCATATATTTCAGGTGAGTTGATTGTGCCAGCCCCATTTGACCAAACATATCCGATGAAGGGAAAGGCCCAAACCAGTCCACTTGCGATGAGGCTAACAATACCGCCGTTGTCCCCTGTGGCGGCACTCCCGCAGCCATCAACATTGGACCAAATATTTTGTGCGTAAAGGTCATCTGAGCAACAGCGGCGCCTGGCACATGACCGATAATGTTAAAGGCAAAAATACAGAAGCAAAGCCATGCCGGAGATATCCCGGTTAACAGTGGTTGGGTGTATTCGAGCAATCCCTGATACGCCTGCAGGCTATCCATAAGTTCCAGAATCGGGTTATACAGCCAGTAGAGCAGAAACATCCACACCAGTCTGCCACACCCCTTATACAGCGCCTGCAGTATCCCGGCAGGGCTTAATCCTCCCACCAGTCCAGTGAACAAAGCCACCAGTAACATCACGATAATGGCAAAACTAAAACCTGCTTTTATCACTACACCGATAACCGCCATAACAATAATGGTTGCGGCAAATGCCAGCGCGCTGAGCTTGCGACGGCGAACGCGGGCGGGTTCCTCTTCTTCCTGAGTTTTCTCAGAGAGATCCACTTCGTAGTGTAATTTTCCTTCCGTCATCTTCTGAATTCGCCCGGCCATGATCCAGCCAGCGAATAACGTCACGGCGCTCATTGGTAATCCAACGTACATCAGGTATTGCGGATAAGTCAGGCCGCCGAGTTGTAAAATCGTCACGGTACTGGGGGTAAATGGCCCGGTAAACAATCCCACGGACCCCGCCGTCATCATCAGTGCAGCCACCGTAGGCGGTGTCAGCCGTACTGCCGCCGCCACAGGAATAATCACCGCGACAATAATGGCATTACCGCCTGCCATAGTGCCCAGCGCGCCACAGATGAGAATGGAAGATACAACGATGCCAAATTTGACCCGCGTCTGGCTGGAAAGCCCGATACGATGTACCACAAATTTGACCAGTTCAACGGCGGCTCCGGTACGTGTTGCCACTTCCCCGACACCGGCACCAAGCATGATGATCAGACCTACAGTGGCGATAAACGATCCCGTCGATTTTGCCAGCATGGTGCCCATTTCTGGTAAGCCGGTGGAGGTCATTATCATCGCAATAATAATCGATGAAATAACTGCCAGAACAATATCGACGCCTATCAACGAGAGCACCGCTAACGCTACCAGCGGTGTAAAACCAAGCAGTCCGAGTTCATTACCTGGACGCCCCTGACACCAGAACGCTGTCAGTAAAAAAACAACCAACAGTAAACCAATAATGACATTCTTTTTGGTGATATTTTGTCTGGTTAGCGAACCACCAGCGAGCATTGAGTCACTCATATAACTCCTTAACCCCATCGAATCGACCATCAATATCAGCCGATGTATTTGGACAGCTCAGAAAATATCCCCCCTCGTTATTATTGTTAGCAAAATGCACTGAGGGTTTGTCCGGGTACTACAGGTATTATTCTGAGTTCGTAATTAACCCCTTTAGGTGGGCAAATAACGCATTGTTACCAGAACAGGCGTTACAGATTAAATTTATGTTAACTTGGTGTTACCATGAAATGACTTTTTATCTATCGTCTATAACTCTGGGTTAACTCTTAATGAAACTGCGCCACCTGGAAATCTTCTATGCCGTGATGACATGCGGGACACTTTCCCGGGCTGCGGAATCGCTGAATATTTCCCAGCCGGCTGCCAGTAAAGCGTTAAAAAACGCTGAACAAAAACTCGGTTTTCAGCTCTTTCAGCGAGTTCGTGGCAAGCTTCTTCCAACCAGCGAAGCGATCACACTTTTTGAAAAAGCGCAGTCGATTTATCACGAACTCGATAACCTGCGACTGCTGGCCGATAACCTGACGCGAGATCCGCGAGCCAAAATAGCCCTGGGATGCCTGCCAAGTCTGGGGTTAAGTCTGGTGCCAGAAATAGTCACCGCGTTTTACCAGCAGAATGCGAATCTGGTAATGACACTGACGACAGAGCACACCGAAACGTTGGTTAAAAAGCTTGATCTGCGTGAGATTGATCTGGCTCTGACGCTACAGCCGATTCAACAGGGGGAGATTATGACGACGCTGATAGCCGAAGTTCCGCTGGTTTATATCGACCGGGACTATCGACAGGGCGCGGTAGAAATAGACAAGATTGACCAACAACGCTGGATTTCTCCCGGCCCCTATTCCCTTTCCGATGCAATAGCCAAACGGCGTGATTTTTTGACGACGCGCCTGAATGTCCAGACATATTACATGGCGACTGAATTTGTAAAACGAGGAATGGGATGCAGTATTACCGATATTTTCTCTGCCCGTCATAACCTCCCGGCAGAGACAATTCACTCCATCGAACCACCAATAAAAATTGATCTTTGCTTACTACGCCGTGCCGATGTTTCGCTTAGCCCTATTACACAAAAATTTGTCGATTTCCTCTGTCAGCAATTACGTCAGCAACTGCGAGCCATTAACCTTGAGTTATACCCTGAAAATAAAAAGTCAATTGCTCCTCAGGCCTAAATGTTTTGACATACCCCCAACGCATTTATTAGCGGTGGATATCTCAGGTGATGAAAAAACGCATTGTAGTTATTGGCGGCGGGGTAATTGGTCTGGCGACAGCATGGGTTCTGGTAAAACAGGGCCATCAGGTGCAATTGTTAGAACGCAACGGTCAGGCAGGCGTCGCCACCAGTTTCGCTAATGGCGGGCAACTCAGCTATCGCTACGTGGCCCCTCTGGCGGATAAAGGCGTACCGATGCAGGGGCTTAAGTGGATGGGGAAAAGTGACTCCCCTCTGAATATGCGTTTGCGCATGTCATTTAGCCAGTGGCGCTGGTTGCTGGCGTTTTTAATGTCCTGTAATAGCCGGACAAATAAACTCAATGGCGACCATATTTTACGCTTATCACTGTTAAGTCGTCAGGTCATGGAAGAGTGGCTGCTGGAGGATAATCTTGATGATTTTCACTGGCGCCGTTCTGGCAAACTGATTATTCATCGCCGCCAGCAAGATTTAGCCAAAGCAGCAAAAGGCATTGATCCGCAATTTCAACAGACTTTATCACGCGAAGAGTGTGTTCATCTTGAACCAGCACTAAAACATATTGGTCATTCCCTGTGCGGTGGTATTTACTCCCCCGGCGATGAAACGGCGGACTGCTATAAGTTCTGTCAGGCATTACTTGCCAAACTTAATGCCAGTGCGAATTTTTCGCTACAGACCGATTGCGAAGTTTTGCAGTTGAACAATAAAGGTGAGCGCATTGAGTCTATTACCACCCGCACTGGAACGCTGGTTGCGGATGATTATGTCGTTGCCGCCGGTAATGGCAGCACGCATTTGCTTGCCGGAACCGGGACTCACGTACCGCTCTGTGGTCTGAAAGGCTACAGTCTGACGCTCCCCTTCCCACAAAAAATGGGGATCGCACCACAAATCAGTGTCACCGACTATGGTCATAAAATTGTCTATGCCCGGCTCGGTGACCGGTTGCGCATCGCCGCCATGGTCGATATTGGCTATGACGGTACTGAACTGCGCTCTGAACGCATTGGCGCCTTAAAACAGATCGTAGCTGCCAGTTTTCCGCAACTGCAAGGTATCGATGAGGCCGAATTATGGACGGGTATGCGTCCATCCACCCCTGCGGGTCCGCCGCTATTAGGACGGGCGAAGTATCAAAATCTATGGATGAATCTTGGTCAGGGCAGTCTGGGCTTTACGCTGGCGGCGGGTAGTGCCGTGGTGTTAGGCGCTCTGCTGTCGGGAGAAGATCCTGCAATTTCACTTGATGGACTGACATGGAGCCAATCAGCTTGAATATCAAACGTAATAACCCACAACCGCGTCTTGCCGCCAGTGTGGAATATGGCAATCTTGTTTTTCTCTCCGGTCAGACACCGAAGAGCAATACTCCGTCCATCGCGCAACAAACGCGCGAAGTGCTGGAGAAAATCGACGCATTACTTGCTAAAGCTGGCAGTGATAAATTTCATCTCTTGTCTGCTCAGATATGGTTAAAAGATATCAGCCGCGATTTTGCCGAGTTCAACGACGTATGGGTTAGCTGGATGCCAGAAGGATATAGCCCGGCACGTGCTGCCGTACAAGCGGAGATGGCCCGCCCGGAGATTCTGGTTGAAGTGATGGTCACTGCGGTAAAAGCGGGATAAGTACCCATTTTCTGCCCCCTGGCAAGATAGTCATGGGGCATCCCTGAAGGTTAAACATCCCCTCTTTCACCTGCCAACATTCAGGCTGAAAATATCATTTTTAGTTATGTTGTTGTCTCTGGCCTACGATTTTTTCTGATTTCCCCTACACTTAACACTGATACCTTATCAGGGGTTTCCC
This sequence comes from Escherichia sp. MOD1-EC5495, assembly GCF_002965965.1. Taxonomy (NCBI): domain Bacteria; kingdom Pseudomonadati; phylum Pseudomonadota; class Gammaproteobacteria; order Enterobacterales; family Enterobacteriaceae; genus Escherichia; species Escherichia sp. MOD1-EC5495. The sequence goes on from NZ_PTRI01000003.1 coordinate 133,264, forward strand.
TTTGTCTGTATTGATTTACGCGAGATAACGCTATGGAATTAAAGGATTATTACGCCATCATGGGCGTGAAACCGACGGACGATCTCAAGACAATCAAGACCGCCTATCGTCGACTGGCCCGTAAATACCATCCTGATGTCAGCAAAGAACCGGATGCCGAAGCCCGCTTCAAAGAGGTCGCTGAAGCGTGGGAAGTGTTGAGTGATGAGCAACGTCGCGCTGAGTATGATCAGATGTGGCAACATCGCAACGATCCGCAATTTAGCCGTCAGTTCCAGCATGGCGACGGTCAGAGTTTTAACGCCGAAGATTTTGACGATATCTTCTCGTCAATTTTCGGTCAGCATGCCCGCCAGAGCCGTCAACGCCCCGCCACACGCGGCCACGATATTGAAATCGAAGTGGCGGTATTCCTCGAAGAAACGCTTACTGAGCATAAGCGTACCATCAGCTATAACCTGCCGGTTTATAACGCCTTTGGCATGATCGAGCAGGAAATCCCGAAAACGCTGAATGTGAAGATCCCGGCGGGCGTCGGCAATGGTCAACGCATCCGTCTGAAAGGCCAGGGGACGCCGGGCGAAAACGGCGGCCCAAATGGCGATTTGTGGCTGGTGATTCATATTGCGCCACATCCGCTGTTTGATATTGTCGGCCAGGATCTGGAAATTGTGGTGCCGGTTAGCCCGTGGGAAGCGGCGCTGGGTGCTAAAGTCACCATTCCAACACTGAAAGAAAGCATTTTGCTGACTATCCCGCCAGGCAGTCAGGCCGGGCAACGATTACGCGTTAAAGGCAAAGGTCTGGTGAGCAAAAAACAGACCGGCGACCTGTATGCAGTGCTGAAAATCGTCATGCCACCGAAACCGGATGAGAACACTACCGCGCTGTGGCAACAACTGGCAGACGCCCAGTCGTCTTTTGATCCACGTAAAGATTGGGGGAAAGCATGATGGCTAATGTTACGGTGACTTTTACCATTACCGAATTTTGCCTGCATACCGGCATCTCTGAAGAGGAGTTGAATGAAATTGTCGGTTTGGGGGTGGTTGAACCGCGTGAGATCCAGGAAACAACCTGGGTATTTGACGACCATGCCGCCATTGTGGTGCAACGCGCGGTACGTCTGCGTCAGGAACTGGCGCTGGACTGGCCGGGGATCGCGGTGGCACTGACGTTAATGGATGATATTGCGCACCTGAGGCAGGAAAACCGCCTGCTGCGCCAGCGGCTTTCCCGGTTTGTGGCTCATCCGTGAGTTTGTTGCCTGATGCGACGCTTAACGCGTCTTATCAGGCCTACGATGGGCACTGTTCCCGTAGGCCGGATAGGCGTTCACGCCGCATCCGGCGGCTCTGCCATAATGCCTGATGCGACGCTTAACGCGTCGTATCAGGCTTACAAATCGGCATTATCTCTATTGATTATCGCAAGCAACAACTGGCTTAGTGCCGCGTAAAAACCAAAGCTATCATACTGACGGCAACGCGCAGCAAACTCAGGTAACCATTGCCACAGTGCCGTTAGCGTTTTTTGCCGCAAACAGTCGATTCTTCGCGCAGGAACAGTCCCCTCTCCCAGTGAAAAATGCAGATGACTTAACAACTCCAGATAGATCGCCAGATGATCTGACGGTTCGTTGAAATTGCCACTGGTTTCCATCCCCGCCTCAACTAACAAGCGTTTAATCTCTTGCTCGTCCTGTTTGTAGGCCGATGCATAAGGCAGCGCCGCTTGTCTGTCGGTCATCAGAAACAGGCCGCAAAAGTCAGCGGCGAGTTCCAGACGGGCGTCGTCACGAACCGTCAATGCGGCGATTTTAGCTTCCAGTTCGTTCACCGCCGCAGCTAACGGCGGTTCGCTTTTCAGCAAAGAAAACCATTCAGACATCTGCGCACTGGCGATTTGCGTCAGTTGTTCATCGTCCAGTTCACGGGAGAACAACTGCGCCAGCCAGGCGTAAACACAGGCAATCTGTTGTGCTGTCAGCGTGGTCATGATTTCACCTGCGACGCGGGAACATATTCGCACTGCGCCACCATCTCCACGGGGCCGTTAAACGCCGTCACCTGCTCCACTGTTCCGTTGTACTTCTCAATTTCCACCAGCGTAGTGTGCGCACTGGTCGCCTGCGCCAGCTGCGAAGTACCGATGTCGATGGTCAACACGTTGGGGTTACCGTATTTGCACAGCGCACCAGGCTCGCCACCTTTATCTGGATCGTACCATGCCCCTTCGTGAATTCGCGCCACGCCGGGCGCATAGCGGTCAGAAACTACTGCTCCTGCCAACACCTGACCGCGAGCGTTAAACACGCGTACCACATCACCGTTACGAATACCGCGCGCGCTGGCATCCTGCGGGTTAATGAACACTGGCTCTTTACCCGCTACCGTATATTGCTGACGCAGCGTTTCCGACTCACATAACTGCGAGTGAAGTCGGAAATCCGGATGCACAGATTGCAGATGCAACGGATACTTTTGCGAGCCAGGCCCACCGTGGGAGCGTTCGATTTTCTCAAACCACATCGGATGCCCCTGACAATCGTCGTAGTTCATATCGGCGATGGTTTTCGAGTAGATCTCAATCAGGCCACTCGGCGTGCCCAGCGGTTCGAGATCCGGATCTTCGCGGAATGCCTGGTGGCGAACAAACATCTGCGGATGGTCAAACTCGACGTACTCTTTGTTATTCCAGAAGTCATCAAACGCTGGCAGATGAACGCCGCGCCCTTTGCCTTGTTGTACACCTTCCTGCCAGATGCGTTTCAGCCAGCCCATTTCGTCCAGCCCTTCGGTAAAGGCTTCTTCGCGATTAAAGCGGCGGCACAGCTCGCGGAAAATATCAAAGTCGTTGCGCGCCTCGAACTGCGGCGGCACGACCTGTTTCATGGCGATAATGCCACGGTTGGAGTGGTTGCCGTACTGGTCGAGATCGTTACGCTCAAACTGCGTGGTCGCAGGCAGCACGATGTCGGCAAAGCGGCAGGTTGAGGTCCACTGGTTATCTATGGCGATAACCGTTTCCAGCTTGCGCCAGCCTTCAATAATGCGGTTGATCTGCTGATGGCGATGGAACGGGTTAGTTCCGGCAAAAATACACATTTTCAGCGGCGGCAGTTTTACCGATTTACCGTTCCAGTTGATCACTTTCCCCGGTTCGAGGATCGCATCGATAAAACGGGCAATCGGAATGGTGCTGCTGTAGCCTTTGTAGTCACTGTTGTCGTGAACAGGCGGAATCGACGTAGAGCCGGAGAAACCACTCAGAATAACGCCTTTACGCCCCGGCGTGCCTGCGCCGTTATAGTGCCAGCCAAAACCAAAGCCACCACCTGGCAGGCCAATTTGCCCCAGCATCGCCGCCAGAACGACAATCATCCACGCCCATTGTTCACCGTGCTGCATACGTTGTACGCACCAGCCTGCAATAATCTGCGTTCTGTTCGCCGCCATCTGCCGCGCCAGCCCACGAATAGTTTCGGCATCAATGCCGGTCAGTTTTTCAGCCCATGCGGCATCTTTCGGCTGACCGTCTTTCTCGCCCAGCAGATACGGCAGGAACTGCTCAAAACCCACACAGTAGTTAGCGAGGAAATTTTTGTCGTACAGGTTTTCGCTGTATAACGTATGCGCCAGCGCCAGTTGCAGCGGCACGTCAGTTTGCGGGTTAACCGCAATGTGTTTTACATGCTCGCGCCCCAGATACTCGTGAGTTGACGTCACAACCGGATCGATGCTGATGACCTCAATTTCACCTGCGGCAACTTTCTCTTTTAGCTGCTCGTAATATTCATAAACATCGTGATCCGGGCACCACCAGTTCGCTTGCTGGTTTTTCAGCAAATCGGAACCCCACAGCACAATGGTTTTGCTGTTTTGCAATACCAGCGGCCAGGAGGTCTGCTGTTCATACACTTCCATTGAGCCAACCACGCGCGGCAGGATCACCTGCGCAGCACCGGTGGAGTAATCTCCGCCCGTACCAACGCTATTACCATGTAAGGCAATAGCTTTCGCCAGCATCCCCGAAGCGTTATGGAACATCCCCGTCGATTGCCAACCACTGGCGGTCAGCAAGGCACTCGGCCCGTGAGTTTTCTGTACGCGTTCCAGTTCTTCATAGAACATGTCGAGGGCTTCATCCCAGCCCACGCGCACAAAGCGGTTATCGCCGCGCTGGGAGGTATCGCTCAGATGGCGCTTACGCAGCCAGTCCACGCGTACCATCGGGTAACGAATACGCGCCGCGTTGTGTACGTGATCCGGCAACCCGGCGATCATTTTCGACGGATATTTATCCAGTTCGAACGGTTTTGCCGCCACAAAGCGACCATCCTTCACCGTCGCGCGGATAGCTCCCCAGTGCGATCCAGTCAGAATGCCCTCTTTCGAGGTGACAGCCTCAGTAGCTGCTTGCGCCGCATTCGCACGGCGCGGCGTTAACAGTGACGGCCCCAGCATCCCGACGACAGTTAAGCCGCCGAGTTGTGCCAGAAAACGTCGACGTGATGCCTGAAAGAGATCGTTATTGTTCATTATTTTTCTTCCTTCTTATCGCCGTGAGCCTTACCTGCGGTGTCAGACGCATTCATTTGCAGATATTTCAGCAAGGTGCGTTCTTCACGTTTATCTAGACTGGTAAAGCCAATCATGCCGTTGAGCGTGCCAATCCAACCATTAGCGTCAAAGTGGGAGATTTCCGGTGCGCCGTGGCATTGATTACAGGTGCCGTTGTACAGCGAATCCGCATAAGCCCAGATCGGTTTGATATCGTTCACCATGTCGCCTTTTTTCATCCACGCGGTGGCCTGTAACTTGCTCCACTCGGTATTGGTGTCGGCTACGGTGGTTTTCTCCAGCGTTTTCACCTGCTGCTGCACATCACCACGAATCGAGGCAACAAAGATGCGTTTACCTGGCAATTGGGTGAGTACACGCTGACGTCCGGCGCTTTCCGTCCAGCCGGTAATTTCAATTTGCAGCCAGTCGCCGTCACGTTTAAGGACTTTCACTTCCGAAGCAGGCAGCAGAGAACCAGAGGCTTCTTTATCGCCTTTCGCCGCATAAATCGGCTTAATATCAATAGAGTACAGCGTGTCACCACTGTCATTAGCACTGGCGCGCAACTCATCGAACTGCTTACGGAAGCCGCTACTCATATCCGGTAACTGGTGGGCAATACCTTTATGACAGTCGATGCAGGATTGATTATCTTTCGCTGCCACCTTCATCTGACGTGCCGCTTCCGGATGCTGCTTCGCATGATCCATCGCATCGTAGTTATGGCAGGAGCGGCAGGTTGCCGAGTTGTTTTCTTTCATTCGCGCCCACTCACGCTCGGCAAGTTCCGCGCGTTTGGCTTCGAATTTTTCAGGTGTATCAATGGAGTGGGCAATAAAGGTCTGGTAGATGTCGTTGCTCGCTTCCAGTTTGCGCTTCACCATGCCTGGAATATCCGGCGGGATATGACAGTCATGGCATTCAGCTCGCACGCCGGAGGCGTTCTGGAAATGCACCGACTGTTTATATTCTTCATACACCGGTTGCATACTGTGGCAACTGACACAAAATTCGGTTGTGCTGGTGACTTTGATCCCAACGTGTGGCAACACAATCAGCGCAATGCCAATCACAATCCCAATAGCGACCAGCGCCAGTACCGACCAACGAGCACTGGGTCGGCGTAGCGCGTTCCAGAGTTTCCGCATAATAGCCCCTGTAAAATTATGGTTTAGTGAAGCGATCTTAATGAGTAAATATGAACAGCGGCACTGGTCAGGATGAACGGCTTACGGCAGAATATGAACAGATATGAACAGAATGAGTAAAACCCTCTGATGCCACATCACATTGTTATTGTTGAAGATGAGCCAGTTACCCAGGCACGATTACAATCCTACTTCACTCAGGAGGGGTATACCGTTTCCGTTACGGCGAGCGGTGCCGGGCTGCGGGAAATTATGCAGAATCAGCTGGTAGATTTAATTCTGCTGGATATCAACTTGCCCGATGAAAATGGCCTGATGTTAACCCGCGCCCTGCGGGAACGCTCAACGGTGGGGATTATTCTGGTTACCGGACGCAGCGATCGGATTGACCGCATTGTCGGACTAGAAATGGGCGCAGACGATTACGTCACCAAACCGCTGGAACTGCGCGAACTGGTGGTGCGGGTGAAAAATCTGCTCTGGCGCATCGACCTCGCGCGACAGGCTCAACCGCTCACTCAGGACAACTGCTATCGCTTTGCGGGTTATTGCCTGAATGTGTCGCGCCATACGCTGGAGCGGGATGGCGAGCCGATTAAACTGACCCGCGCAGAGTATGAAATGCTGGTGGCGTTTGTGACCAATCCCGGCGAAATTCTCAGCCGTGAACGTCTGCTGCGTATGCTCTCTGCGCGTCGGGTGGAAAACCCTGACCTGCGCACCGTCGATGTGTTAATTCGTCGTTTACGCCATAAACTCAGCGCGGATTTACTGGTGACGCAACATGGCGAAGGTTATTTCTTAGCCGCTGATGTGTGCTGATAAAAATAGACCGGACGAAATCCCCCTGGCGACAGCGAGCGGCGGATATGTTCACGGTCAGCATTTTTCGGCGTCAGAACTAAAATCGGTGGGCTGACATTATCAGACACCGATTGTCCCTGTAATTGCCTGATAGCCTGCTCGACCGCCAGTTCCCCCTGCCAGACCATTTGATCGCTGGCAGCCATAATCACTCTTCCCCGCTTCAGCCCGCGATACACCTGATGTGAAAGATAAAACGACACCACGGTAAGCGGCGTTTTCAGGTTGCGCCCTTCGCCCATTGCCGCCTCTGCCGCAATGGCCGTTCCGGCAACGACGTCGATTTCTGGATGGCGCTCCAGCATCTCCTGCAACAGGTTGCGCTGGATTTCAATATCGTTGTCACCTAGCGCAATATCAACAATACGTACCGGACTTCCGGTAATGGCTGTGCGGAATCCCTCGACCATCTCCTTACTGCCCCCTGCGTTATCGGGGCCAGGCATCAACAGTACGTTCAGTGGTTTTCCGTGGCTCCATTGCACCAGATATCGCCCTGGCTGATAACCCATCTGAAACCAGGGCACGCCAACGCGGCTTTTTATCTGTGAGCCGTCAATGGCATTCACCAGTTCGATCACTGGCAGACTTGCTACCAGCTTTTGCAGATCGGGAAATGACGTCGTGCTACTACCGAGCAAAATGGCCTCTGCGCCCCACTGTTTACACTGGTCGATTTGTGCTTGCTGGGTAGCTAACTGACTGTAACCGCCTGCCTCCAGCACTTTTAAATCCACACCGTAGCGGCGAGCGGCCTCCTGCATTCCATAGTTCAACGATAACCAGTATGAATCTTTCAGGCTGGGGTAAAGCGCACACAGTTTCCATGCGCGTTTGGCTTTAAGCGGCATAGAGGCTCGCACCATGAAATGCTGCGCATCATGCCAGCGCAACAGGTTATCAGCCGAAAATGCCGACAACATGAAAAGAGAAAGAAGTAAAAATAGCAGTACGCGCATGATAGCCTCATCAATAATAAGGCTTTATGCTAGATGCATTCCGCTTTGCGACTCAACCTTTTTCACCTTAGTGCACCGGCCGTGAATTTAACCCTGACCCGAAGACTCTGGATGGGCTTTGCCCTGATGGCGCTGTTAACCCTGACCAGTACCCTGGTGGGATGGTACAACCTGCGTTTTGTCAGCGAGGTGGAAAAAGCCAATACTCAGGCATTGATTCCTACCATGAATATGGCGCGCCAGTTGAGCGAAGCCAGCGCCTGGGAACTTTTCGCCGCGCAGAACCTGACCAGTGCCGATAACGAAAAGATGTGGCAGGCTCAGGGGCGAATGCTCACCGCACAAAGCCTGAAGATTAACGCATTGCTGCAAGCGTTACGGGAACAAGGTTTTGACACCTCCGCGATTGAACAACAGGAGCAGGAGATCTCCCGTTCGTTACGTCAACAAGGGGAGCTGGTGGGGCAGCGTTTGCAACTGCGCCAGCAACAACAGCAACTCAGTCAGCAGATTGTCGCCGCCGCCGATGAAATCGCACGCCTGGCGCAAGGTCAGGCGAATAACGCTGCAACCTCCGCCGGAGCTACCCAGGCCGGGATTTACGATTTGATCGAACAACATCAGCGTCAGGCCGCAGAAAGCGCACTCGACAGGCTGATTGATATCGATCTTGAGTATGTTAACCAGATGAATGAACTGCGCCTTAGCGCCCTGCGGGTACAGCAAATGGTGATGAATCTGGGGCTGGAGCAGATCCAGAAAAATTCGTCAATGCTGGAAAATCAGCTCAATAATGCAGTGAAAATTCTGCAACGTCGGCAAATACGTGTTGAAGATCCGGGGGTTCGTGCGCAGGTCGCAACTACGTTATCTACCGTTCGCCGTTATAGCGATTTACTGGTGCTTTATCAGCAGGACAATGAAATCAGCAATCGCCTGCAAACTCTCACCCAAAATAACATCGCCCAGTTCGCGCAGTTTAGTAGCGAAGTCAGTCAGCTGGTCGACACCATTGAGCTGCGTAATCAGCACGGACTGGCGCATCTGGAAAAAGCCAGTACACGCGGGCAATACAGCCTGTTATTGCTGGGAATAGTTTCACTTTGCGCACTGATTCTGATCCTCTGGCGTGTGGTTTATCGTTCAGTCACTCGCCCACTAGCCGAACAAACGCAGGCGCTGCAACGCTTGCTGGACGGCGATATCGACTCCCCTTTCCCGGAAACCGCTGGCGTGCGGGAACTGGATACCATTGGGCGGCTGATGGATGCGTTTCGCAGCAGTGTTCATGCGCTTAATCGCCACCGCGAACAACTGGCGGCGCAGGTCAAAGCACGCACGGCCGAATTGCAGGAGCTGGTAGTAGAACACCGACAGGCACGGGCGGAAGCAGAAAAAGCCAGCCAGGCAAAATCGGCATTTCTGGCGGCGATGAGTCATGAGATCCGCACACCGCTGTACGGTATTCTCGGCACCGCGCAACTGCTGGCAGATAACCCCGCACTTAACGCCCTGCGTGATGATTTGCGGGCAATTACCGACTCTGGAGAATCGCTGCTGACCATCCTTAACGATATTCTCGATTATTCGGCTATCGAAGCAGGCGGCAAGAATGTTTCGGTCAGCGATGAACCCTTTGAACCACGCCCGCTGCTGGAAAGTACCCTGCAATTAATGGGCGGACGGGTGAAAGGTCGTCCGATTCGACTGGCAATGGAAATTGCCGATGATATGCCGACCGCGTTAATGGGCGATCCGCGACGTATTCGCCAGGTTATTACCAATCTGTTGAGCAACGCCCTGCGTTTCACTGACAAGGGGCAGATCGTTCTGCGCAGTCGCACTGATGGCGAGCAATGGCTGGTCGAAGTAGAAGACAGCGGCTGCGGTATTGCTCCCGCGAAACTAGTAGAAATCTTCCAGCCATTTGTTCAGGTGAGTGGCAAACGCGGCGGCACCGGGCTGGGGCTAACAATCAGTAGCAGTCTGGCTCAGGCGATGGGCGGCGAACTGAGCGCCACCAGCACGCCGGAGGTTGGAAGCTGTTTTTGTTTACGCTTGCCGTTACGTGTTGCCACTGCACCCGTGTGCAAAACAGTCAATCAGGCTGTACGTCTGGATGGTGTACGTTTGCTGTTAATTGAAGATAACCCGCTAACCCAGCGAATTACCGTTGAGATGCTGAACACCAGTGGTGCGCAGGTCGTTGCCGTGGGAAATGCCGCGCAGGCAATAGAGACGTTGCAAAATAGCGAACCGTTTGCTGCCGCACTGGTGGATTTTGATCTGCCGGATATCGATGGAATTACCCTTGCCCGGCAACTGGCACAGCAATATCCGTCGCTGGTTTTGATTGGCTTTAGCGCCCATGTCATCGACGAAACGCTACGCCAGCGAACCAGTTCGCTCTTTCGCGGGATAATCCCTAAACCGGTGCCGCGTGAAGTGCTCGGTCAGTTACTGGCGCACTATCTCCAACTGCAAACCAATAACGATCAATCGCTGGATGTATCGCAACTCCATGAAGATGCTCAGTTAATGGGGACGGAGAAGATTCGCGAATGGCTGGCATTATTTACACAACATGCCCTGCCACTTCTCGATGAAATAGACGCAGCCCGCGCCAGGCAGGACTGCGAAAAAATCAAACGTGCCGCGCACCAGCTAAAAAGCAGCTGCGCGAGTCTGGGAATGCGTAGCGCCAGCCAGCTATGCGCGCAACTGGAGCAGCAGCCATTATCTGCGCCCCTCCCACACGAAGAAATTACACGCAGTGTTGCCGCTCTGGAAGCGTGGTTGAATAAGAAAGACCTGAACGCGATTTGAATCAATATCAGCCAGTTAAGAATATTTAGAATAGTGGCATTTATTATGCAACTTAACGGGCTGGCAAAATCATGACAGAGAAAAAAAGAACCCGCTGGCAGCGGCGGCCAGGCACGACGGGCGGCAAATTACCGTGGAATGACTGGCGCAATGCCACGACCTGGCGTAAAGCGACGCAATTATTACTGTTAGCAATCAATATTTATATTGCCGTCACCTTCTGGTACTGGGTGCGCTATTACGAAACGGCAGGTAGTACGACATTTGTCGCCAGACCGGGAGGCATCGAAGGCTGGCTACCGATTGCCGGTCTGATGAATCTGAAATACAGCCTTGAGACAGGTCAATTACCTTCCGTCCATGCCGCTGCGATGCTGTTGCTGGTCGCTTTTATCATCATCAGTCTGTTGCTGAAAAAAGCCTTTTGTTCATGGCTATGTCCGGTTGGTACGCTTTCTGAATTAATCGGCGATCTCGGGAAAAAACTGTTTGGTCGGCAATTTGCCCTTCCCCGCTGGCTGGATATTCCTCTGCGCGCAGTGAAATATTTGCTGTTGAGTTTTTTTCTCTATATCGCGTTATTGATGCCCGCTCAGGCGATTCACTATTTTATGCTATCGCCCTACAGCGTGGTGATGGACGTTAAAATGCTCGATTTCTTTCGCCATATGGGAACAGCGACGTTAATCAGCGTGATCGTTTTACTGATTGCCAGCCTGTTTATTCGCCATGCCTGGTGTCGTTATCTTTGCCCATATGGTGCGCTGATGGGACTGGTTTCATTATTTTCGCCGTTTAAGATTCGTCGCAATGCCGAAAGTTGTATCGACTGCGGCAAATGCGCAAGTAATTGTCCGTCACGGATACCTGTCGATAAATTAATCCAGGTTAGAACGGTGGAATGTACCGGCTGTATGACCTGTGTCGAGTCATGTCCGGTCGCTTCAACATTAACTTTTTCGCTGCAAAAACCTGCGGCAAATAAAAAAGCCTTTGCGTTGTCTGGCTGGTTAATGACGCTACTGGTTCTGGGGATTATGTTTGCGGTGATTGGTTATGCGATGTATGCGGGCGTATGGCAAAGCCCGGTGCCAGAAGAATTGTATCGACGCTTAATTCCGCAAGCACCAATGATTGGTCATTAAAATAGCAACAAGCGGAACATCACCTCGTGCGGGGTGATGTTCACAAAATCACATTATTTTGATTTTGACGTCATAACCTTCAAGCCCGGTCATTTTCTCCCGCGCAGTAAAGCGAATTTCAGAGACTTCTTTCCCTGTGTTCTTATTCAACTCGGCGATTTTTTGCGCAATAAACTCGGAGATTTCCGTTTCGGCTTGTTTTTTTAGCTCTTCAATATTCACTGTTAACCTCTTCTGGTCTTAAAAGACAGCAACACGCCAGCAAGGTGTTGGTTCCGATCCCCTGGTCAGGTTAGAAATGTTATAAGCCATCTGCATGAAAGATTCAATAATCAGTAGGTTATCGCTCAATATGCGTACAGGGATAAGTGCAAACAGAAGATATAAAAAAGGCTCCACGAGGGAGCCTGATATTATTTTGTGAAATCCAGCGGCGTATGGTCAGTGCGTATTTGCAAGGCAACGTTATCAAAGGTGATCATCGTCGATTTACAGAAAATACACTTAGCGCCCAAAGGGTTTCGCTCCGTCACATCGAATGCCGATGTGCGGTACTGTGAACCATGACAACATGGACAGCGGAAATGGAGATGTTGAGTAATAACGGCAACCTTAGAGCGTAACAACGTTCGCTGCCGAGGGACCACGCTGCCCCTGCTCAATAGAAAATTCGACTTTCTGATTTTCATTCAGCGTGCGGAATTCATTGCTCTGGATGGCGGTGAAATGAACGAAAACGTCCTTGCTGCCATCATCAGGAGTGATAAAGCCAAAACCTTTATCTGCGTTAAACCATTTTACTAAACCAGTCATTTTATTAGACATATTTTACTTCCTTCATTTTGGGCCTTTCGGCAAACAGGGCTTTATTACAGAAACTACTTAGTGTTCAGGAGAGAGACTCAAAAGAAGGGGATAATGCCTGATAATGAGAACTGCTTTAGTAAACTACTTTGTATGCTGTCTGTCTTTCAAACCGACGCAGCTATTAACGCATGATAAATATGATTAAGCAAATTTTATTTTAGCCGTCCGGCGGTCTTAAATATCGCTGGCTTTATTTTATTAACCCCGTATAGTGCAGCGCAGTATTTTTAGTAAGGAATTTGTTTGTCCCGTAAAATGACAGGAATTGTCAAAACCTTTGATCGCAAAAGCGGCAAAGGATTCATCATCCCCTCCGACGGTCGTAAAGAAGTCCAGGTTCATATTTCCGCATTCAGTCCCCGCGACGCAGAAGTGCTCATCCCAGGATTACGCGTAGAATTTTGCCGCGTCAATGGCCTGCGTGGACCAACAGCGGCAAATGTTTATTTATCCTGATGTAAACTACATGCCGGAATGCGCGCTTCATTCACTATTTGCGTAAAATCCGCCAGTGAACACATGCCCTGCGCGTTTCTCTCCTCACATTCTGCCAGTGTCAGTTTTACCTCTCCAGGCGGCGTTTTTAGCGATAGCGGCGTTTTATCACGCATCTGCTGCAAGGTCTGGAATACCAGCGAAACCTGAATCCATTGACTGTGATCACTTAGCCGCCGCCAGCGTTCAAATACCAGTTCCCCACCCGGCGGGGTGTTATCCGGTTGGCCCGGCAGCGTCCAGTTAAGCTTCAGTGCGCCGCCGAGATTCGCCAGGTTGGTATCGTGCCCGGCAATAAACAACAGTGAAGTCGGTAGCGTAATTCCATAGATCGATTTTTGCGGGTTGTTTGGCGTCAGCGCCGTCAGAACTAAATCCAACAACGGTGTGGCACGGCTACGAGCCACGTCAGGGGTACGTTGCAGCAAATAAAACTGCGCATTATGCAGACTTAACAAGGTGTTCCACTGATGTGAATCAGTGATTCGTCCCCAGCCAGGCTCCGGCATTCCCTGTGCTTGTTGCAGGAGAAAGATCTCCGTCAGCATGGATGCGAGGCTTACCGCACCTGTTAATGAGACGTTATCAGCACTCACCTTGAGTTCAGAGGGTAATGCCTGCGTGAACGAACAGCTTTCGTCTTGTTTCTCTCGTTTGAGGCACAGACTTGATTGCGGAAAATTGAGTACCCGCTCCAGTTCGTGAAATGCCGTTTGCCGATGATCGGTAAAATCAACGAGAGAGCCGCCTGCCCTGCTGAGAATCGCCTCAGTCACGTTCACTTTATCCAATTGGCAAACACCGGTTTTCAGGGGATTAAATAACGGATCGGGACGGGAAGTGTCTGACTGAGTATGTACGGTTATTGCACAATCGGGAGCCAGCCCGGCAGCAAAGGCTTCACCTGTTTTACGAGTGCGCTCGTCGACATCGGCAATAATCTCGACCTGCCCAGCTTTCGGGCAACCATTTTTTGCCAGTAAACCGTCAGCCACCAGGCGTTGGCGTTGGTAATGTCCGAGATAAGAGATCAGCTCACCGCCTCGTGGTGTCAGCCAACCCAGCTTCACCGGCCAGCCAGGCCAGGTGTCTGGAGTAACGTCCTGCATGAGTTGCGTAGATTTGGTGGGTGCTCGCACACCATGACGGCTGACAATCACTACACTTTCCAGCTTCAGTTCCGGCGCCCCCTGAGCAAATGCAGGTAGCGGTGTTAACGGAAGCAAAAGAGAAAAAAAGGGGATCAAAATCGCTTTCATCGCCAGGTTTCCGTTTTTCATGTTTCGCATTATTGCCTGATGCGACGCTGATGCGTCTCATCAGGCCTACGTTCGTTGTGCGTCAAATCAACCTTTCAGACGCTGTTCCAGCCATACCAACACCACGGTGGAGAGTGAACACATCAACAAAATTCCGACGAACCACAATAAATACCACATTGATCATCCCTCCTTAGTACAACTCACTATCGTGACGGCGAAGAGTTTCAGTTGTCATGCGCCCCCACATTTTGTAGTAGCTCCACACAGTGTAGAGCAACACAATAGGCAAAAATATCAGCACAATTACTAACATAATGCTCAACGTCAGCTGACTGGAGGTGCTGTCCCACAGCGTCAGGCTGGAGATCGGACTGATGTTCGAAGGCATGACAAACGGAAACAGCGTGATACCTGCCGTGAAGATAACGCCAAATTGCATCAATGATGCCAGCAGAAATCCCCAACCGGGGCGACCACGATAAATCGCCATCACTGTCAGTAACGGGCAGAAAAACCCCAGCAGCGGGAAGATCCACAATATCGGCGATTCAACAAAATTATTCATCCAGGCACCGGGCAGTACGGCAACCAGTTTCATTAACGGATTGGACGGGCCGTTAACATCCTGGGCAAGCAATACGAAGCCATCAATACCCACCCACAGCCAGTACCCCGCCAGCAAAAAGCACAGCATGACCAACAGCGCAGCGCGTTTGGTCGCCAGTTGCGAACGCAGGTGAATAGCACCGACTGTTTTTAGTTGTAACCAGACGCCCCCTTGCAAAATCACCATGCCCAGACTGAGCAAACCACACAGTAATGGGAACGGTGTCAGCAATTGCCAGAAAGAACCGAGGTACTCCACGCGTAATTGCGGCGTGAAGACAAACGGCACGCCAAGTAACAAATTACCGAACGCGATACCGAAGACCACCGGCGGCACCAGACTACCGATGACCAGACCGGTATCCCACATTTTACGCCAGCGTGCATCGGCGATTTTTCCACGATAATCAAAAGCCAGCGGGCGAAAGAACAGCGAGCACAGCACCAGAATCATCGCCACGTAAAAGCCAGAAAACGCCGCTGCATAGACTCTGGGCCAGGCGGCAAATAATGCCCCGCCCGCAAGAATCAACCAGACCTGATTGCCTTCCCAGTGCGCGCCAACGCTGTTAATCAATACCCGACGTTCATCATCATCACGCGCCACCAGCGGCAGCAGACAGCCAATCCCCATGTCAAATCCATCGGAGATCATAAAGACCACCAGGATGACGCCAATCAGCAGCCACCAGATGAAGCGCAATGTTTCATAATCAAACATGATTCTCTCCTTTACCCCTGTTGCTGCGTCGGTTGTTCACTCTGCATCGCGCTCGGCCCCAGACGGGCATATTTCTGCATCAGGTAGACTTCGGCGATTAAGAACAGGGTATAAAGCCCTACGATCATGATCAGTGAGAAAGCCAGTTGGCCCGTGGTTAATGCGGAGTGCGCGGAGTATGTCGGTAAAATGTCCTGAATCGCCCACGGCTGACGACCAAACTCGGTCATAAACCACCCGGCTTCAATGGCAATCCACGGCAGTGGCAAACTCCAGAGCGCCATTTTCAGCACCCAACGATGCTGGTCGATTTTGCCGCGCAGCGTCTGAACGAACGCAATCAGCATTACCAGTAACAGCAGCGAACCGCAGCCCACCATGATGCGGAAACTCCAGAACACCGGCGCAACCTGTGGAATAGCGCCACGCATCGCCGCCTGATACTGCGCAGGTGTGACATGATTCATATCCGGCGCATAGCGGGAGAGCAACATGCCGTAACCGAGATCGCTTTCCAGATTACGAAACGCCTGCAGAACATGCGGCTCACGGTTGCCCTGCGAGATCTCCTGCATCAGCAGCCAGGCCATACGTCCACGTTGCAAGCGTGGATAGGTTTCAGCCATCAAATTTTTCAGCCCCGGAACGGGCTTATCTAATGAGTGAGTGGCGAGGATCCCTAACAGTGCGGGAATTTTGATGGCAAAGGCATTACGTTCTTGATCCTGTTCCGGCCAGGCAACAAGATGGAACGGCGCAGGTGCGGGTTCGGTTTGCCACTCCCCTTCCATTGCTGCCAGTTTTACCGGCTGAACGCGTGCGACTTCATAAGCAGAACTGTCTCCAAGTTGCAGCGCGCCGATTATCGCCAGTGTGCCAAAGACCGAGCCGATGGCAAACGAACGTAGCGCAACATCACGCTCCCGTCCGCGCAGTAAATACCAGGCGCTGATCGCCATAATGAACATCGCCCCGGTCACATAACCCGCCATCACCGTATGGACAAACTTCACCTGGCTGACAGGGTTAAAAACCAGATCGCTGAAACTGGTCATCTCCATACGCAGGGTGTCGATATCGAAATGCGCGCCGGTCGGGAACTGCATCCAGCCGTTGGCATTCAAAATCCACAATGCGGAGATATTGGAACCGAATGCCACCAGCCAGGTAACCAGCAGATGCTGGTATTTATTCAGCCGTTGCCAGCCGAAGAAGAACAGCCCGACAAAGGTGGATTCGAGGAAGAAGGCCATTAATGCTTCCATCGCCAGCGGTGCGCCAAAAATGTCGCCCACATAGTTGGAATAGAATGACCAGTTAGTACCAAACTGAAACTCCATCGTCAGGCCGGTGGCCACGCCGAGAGCGAAGTTGATACCGAAGAGCTTACCCCAGAAACGCGTCATATCGCGGTAGACTGTTTTGCCGGTGACCACGTAAATGGTTTCCATGATAGCCAGCAAAAAAATCAGCCCCAGGGTAAGGGGCACGAATAAAAAGTGGTACAGCGCGGTCAGTGCAAACTGCCAGCGCGATAAGTCAATAACATCCCACATGCGAACTCCTGTAGGCGAAGAGAGGGAAATAACCCTTTAATAGTAGATCTCCCTTTTTACCCTTACAGTTTGTAGGTGGTTGTATTCGCTGATTGCGATATTCATAAGACTGAAAGCGACATTTGCCGCCGTTTTCACTGTTGCTCGTTTTCCACCAGCCACTGGCACACCTCGCCCAACCGCTGCGCAGAATCCGCCAAATCTTCCGGCGCTGCCAGCACAACTTCCGGTATAGGGCAGATTTCATAACTCTCAAGCAGCGGGCCTTTTAGGGTGTCCGTGCAGCGTAAATGCCAGACATGGCGTAACCCGGTGGCGTTGATATAGCTCTCGCCATAGCCAATAGTGCGAATCTGAATATTCCCCGCCCCGCAAAGGCGCGAGAGAAAAAGTCGGTCAGCCTCGCTGATGGGCAATTGCGTCAGATTAATGCTGTGCGGCTGCGCGTCAGGATTACATACATGTGCCAGTATTTCATGAGCCAACGGTAGGCCATTCATCAGACCATCAATGGGCGGCGGTAACAGCGAATCTGTCGGCAAGACGTTTTGCGTTGCCGCCTGCCACAATGCCAGCGGCGCGCAGCCAGCCTCCAGTTTGTCCTCCAGCAACTGTTCGCCGCAACGTCTGCGCACTCGCCATAATCCGCAGAAGATCGCCTCCTGAATTTCACTTTCACTGCCATCAACATGTTGGATGCGAACTGACACTTCCCCTTCCCCGAGAAGCGTATTGATAAAGTGGCGATCGTAAGCGTTGAGATTGAACAGATCGACTGCCAGCACCTCGCCCAAAGGGGGGATACGTTGACTTAGCTGTTGTTGCAGTTCGTTTAACAGCACAATCACCTGCGGGCTATGTGCACACTGTTCCAGTGCCGCCATGCTCGGTTCATCATTCACCTGGCAGGTGATCGGCAGCGGATTCATACTGAAACTGTCGTCGTCAGGTTGCGTTCCTGGCCCCAGCAAATGGAAAAAAGTGTCACTCATGAGGCTCGCTCCTGTTGCGGTTCGACAAGCCCACGCATCAGGTTTATCAGCTCCGCCCACGGGTGAATACCATTCAGCACGCCGCGATAGCTACCGCCGGTAAACACCAGTGTGGCGGGAAAGCGAAAAACACCAAAGCGATCGCCGATGGCTTCGCTCTGTGCAAGATCGGCTACCGCCACCTGCCAAACATAGTCTGGAAATTCGCGCAGTAATTCGCCAATCATTACCGGATTATCGCTGACCTCCGGCGTGCGTTTCGGATCGCTGCTTAACAGCACTACGCCGTCTGGTGCCTGCGATAGCCAGTCATCAAGGCTGGATTCTGTGACAGGTGTCCATCCACGCGCCAGCATACGCTGCCACAACGCATTAAAAGGAGAGTCATTGATCATCCCTGCTCCTCCAGCGTCATCCGGTACTGGCGTAAGCGAACGCCTTCATAATTTTCCATCGACAGACAGTCATAGTTGAGACAGCGTGATTCCTCTGCCAGATGCGGCACTATTCCCCACTCAGCCAGTTGCGCCAGCGCCAACTGTTCTGCTGCTGGCAGTTGTTCACACGCCAGCTCGCTCAGGCTGCCGCCGTAGTCGTCGAGCATTGCCGGTTGCAGCCCGACCAGGGCGATTTGTGCAGGCAAATGCCCACGAATATCCGCCAGCGCCAGCACTTCGGAGAAACTGTTCTGGTGCAGACTCATTTTCTTCGCGCTGAGGTATGCCGGAATGCGCTCTCCGGCATACGTCCGTAGCGTTCCTGGCTCCAGCCCATAATCAATGGCATCGAGGATCAACAAGTGGCTGGCGCTTTCAACGTAGCCCAGCAAATTCAGCCCCTGAGTGCCGCCATCGACAATCTCCACGTTTTCGGGCCAGTGATAATGGGCATATAGCCGTTCCGCCACCCGCACGCCGAAACCTTCATCGGCCCACAGCAGGTTGCCCAGCCCCATCACCACCACGCGCTGCTCGCTCATGAACGCTCCTTGTTGCTTTTGACTTTAAAAAACTTGTGGCTGCGGTAGCCGTTCACCATCGTGGAGATCACCGTGTCGTCGGACATAATGTCTTCACGCTGCGCCATATAGACATGACCGATCACAAAAGCGCCAATCAACCACATGCCCAACCGATGCCAGCTGTGAATGTCCAGCGAGTTGCCACCCGTCCAGTAGAAAAATTCCACCACGTAACGAAACGGTGTGAAGATAGCGTACTGACTGTGTTCGCTGAACAGCGCAAAACCGGTGACGATCATAAAGACAGACATCAGGAAATAGCCGAACATCGCCGCCTGGGCGATGGGGTTATGACCAATATCGGCACTCGGGCGTTTTGCCAGAAACAGATACCAGCGGATTTCATACCACACACCCAGCCACCAGCTTTTACGCCATACCGGTACGATGAAAAGCTCGCGTGAATAGCGATTACCAACGAACGCCCAGTAAATCCGCATCAGCAATATCACGGTAAAAATCATCCCTGCGCTGAAGTGAATTAACCTGATGTAGCCCATATAGAACAGATACGTCGCCTCGCCGCTGACCGAAGGCAGCGGCTTGCCGATAAAGTAACCGGTGACCATCAACACCGCCATGCATAACACCGTCAGCCAGTGCCATATCCGCACAGGTGCTTCAAAGACATAATGGCTGACAACGTTGTCGCTTTTCTGTTGCATGATGATTCTCCTTCGCTGTTAACGCACCTGCACGGAGATAAGCTCGCTACCGTCGTCGCCCAGCACGTGTGTTGAACAGGCGAGGCACGGGTCAAAGCTGTGCAGAGTACGAAGGATCTCCAGCGGTTGCTCGGGGATCGCCATTTTGGTGTTCATCAGCGCCGCTTCATAAGCACCAATCTGCCCTTTGGGATCGCGCGGGCTGGCGTTCCAGGTGGTCGGCACCACGCACTGGTAGAGATCAATCTTGCCATCGCGAATGGCGGCCCAGTGACCTAACGCCCCGCGCGGTGCTTCGGTAAAACCGACGCCACGGCACTCTTTCGGCCAGGTCGCAGGCTCCCATTTTTCGGTAGAGGCAGTGGCAAGATTGCCGTTTTTCAGGTTGGTCATCAGCTTGTCGAAGAAATATTGCAACTTGCCTGCGGCCCACTGCGCTTCGTGCGCGCGGCACAGAATGCGGCCTAACGTTGACTGGATACCGGAAAGCGGCAGGTTCAGCGCCGACATCATGCGATCGACCGACTCAACGGTCGCTGCATCACCTTTGTGGTAGGCGATTAACGTGCGCGCCAGCGGCCCCACTTCCATCGCATGACCGCGCCAGCGTGGCGCTTTGATCCACGAGTAGCGTTCCTGTTCATTCAGCTGCTGAATGTTGGTATCGCTGCCTTTAACATCGCCAGGGTTGTACCACGGATCGGTAATGCCATCGAAGGGATGACGCCCGACCTGATCGTTGGGATAACGATACCAGGCGTGGTCGACAAACTCCTGCACCTGCTGCGGATCAACCAAATCCACTGGCAGCACATTGTTGAAGTCGCCGTTAATCACCGCGCCGCCAGGCATCAGCAGACTTTTCTCGCCAAAGTCGTTGGCAATATCCGGGAATGCGCCGTAGCTGAGGACACATTTATCAGAAAGACCAGTGCCGATTTCGCTCCACGGTTTGTTGAACTGACCGATGGCTAAGGCGTCGGGGATCATCACGTTGTTAATAAAATCCGCCGTGCGGGTGATAATCGACTGCACCAGGTTCAGGCGTTCCATATTGACCGCCCCGACCGCGCCGCTTTCGTCAATGTTAATGGCGCACGGCATCCCGCCGACAATCCAGTTCGGATGTGGGTTTTTACCACCAAAAACGGCGTGAATTTTGACGATCTCCCGTTGGAAATCGAGGGCTTCGAGATAATGAGCAAAGCCCATCAGGTTGGCTTCCGGCGGCAGTTTGTACTGCGGGTGCCCCCAGTAGCCGTTGCGGAAAATCCCCAACTGCCCGCCTTCAACAAATTTCTTCAGTCGGTTTTGTACGTCGAAGAAATAGCCAGGGGATGATTTCGGCCACGAGGAGAGGCTTTGCGCCAGTTCTGACGTTTTCCGTGGGTCGGCTTTCAGCGCATCTAACACATCTATCCAGTCCATCCCGGCGAGCTGATAGAAGTGGACCAGATGGTCGTGGCACCAGAGGGTCGCCAGCATAATGTTGCGGATGATATTGGCGTTGTCCGGCACTTTAATGCCTATGGCATCCTCAATTGCATAGACCGAAGCCAGAGCGTGTACGCCAGTGCAGACGCCGCAGATACGTTCAACGAACGCCCACGCATCGCGCGGATCGCGGCCTTGCAGGATGATCTCCAGCCCGCGAAACATAGTGCCGCAGGAAACTGCATTGGTGATCACATTCTGATCGTTAATATTCACTTCGCAGCGCATATGACCTTCGATGCGCGTAATCGGATCGACCACCAGGCGACGTCCGGCATTATTGATGGTATATCCCTGAGTTTCGTACTGAGTGCTCATGCCTGTTTATCCTCGTTGCCCGGCTGTTGTTCGGCTTCTGCAAGTTGCTGGTTATGACGTCTGCGCTGGTCAACGGCGCTGGCGACTGCATGTACACCAACAGCCGCTGCCACGACGCCAAGTGCGGTTAAGCCCACGGTATCGGCGGTAGAGTGCGTTCCCATCTGCGGAATATCGACCACGCGGCTATAGAACGAACCGCGATCCCAGAAACCATTTTCAGAACAGCCCAGGCAGCCGTGACCAGACTGAATCGGGAAGGAGACCCCATCATTCCAGCGGGTAGAGGAACAGGCGTTATAAGTGGTTGGCCCTTTGCAGCCCATTTTGTACAGGCAGTAACCTTTACGCGCGGCGTCATCATCCCAACTCTGCACGAACTCTCCGGCATCAAAGTGGGCGCGGCGATAGCATTTATCGTGAATACGCTGACCATAGAACATCAACGGACGCCCCATTCTGTCGACATCCGGCAGGCGATCGAACGTCACCATGTAAGTAATAATGGCGCTCATCACATCCGGGATCGGCGGGCAGCCAGGTACTTTGATAATGGGTTTGTCGGTAATAACTTTGTCGATAGGCGTTGCCTGCGTTGGATTAGGTCGCGCGGCTTGCACACAGCCCCAGGACGCACAGGTGCCCCAGGCAATAATTGCACTGGCTCCGGCAGCTGCACGTTTGAGTTTCTCAATAAACGGTCGACCGCTACTGATACAGAACATCCCCTGCTCGCCCAGCGGCGGGTTACCTTCTACTGCGAGGATATATTTGCCGTTGTATTGCGTGATAATGTCTTCAAAGACTTCCTCTGCCTGAGTGCCTGCGGCAGCCATCAGAGTATCGTCGTAGTCGAGAGAAATAAGGGAAAGAATGACATCCTTCGCCAGCGGATGAGCAGAACGGATAAAAGATTCGGTACAGCAGGTGCATTCAAGACCGTGGATCCACACCACTGGAATGCGCGGTTTATTCTCCAGCGCCCAGGCAATCTTTGGTGCCATCCCCGCGCCTAATCCCAGCGACGTGGCAGCCAGACTGCAATATTTAAGAAAACTTCGCCGGGTAACCCCCTGACGTCGCATAGCCTGGTAAAAGGTTTCCTCGTTATTCATATAGCACGTCTCTTCTCCTTGCGACACCGGCTGGAGTGCCGGGCGCTTTTGGTCGGCAAGCGACGTCCCTGGAGCAAGGCAAACCATCGCTTCACGAGAGAGACAGAAAACGAAAGCTCATCCTTCTGCACTGGCGCACGTCGCCAGAAAGTATTGTTAATAAAGCGTAGTGAAACTTTTGCACAAAACAATACAGAGTGTGTGGATTTATCTTTTAACGATAAAAATGAACCTTATTTTCCTTAAGGTTTACCGCAGGAAGGTTATGAAGCGATTTTTATGGCGATGGAATATGCAAATTGCTGTTATTTCACGCAATCAACACGATTTTGTCTGTTTTTCAGGCAAACAAACACATTGGGGGTTTACACGACGCATCGGGATGTTTATAGTTCGCGTCATTCCGGAAGTGTGGCCGAGCGGTTGAAGGCACCGGTCTTGAAAACCGGCGACCCGAAAGGGTTCCAGAGTTCGAATCTCTGCGCTTCCGCCAAATAAGATAAGGGGTTAGCTAAATGCTAACCCCTTTTTCTTTTACCTGTCAAAATCGCCATGCCGTTATGTCATCCCCAATGGCTTACTCTGTCTTTGCTAAATCTGTTCCAGATCAAATGCGTAAAGATGGGTAAAACCTCTGGGTAGCTTTCGGCAATATCATTATGCTGCTTTATTAATTACACCTGTCATAGAGAGTGACTCCATGGATCGTATAGTTAGTTCTTCACATGACCGTACATCGCTACTTAGCACCCATAAGGTGCTGCGTAATACCTATTTCCTGCTGAGCCTGACGCTGGCCTTTTCGGCGATTACCGCAACGGCCAGTACAGTTCTGATGCTGCCATCTCCGGGTCTGATTCTGACGCTGGTGGGGATGTATGGTTTAATGTTCCTGACCTATAAAACGGCGAATAAGCCGACCGGGATTATCTCCGCGTTCGCCTTTACCGGTTTTCTCGGTTATATCCTCGGACCAATTCTGAACACTTACCTGTCTGCCGGAATGGGCGACGTAATCGCTATGGCGCTGGGCGGCACAGCATTAGTGTTCTTCTGCTGCTCTGCGTATGTGCTGACTACCCGCAAAGACATGTCTTTCCTCGGCGGTATGCTGATGGCAGGTATTGTGGTGGTATTGATTGGAATGGTAGCGAATATCTTCCTGCAGCTACCTGCTCTGCATCTGGCAATCAGTGCGGTATTCATTCTGATCTCTTCTGGCGCGATTCTGTTTGAAACCAGCAACATCATTCATGGCGGTGAAACGAACTACATTCGTGCCACGGTTAGCCTGTATGTGTCGCTGTACAACATCTTCGTTAGCCTGTTGAGCATTCTGGGCTTCGCCAGCCGCGATTAATCTCGCCCTATGCCACTTACAGAGCCTCGCTTTATGCGGGGCTTTGTTTTTTGTTACACTGCCGCCAGTCTGATTAAGGTAGTAAAAAATTATGCTGATCTTCGAAGGTAAAGAGATAGAAACGGATACCGAAGGCTATCTCAAAGAAAGCAGCCAGTGGAGTGAACCGCTGGCGGTGGTGATTGCAGAGAACGAAGGAATTACGCTGTCGCCAGAACACTGGGAAGTGGTGCGTTTTGTGCGTGATTTCTATCTGGAATTCAATACTTCTCCAGCGATTCGTATGCTGGTAAAAGCGATGGCGAATAAGTTTGGCGAAGAAAAAGGTAACAGCCGCTATTTATACCGACTGTTCCCCAAAGGCCCGGCAAAGCAAGCCACCAAAATTGCTGGCCTGCCAAAACCAGTAAAATGTATTTAACGGATACGAAAATCAGTTAATTCCCCCGAGGGATGATGCGGCTCGCTAAGTACCCGTTCCACACGCGCAGAACGCGGGCCGCCACTCTTTAACCACTGCATTAATTTTTCCACCTGTCCTTCTTCACCACACGCGACCACTTCCACGCTGCCATCGTCAAGGTTTTTGGCATAGCCGGTTAATCCCAGTTTTTTCGCTTCATACTGCGTGGTATAGCGAAAGCCTACCCCCTGAACTCGCCCATAGACCCAGGCAATTATGCATACTTTCGACATTACCGCTCTCCTTATCCTTATAGCTGCGTTGCAAATCCATGGAAAACTCCGGACAATGGCGCCCATTTCTTTGCATCGACAGAATAGTAAATTATGAGTGTACGTTTAGTGTTAGCCAAAGGGCGCGAAAAATCATTACTTCGTCGCCATCCGTGGGTCTTTTCCGGAGCCGTTGCCCGTATGGAAGGTAAAGCCAGCCTCGGTGAAACCATCGATATTGTTGATCATCAGGGAAAATGGTTAGCACGCGGCGCTTATTCGCCGGCTTCGCAAATCCGTGCTCGCGTCTGGACTTTCGATCCCTCGGAATCCATCGACATTGCCTTTTTCACCCGACGCTTACAACAGGCGCAAAAGTGGCGCGACTGGCTGGCGAAAAAAGATGGCCTCGATAGCTATCGTTTAATTGCCGGTGAGTCTGATGGCCTGCCGGGTATAACTATCGATCGTTTCGGTAATTTTCTGGTGCTGCAACTGCTGAGTGCTGGCGCAGAGTATCAGCGCGCGGCATTGATCAGCGCCCTACAAACGCTATACCCGGAATGTGCGATTTACGATCGCAGCGACGTCGCAGTACGTAAAAAAGAAGGAATGGAGCTGACCCAGGGGCCAGTCACTGGCGAACTGCCACCTGCCCTGCTGTCGATTGAAGAACACGGCATGAAACTGCTGGTGGACATTCAACACGGACACAAAACAGGCTACTACCTGGATCAGCGCGACAGCCGACTGGCAACGCGCCGCTACGTTGAAAATAAACGCGTACTGAACTGTTTCTCCTATACCGGTGGTTTCGCAGTATCGGCATTAATGGGCGGTTGCAGCCATGTTGTCAGCGTCGATACCTCCCAGGAAGCACTGGATATTGCACGGCAGAACGTTGAGCTGAACAAACTGGATCTGAGCAAGGCAGAGTTCGTGCGTGATGACGTCTTTAAATTGCTGCGTACTTATCGCGATCGCGGGGAAAAATTTGACGTTATCGTAATGGACCCGCCGAAGTTTGTTGAGAACAAAAGCCAGTTGATGGGCGCCTGCCGTGGCTATAAAGACATCAACATGCTGGCGATTCAGTTGCTGAATGAGGGCGGTGTTCTCCTGACGTTCTCCTGTTCAGGCCTGATGACCAGCGATTTATTTCAGAAAATCATCGCGGATGCCGCAATTGATGCCGGTCGTGATATACAATTTATAGAGCAGTTCCGTCAGGCAGCCGATCATCCGGTGATCGCTACCTACCCGGAAGGGCTATATCTGAAAGGGTTTGCCTGTCGCGTCATGTAACTTGAAATGTGGAATTTTACCCTTATATCAAAGGTGAAGATTTCCCGGGAGGTGACTATGATTGCCAGCAAATTCGGTATCGGCCAGCAGGTCCGCCATTCCCTGTTAGGTTATCTCGGAGTGGTCGTGGATATCGACCCGGTTTATTCGCTCTCTGAACCGTCGCCTGATGAGCTGGCGGTGAACGATGAGCTTCGCGCCGCTCCGTGGTATCACGTGGTGATGGAGGATGACAACGGCCTACCGGTTCATACCTACCTGGCTGAAGCCCAGCTAAGTAGCGAATTGCAGGATGAACATCCTGAACAGCCATCTATGGATGAGCTGGCGCAGACCATCCGCAAACAACTCCAGGCGCCGCGTCTGCGTAACTAATCCCCATACAAATACCCGGAAGGCAAAAACCTTCCGGGTATTTTTTATTTAGCCAGCCCCAGGCGAGGGATCTCAATTGCCGGACAGCGATCCATAACTACCTGTAACCCGGCATCACGTGCCAGTACTGCCGCTTGCTCATTAATCACTCCTAGCTGCATCCATAAGGTTTTTGCCCCAATGGCGATAGCTTCCTGCGCCACGCCCCACGCGGCTTCTGAATTACGGAAAACATCGACCATATCGACTTTTTCCGGAACTTCTGCCAGCGTGCCGTAGCCCTGCTGACCCAGCAGCGTTTTACCGGCGACTTTAGGTGAGACCGGGATGACGTGATAGCCCTGATCAAGCAAGTATTTCATCACGCGATAACTTGGACGGTCGGGTTTATCACTTGCCCCTACCAGCGCAATGGTATGAGTGGACGTTAAAATGGCTGCAATATCGGTCTCTTTCATCATTTCCTCCAGACTATTTATCAAAGTGTACGACAATCCCAACATACCAACCATGCAGCTAATACGAATGAATGAGAGCAAAAGCGGAAAACATGTCTATATGTTAGTAAGTATGATTAAAGAAAAATTTTGATACATTATTATTCAGGCGGTCATTAGACAGGAGCTATCTATGAAAACCGGCATTTTGACCACCTTGATTGCATTATGTTTGCCGGTATCCGTTTTTGCCACCACGCTACGGCTGTCCAGCGATATTGATCTTCTGGTACTCGACGGCAAGAAGGTTTCAAGCTCTTTGCTGCGCGGTGCGGACAGCATTGAACTGGATAATGGACCGCATCAGTTAGTGTTTCGCGTCGAGAAAACTATCCATCTTTCCAGTAGTGAAGAACGGCTTTATATCTCTCCGCCGCTGGTCGTCAGTTTTAATACACAGCTCATTAGCCAGGTGAACTTTCGCCTGCCACGCCTGGAGAATGAACGGGAAGCCAACCATTTCGACACAACGCCGCGCCTTGAATTGTTAGATGGCGATGCGACGCCGATTCCGGTAAAGCTGGATATTCTGGCTATTACTTCAACCGCAAAAACGATTGATTATGAAGTCGAGGTCGAGCGTTATAACAAATCCGCGAAACGCGCTTCTCTACCGCAATTTGCCACCATGATGGCAGATGACAGTACACTGCTTTCTGGTGTTTCCGAACTGGATGCTATTCCGCCACAGTCCCAGGTGCTCACTGAACAACGGCTGAAGTATTGGTTTAAACTGGCAGATCCGCAAACGCGCAATAACTTCCTGCAATGGGCGGAAAAACAACCATCTTCCTGAGATTTTTGTGCCTGTGCGCAGGCTTTTTCGGTCTTTATCTTGCAGCGATAAGTGCTTACAGTAATCTGTAGGAAAGTTAACTATGGATGTAAATTATGGAACTGACGACTCGCACTTTACCAGCGCGGAAACATATTGCGCTGGTGGCACACGATCACTGTAAACAAATGCTCATGAGCTGGGTGGAACGGCATCAACCATTACTGGAACAGCACGAACTTTATGCAACGGGCACCACGGGTAACTTAATTTCCCGCGCTACCGGTATGAATGTTAACGCCATGTTGAGCGGCCCAATGGGCGGTGACCAGCAGGTGGGCGCATTGATTTCGGAAGGGAAAATTGATGTGCTGATTTTTTTCTGGGACCCACTAAATGCCGTGCCGCACGATCCTGACGTAAAAGCGTTGCTGCGTCTGGCGACGGTGTGGAACATTCCGGTCGCCACCAACGTGGCAACGGCTGATTTCATTATCCAGTCGCCGCATTTCAACGACGCGGTAGATATCCTGATCCCCGATTATCAGCGTTATCTCGCGGATCGCCTGAAATAATATTGCACAGGTGGCAAACGCCACCTGTTTCTTACGGTTTTCTCGCCACCGGCACATCCAGATTTTTCAATATTTCCACAAAGGGTGAAGGATTGTTTTTGTTGAACAGCACCCATACCCGATGTCGTGCGCGGGTCAACGCAACGTACATTAACCGTCGTTCTTCGGCGTCCGGGAAATCCTCAGCCGGCGGCAGTAGCGCCTCTTCCATAATCGACTCACGTGCCACGGCCGGGAAGCCATCACTCCCCTCCTGCAAGCCAACAATAATCACGTAATCCGCCTGTTGCCCTTTGCTGGCATGAATAGTCATAAAATCGATTTGCAACTTCGGCCAGCGTGTTGCCGCTTTTTCCAGGCTGGCAGGCCTCATGTGGTGATAACGCGCCAGAACCAGAATGCGCTCTTCCGGTTTGGCATAACCAGAGAGCTTATCCAGCAAAGCGTCAAGCTGGCTCTCATCCAATAACGTGACGGCTTTTTTGTCTCCATTGGTTAAGCTATTTAGCGGCTTTTTCAACTGACTTGGGTTCTGCTGAATAAACCGGTTTGCCACCTCACCGATACGACTGTTAAAACGGTAAGTCGTGTCTAAATCACAGCGATCGCCTTCACCAAAGTTTTCATGGAAAGCCGTGGTGAGCGACATTTGCGCGCCACTGAAGCGGTAAATCGCCTGCCAGTCATCGCCAACGGCAAACAACGTCGTCTGGCTGTTTTGCTTGCGTAATGCCGCTAACAACGTTGCGCGCTGCGGCGAGATATCCTGAAATTCATCAACCAGAATATGTTTCCACGGGCTGATAAAGCGACCTTTCTCCAGAATCACAATCGCCTGGTGAATAAGGCCCGAAAAATCGACGGCGTTTTCTGCCTTCAGCGCACCTTTCCAGGCTTTTAATAACGGGGCCATCAACTTGATACGTTTACTGAACAGATCGCGAATCTCTTCGGGCGCGCTGGCAATCATTTCTGCCTGTGCACCGCCGTGCATCCGCATCAGACTTACCCAGCGATCGAGGCGTGAGGCAAGACGACGCTGTAATTTTTCATCATCCCAGAAGTTACCTTCTGGCACTGACCACTGCATTTCTTCCGTCAGCCATTGCCGCCAACCCTTCGCCTGCGCTTTCTTTTCGCTGCATTGCTTACGCCACTCAGCAATAAAGAGTTCATGCCGGGCAGCGGTGTCATTTTCCAGTTTGCTGACTGTGGGTACTTTTTTGCTACATTGCTGAATAATATGCAGCGCCAGTGAATGAAACGTGCGTGCGGTAATGTCTTCGGTATGCAGCCGTTCGCGAATACGCTCGTCCATCTCTTCAGCGGCTTTGCGACCAAACGCCAGCAATAAAATTTGCTCAGGGGACGCTTCACCACGCGCCAGCAACCAGCCTGCACGCGCTACCAGCACCGACGTTTTACCGCTTCCTGCGCCTGCCAGCACTAACAGGGAATGTTCGCCATTAACGACTGCCCGAGCCTGTGCCGGATTAAGTGGTGAAGATTCAACCTGACGGAAAAAATCCGCATACTCGTTAAGCATGGCTTCGGTATACGCCTGATTATGCTGCAACCGAGCGCCTTCAATATCTTTCAACCAGGCCTGACATTTGCGCCACGCCTCACGGCAGTTATCGAATTCTTCCAGTCGATTGACCGGCAACGGCAACGCCGACAAAGCCTGGCGGATTTGTTGCTGCACGCCAGAAGTTTGCTCCCGCGTCAGCCATTTATTATCGTTGGTGCGCGCGGCAATAAGATCCAATTGCTGCTGTAATACACCAGCCGCAATTTCGCTCATCTCTTCGCTCCAGCGCCGCCAGAGAGCATCAAGATGACGGTGAAAACGCTGCGTCTCACCCCATTCGGTGCCGTGCAGACGCACTACTTTTTCATCAGACAGTACAAATTCCAGCTCACCCCATACCAGACCGCGTTTACAGTGAAACGCCAGTAATTGATTGAAAGGAATGAGATATTCGTGACGATCGCCGGAGACTTTTATCCCGGCATTGAGGATCACCGCCCGATCGTAAGGGTGCTGTGCCAGACGTTTGCCAAGAGTTGTCGCTTTCAGTTCCATGACTCTGTAGATCCACACGATGTTATTTCTTATCAGTGTAACCGTCAGAGAAAACGTGCTCCAGCCCAAAAAAACGTTACAATTGCCGCCCATTACTGAAAACCACAGTAAAGCGAGGTTTTATGCGTACCGTTTTGAACATTCTGAACTTTGTGCTTGGCGGATTTGCCACCACTCTGGGCTGGCTGTTGGCGACCCTGGTCAGTATTGTGCTGATTTTTACCTTACCGCTGACACGATCCTGCTGGGAGATCACCAAACTGTCTCTGGTGCCTTATGGCAATGAGGCCATTCATGTCGATGAACTGAATCCGGCAGGTAAAAATGTGCTGCTGAATACTGGCGGTACGGTACTGAATATTTTCTGGCTGATTTTCTTTGGCTGGTGGTTATGCCTGATGCACATTGCGACAGGTATCGCACAATGCATTTCCATCATTGGCATTCCGGTTGGCATTGCGAATTTTAAAATTGCCGCTATTGCACTGTGGCCAGTCGGTCGCCGCGTAGTTTCTGTGGAAACAGCTCGTGCTGCGCGTGAAGCCAATGCGCGACGTCGTTTTGAATAATCTAACATTATGGCTTTTATGCTAAGTCCTTTGCTCAAACGCTATACCTGGAACAGCGCCTGGCTGTATTACGCGCGTATTTTTATTGCGCTTTGTGGTACTACTGCATTTCCGTGGTGGCTGGGTGATGTAAAACTGACGATTCCGCTGACCCTGGGGATGGTGGCAGCGGCGCTGACCGATCTCGACGACCGACTGGCTGGGCGTCTGCGTAACCTTATCATTACGCTATTCTGCTTTTTTATCGCCTCGGCCTCGGTAGAATTGCTGTTTCCCTGGCCCTGGCTGTTTGCCATTGGCTTAACGCTCTCCACCAGCGGTTTCATTTTGCTCGGCGGTCTGGGTCAACGCTATGCAACAATCGCTTTTGGCGCGTTGCTGATCGCTATCTACACCATGCTGGGAACGTCTCTGTATGAGCACTGGTATCAGCAGCCGATGTATCTGCTTGCCGGTGCCGTCTGGTACAACGTCCTGACGCTTATCGGTCACCTACTGTTCCCTGTCCGCCCATTGCAGGACAATCTGGCGCGTTGCTATGAACAACTGGCGCGTTATCTGGAACTGAAATCACGCATGTTCGATCCTGATATAGAGGATGAAAGCCAGGCACCGCTGTACGATTTGGCTCTCGCCAACGGGCAACTGATGGCGACACTGAATCAGACGAAACTCTCGTTGCTGACTCGCTTACGCGGCGATCGTGGTCAGCGGGGAACACGTCGCACATTGCATTACTACTTTGTGGCGCAGGATATCCACGAGCGTGCCAGCTCTTCCCATATTCAGTATCAAACGTTGCGGGAACATTTTCGCCACAGTGACGTGCTGTTCCGTTTCCAGCGACTGATGTCAATGCAGGGACAGGCCTGCCAGCAACTGTCACGCTGTATTTTGCTGCGTCAGCCTTATCAACACGATCCACATTTTGATCGCGCTTTTACGCATATTGATGCTGCGCTGGAGCGAATGCGCGATAACGGCGCACCCGCCGATTTACTCAAAACACTGGGATTTTTGCTGAACAATTTACGCGCCATTGATGCCCAACTGGCAACAATTGAATCAGAACAGGCTCAGGCGCTGCCCCATAATAATGACGAAAATGAACTCGCAGATGACAGCCCGCACGGGTTGAGCGATATCTGGCTGCGTCTTAGCCGTCACTTCACGCCGGAATCCGCCCTCTTCCGTCATGCGGTAAGAATGTCACTGGTCTTGTGCTTCGGCTACGCCATCATTCAGATAACCGGGATGCATCACGGGTATTGGATCTTGCTGACAAGTTTATTTGTCTGCCAGCCAAACTATAACGCCACGCGCCACCGCCTGAAGTTAAGGATTATTGGTACGCTGGTGGGTATTGCGATTGGCATTCCTGTGCTGTGGTTTGTGCCGTCACTGGAAGGGCAACTGGTGCTGCTGGTCATTACCGGTGTTCTCTTTTTTGCCTTCCGTAACGTGCAATACGCTCATGCAACAATGTTCATTACGCTTCTGGTGCTACTGTGCTTTAACTTGCTGGGTGAAGGTTTTGAAGTGGCATTGCCTCGCGTAATCGATACGCTGATCGGATGTGCCATTGCATGGGCTGCGGTAAGTTACATCTGGCCAGACTGGCGGTTTCGTAATCTGCCCCGAATGCTTGAGCGCGCAACCGATGCTAACTGCCGTTATCTCGATGCTATTCTCGAACAATACCACCAGGGGCGCGATAACCGTCTGGCATATCGTATTGCTCGTCGCGATGCGCACAATCGTGATGCAGAGCTGGCGTCGGTGGTGTCGAATATGTCCAGCGAACCGAATGTCACACCGCAAATTCGCGAGGACGCGTTCCGGTTACTGTGCCTTAACCATACGTTTACCAGTTACATTTCTGCCCTCGGCGCACACCGTGAGCAGTTAACTAACCCTGAAATTCTGGCGTTTCTTGATGACGCAGTCTGCTATGTGGATGACGCGCTACATCATCAACCAGCCGATGAAGAACGCGTCAATCAGGCATTAGCTGACCTGAAACAACAGATGCAGCAACTTGAACCACGGGCAGACAGCAAAGAACCTCTGGTTGTACAGCAAGTCGGATTATTGATTGCATTACTACCAGAAATTGGTCGTCTGCAGCGCAGAATTACTCAAGTTCCGCAGGAAACTCCTGTTTCGGCGTAATTGAATCTGCCCATTCTGCAAGCTCCTGGCGGCGTGCCACCGGGAGCGCAGCTTCATGAATACCGAGAATTGCGCCTTCGAGCATAAATAAGATTTTTTCTGTCACCAGACTGTTCTGTTGCCGCAGTCGCAACCAACACATTTTCGCCCCAAGAATACGTAACGCCCGTACATCCTTAATCCCCACTTCCCCAAGAATAGCCTCAAGATGGTAAGACATATTGGGTAAATCTTTCAGCCGTTGCCGGATATTGCGCGTACTTTTCTCTTTAAGCGCAGCGTCCAGAGAATATTTCGACAGGCGCACCAGCTTTTGTTGATTTCGCCATAGGCTTTCATCGACCCGGTAGTAATTGAGGGTAACAAACCGCCCACACTTTTTATATGTCAGCCATACTGGCGGATGTTTTACACAGTATTGTGCACTTTGTTCACAAGCCCGAAGATACAACTCGCCATCAGAAACCATTGCAAATACCGTGTCATCAACGGTCAGACTGTAACTACCAAACAATGATCGGTATTCAATAGTGCCCAGCGTAGCCAGGTATTCTTGTGACTTATAGATCCGCTTATAAGAGAGGCTTTTCATAAAATTCCTTTTAAAATCATAATATAAAAGAATGATTCACATTAACGGATCCGTTAAATACGAAAATAGGCAACTTATTATCAAGGGGCAAGATTAATTTAAGTTTTCAGGTCACCAACGACAAAATTTGCGAGGCTCTTTCCGAAATTAGGGTTGATCTTTGTTGCCACCGGATGTACTGTATATTCATACAGTAACTCACGGGGCTGGATTGATTATGTACACTTCAGGCTATGCACATCGTTCTTCGTTGTTCTCATCAGCAGCAAACAAAATTGCGCGTGTCTCCACGGAAAACACAACAGCCGGGCTAATTAGTGAAGTTGTCTATCGCGAAGATCAGCCCATGATGACGCAACTGCTGCTTTTGCCATTGTTGCAGCAACTCGGCCAGCAATCACGTTGGCAACTATGGTTAACACCAAAACAAAAACTGAGTCGTGAATGGGTTCAGGCCGCTGGACTACCTTTAACGAAAGTGATGCAGATAAACCAGCTTTCCCCTTGCCATACAGTGGAATCAATGGTTCGCGCTTTACGCACGGGAAATTACAGCGTGGTGATCGGTTGGTTAACAGATGATCTGACAGAAGAAGAACATGCAGAGCTTGTGGATGCCGCTAATGAAGGTAACGCAATGGGGTTTATTATGCGTCCAGTGAGCACATCCTCTCACGCCACGAGACAACTTTCCGGGGTAAAGATTCACTCTAATTTGTATCATTAAGTAAATTTAGGATTAATCCTGGAACTTTTTTTATCGCCCGTCTGACGATTTCACTCATGGCTAACTTTCCCTGCGGAGGCTTGTCTGAAGCGGTTTCCGCGATTTTATGCTGTAAAGTGTCGTTAACAAAAAAGGTTAAACGCGCCTTATACAAATCTTTTTTTTCATATGCCTGACGGAGTTCACACTTGTAAGTTTTCAACTACGTTGTAGACTTTACATCGCCAGGGGTGCTCGGCATAAGCCGAAGATATCGGTAGAGTTAATATTGAGCAGATCCCCGGTGAAGGATTTAACCGTGTTATCTCGTTGGAGATATTCATGGCGTATTTTGGATGATAACGAGGCGCAAAAAATGAAAAAGACAGCTATCGCGATTGCAGTGGCACTGGCTGGTTTCGCTACCGTAGCGCAGGCCGCTCCGAAAGATAACACCTGGTACACTGGTGCTAAACTGGGCTGGTCCCAGTACCATGACACTGGTTTCATTCCTAACAATGGTCCGACCCACGAAAACCAACTGGGTGCAGGTGCTTTTGGTGGTTACCAGGTTAACCCGTATGTTGGCTTTGAAATGGGTTACGACTGGTTAGGTCGTATGCCGTACAAAGGCGACAACATCAATGGCGCATACAAAGCTCAGGGCGTTCAGCTGACCGCTAAACTGGGTTACCCAATCACTGACGATCTGGACATCTACACTCGTCTGGGTGGTATGGTATGGCGTGCAGACACCAAGGCTAACGTACCTGGTGGCGCATCCTTTAAAGACCACGACACCGGCGTTTCCCCGGTATTCGCAGGTGGTGTTGAGTACGCGATCACTCCTGAAATCGCTACCCGTCTGGAATACCAGTGGACCAACAACATCGGTGACGCACACACCATCGGTACTCGTCCGGACAACGGTCTGCTGAGCCTGGGTGTTTCCTACCGTTTCGGTCAGGGCGAAGCAGCTCCGGTAGTTGCTCCGGCTCCGGCTCCGGCTCCAGAAGTACAGACCAAGCACTTCACTCTGAAGTCTGACGTTCTGTTCAACTTCAACAAAGCAACCCTGAAACCGGAAGGTCAGGCTGCTCTGGATCAGCTGTACAGCCAGCTGAGCAACCTGGATCCGAAAGACGGTTCCGTAGTTGTTCTGGGTTACACTGACCGCATCGGTTCTGATGCTTACAACCAGGGTCTGTCCGAGCGTCGTGCTCAGTCCGTCGTTGATTACCTGATCTCTAAAGGTATCCCGTCTGACAAGATCTCCGCACGTGGTATGGGCGAATCCAACCCGGTTACCGGCAACACCTGTGACAACGTGAAACAACGCGCTGCACTGATTGACTGCCTGGCTCCGGATCGTCGCGTAGAGATCGAAGTTAAAGGCATCAAAGACGTTGTAACTCAGCCGCAGGCTTAAGTTCTCGTCTGGTAAAAAACCCCGCTTCATGCGGGGTTTTTTTTCGTCTTCAGTAAAGTAAATAACCCTGGCAAGTTATTCCTTACCCAGTAAGGCCTGCAAATCCTGCTTCAAAGAAGACATTTTATTTGCATATTTCTCTTTGTTTTCCGCATCTTCAATCAGCTGGACAATCGTTTCGGAAAGTGTTTTACCGCGCCGCTGTGCAAGACCTGCCAGCCGTTGCCAGACAATAAATTCCAGATCGATTGATTTCTTACGCGTGTACTGATGTTCCGCATTAAAATGGCGTTTCCGTCTGGCCCGAATTGTCTGCTTCATGCGATTGACCAGCTCTGGATTCATATGCTTGTCAATCCAGCCATTTACCAGCACGGGTTCATTTTCCAGCGATAGCAACACGTCAACGGCTTCCTGGGCGGCACTGGCTTCTACGTAACGGGTAATTAACTCCCCTTCACGGTGTTTCTTCACCAGATACTTCCATTTCCAACCGCTTTCCAGATTTTCAAGTTGTTGATATTTCATAGCGATCTCAATGTTACCGTGTAACTCTTTACAGAATATCAGTTTTTTAACTGTGTGATGAAAAGAATCTCCATCCTGTGAGCTTTCGCGCGCACGACAGGTCTTTTGTCATCGCTTTCCACGTGTGCTGAAGTGCCGGTTACGGTATAATCGCATCTTTGACAACAGACTAAAAAACATCAACTTTGACCATTACGAAACTTGCATGGCGTGACTTAGTGCCTGATACCGAAAGCTATCAGGAAGTATTTGCACAGCCACATTTGATTGACGAAAACGATCCTTTATTCAGTGATACTCAACCGCGACTGCAATTTGCGCTGGAACAGCTACTGCATACGCGAGCATCCTCCTCTTTTATGCTGGCAAAGGCCCCGAATGAGTCTGAGTATCTGAATCTTATTGCCGATGCCGCACGTGCGCTACAAAGCGATGCAGGCCAACTGGTGGGCGGTCATTATGAGATTTCCGGCCACACCATTCGCTTACGTAACGCAGTTAGCGCAGATGATAATTTTGCGACTTTAACGCAGGTTGTCGCTGCCGACTGGGTAGAAGCAGAACAAGTCTTTGGCTGCCTGCGCCAGTTTAATGGCGACATTACCTTGCAGCCAGGCCTGGTGCATCAGGCAAATGGCGGTATTCTCATCATCTCTTTGCGTACTCTGCTGGCGCAACCTCTGCTGTGGATGCGGCTGAAAAATATCGTTAACCGCGAATATTTTGACTGGGTAGCGTTTGATGAGTCGCGTCCTCTCCCTGTCTCCGTTCCTTCAATGCCACTGAAGCTGAAAGTCGTTCTGGTCGGCGAACGCGAATCATTGGCCGATTTCCAGGAGATGGAGCCAGAACTCTCTGAGCAGGCTATTTATAGTGAATTTGAAGATACCCTTCAGATTATCGACGCCGAGTCAGTAAGCCAGTGGTGTCGCTGGGTGACATTCACCGCCAGACATAACCACTTGCCTGCGCCGGGAACTGATGCCTGGCCGGTACTTATCCGCGAAGCCGTCCGCTACACCGGTGAACAAGAAACGCTGCCGCTTAGCCCGCAGTGGATCCTCCGCCAGTGTAAAGAAGTCGCTTCCTTGTGCGATGGCGATACCTTCTCCGGCGAGCAGCTAAACTTAATGCTACAGCAGCGTGAATGGCGCGAAGGTTTCCTCGCCGAACGGATGCAGGATGAGATCCTTCAGGAGCAGATCCTGATTGAAACCGAAGGCGAACGCATCGGGCAAATTAACGCCCTTTCGGTCATCGAATTTCCGGGCCATCCGCGCGCTTTTGGCGAACCTTCTCGCATTAGCTGCGTTGTGCATATAGGTGATGGCGAGTTTACCGATATCGAACGCAAAGCCGAGCTTGGCGGCAACATACACGCTAAAGGGATGATGATCATGCAGGCGTTCCTGATGTCGGAGCTTCAGCTTGAGCAACAGATCCCTTTCTCAGCATCGCTAACTTTTGAGCAGTCATACAGTGAAGTGGACGGCGATAGTGCCTCGATGGCTGAACTCTGCGCCCTGATAAGCGCCCTTGCCGATGTGCCGGTGAATCAGAGTATCGCTATTACGGGTTCAGTCGATCAGTTCGGTCGCGCCCAACCGGTCGGTGGTTTGAATGAGAAAATCGAAGGCTTCTTTGCGATTTGCCAGCAACGTGAGTTAACGGGGAAACAAGGTGTCATTATCCCTACCTCTAACGTTCGCCATTTAAGTCTTCACAGTGAACTTGTGAAAGCGGTAGAGGAAGGCAAATTCACCATCTGGGCAGTAGACGATGTGACTGACGCACTGCCGTTATTATTAAATCTTGTGTGGGATGGCGAAGGCCAGACAACGCTGATGCAAACTATCCAGGAACGTATTGCGCAAGCATCGCAACAGGAAGGACGTCACCGTTTTCCATGGCCATTACGTTGGCTGAACTGGTTTATTCCGAACTGATCGGACTTGTTCAGCGTACACGTGTTAGCTATCCTGCGTGCTTCACTAAAATAAGGCTTACAGAGAACATGGTAGATAAACGCGAATCCTATACAAAAGAAGACCTTCTTGCCTCTGGTCGCGGAGAACTGTTTGGCGCTAAAGGCCCGCAATTGCCAGCACCAAACATGCTGATGATGGATCGAGTGGTCAAAATGACCGAGACCGGCGGTAACTTCGACAAAGGCTATGTCGAAGCAGAACTGGATATCAATCCAGACCTATGGTTCTTCGGCTGCCACTTCATCGGCGATCCGGTAATGCCGGGATGTCTGGGTCTGGATGCGATGTGGCAGCTGGTAGGGTTCTACCTTGGCTGGCTGGGCGGCGAAGGTAAAGGCCGCGCACTGGGTGTAGGCGAAGTGAAGTTCACTGGTCAGGTTCTACCTACCGCGAAAAAAGTGACCTACCGTATTCACTTTAAACGCATTGTTAACCGTCGCTTGATCATGGGTCTGGCAGACGGCGAAGTGCTGGTAGATGGTCGTCTAATCTATACCGCCAGCGACCTGAAAGTCGGTCTGTTCCAGGATACTTCTGCATTCTGATTTAAATCAGGCTACATATTAAAGGCGAAACCTCCGCATTGCGGAGGTTTCTTTTTAAAGAGACAGAATCAGGCCATTACTACCCTGTCCGCCATGGCTTCTCGCCAGCCTCCCAGCCATTGTG
The DNA here is from genome assembly GCF_002965965.1 of Escherichia sp. MOD1-EC5495. Taxonomy (NCBI): domain Bacteria; kingdom Pseudomonadati; phylum Pseudomonadota; class Gammaproteobacteria; order Enterobacterales; family Enterobacteriaceae; genus Escherichia; species Escherichia sp. MOD1-EC5495. Next base: position 172,184 of record NZ_PTRI01000003.1, read on the forward strand.
ACCTTTGATTCAGCGTCTGATAGGGACACATTTCTTTTGAGCGTCCGGCGATGCCGGCCTGATAACCACGTTGATGTGCCCGTTCCAGGCGATCTCGTTTTTGTCTCTTCATGCCTCGTTTCCCTCATACTGGTTTCTGGTGGAAAAGAAAACAGTGATTACTAAATGTGCAATCACAGTTAAGCAATACCGCGAATCATAACTGCCGTCAATGCGCAAAATTCACGCCACTGTCATATTTGTGAGCCATACAGGCATGTTGGTTGTACAAAAAATGTGAAGCGGAACAAGTTTTTCTCGATGGATTAAACAAAAAAACCGCCTCAGGCTACATGCCGGAGACGGTTATATTTACAAATATTTATAATTAAGGTAGACGCTTTATCTCTTGCGCAATAGCAGCGGCTTCCTGACTCCAGACACTGGCCAGCACTTTGACCATTTCATCGTAGCCATCCTGATTTTGCACCCCTTCCAGACGGAACGGTCGTTTGATCAATTGTCCCTGGTGGTTCAACAGCCACTCGCCACTGACAATGACCTTGCCATCATAGCGACCATTAAACTCCGTTACGGTTACGTTGAGCGTGTCCTGGGCGCTTCCCAGAGGCTGGGAGGCAACCACCCAACCGGGGAGCTGCGTACTCAGATTAGCAACCAGGGTGTTGCGCAACTGTTGATCCAGCGGGCTGGCCCACAGGTTGTTGTTGGCAATCACATACTTCACATCACTGGTCTGATAAACCACCCCATTCCCCGCCAGATAGTCTGGAACAACGACTTGCTCTACCCATAACAGGCGATTGCCCTGGCTGGCGGTACTTTGCGTACCGCTCTGCACAACAGGTAACTGGTAATAGTTTTTATTGATCTCGCCGGAGCTGCATCCGGCCAGCCACAGTGCCGCAATCGTCACTAGCCACTTTTTCATTGTTTCGCCCTCTTCGGCTCTGGATCTTTTTTGTCCTTCGCTTCAAATACCAGCGCGTTACTCTTCTCATTAAGCGTTTTCAGCACCGGTTGCAGTTCACGCAACACCTGATCAAGCCGCTGCATATCCGCCACCATCTTGTTGTAGGCTGCGGAGCCAGGCTGGAAGCCCTGCATACTGCGATTCAGCTCACGCAACGTTGACTGCATATCCGTCGGCAACTGCTGCATCGACTGGCTGGCAAGGATCTTGTTCATGCTATCCAGCGTCGCTTGCAGGTTTTTCATCGTGCGCTGGCTTTCAGACAGCGTACTGGTCGCCTGCTCAATCATCGGATTCAACGGCAGCTTGTTGATCTTATCTAATGCTTCCATCAGACGTTGCTGGATTTGCGCCAGACCGCCGCTAACGGTCGGGATAATCTGATAACCATTAAATTCACGAATACCGGTTATTGCTGGCGTATTTGGATAGAAATCGAGATCAACATAGAGCGCGCCAGTGACCAGATTTCCGGTCTTCAGCGATCCGCGTAAACCACGTTTCAACAACTCTCCAAGGTGCTTAACGACATCCGCATTTTCGCCAAGCTGCATTTTCAACCGTTCCGGTTCAATGCGAATGAGTACCGGAATACGGTAATCATCATTAAATGTCTGACGCATATTCGGCGCAAAGAAAGGTACTTTACTTACTGTACCCAGGCGAATACCCCGGAATTCTACCGGAGCGCCAGGCTGCAAGCCGCGTACCGAATCTTTAAAGAACATCAGATAGTCAATGTGATCGGTGTATAGCGAATCCTGAATGCTCTTCTGGTCGTCATACAAAACGAATGCGGTTTTCGGCGCAACAGGCTGCCCTAAATCCAGACCTTCCGGCACGTCAAAGCTAACGCCGCCGCTGAGTAGCGTTGTCAACGAGCCCATCTCTACGCGCATTCCCGCTGACGTCAGATCAACCGCAATGCCACTATCTTTCCAGAAGCGAACATTGCCGGTCACCAACCGGTCATAAGGCGCATTGATGAACAGTTGATAGCTGATATTGCGTTTTTGCGTATCGAAGGTGCTGGTTTCAACCGAACCTACCCGATAGCCACGGAACAGCACCGGATCTCCCGGCGAGAGTTGTCCGGCTTTTTTGCTATCAAGAATCACACGAATACCTTTCGCATCAGGCGGTGCCAGCGGTGGCGAATCGAGCAAATCATAACTTGCCTGTTTGCTGCCTTTCGCCCCCGGTTGCAGTTCGATATACACACCGGAAAGCAGTGTGCCCAGGCCACTAATACCTTCTCGACCTATCTGCGGTTTTACTACCCAGAAGACGGTATCTTTATGCAGCAGCTTCTCCATACCGGCGTTCAGGCGCGCTTTGATTTCAACGTGCGTCAAATCATCGGCTAGCGTTGCGCTCTCGACCACGCCGACGTCAACACTACGGCTTTTAATGGTAGTCTTGCCGCCCTCAATCCCTTCCGCATTCGCGGTGATCAGGGTAACTTCCGGCCCCTGATGACTGTAATGATAAAAAAGAACCCACGCCCCTATAAGCGCCGTGACGATAGGAAATATCCACACGGGAGACCAGTTCTTCACTTTCTGGATTTTGGCTTCCCCATTATTAGATTCCATACTGTCAGGACTCCTCATGCACTGATTCAGGTTGACGATCCCACGACAAGCGTGGATCAAACGTCATCGCAGAAAACATTGTCATTATGACGACTAAAGCAAACATTAACGCACCCATTGCCGGATAAATACTCATTAAACCTCCCATACGCACCAGCGCCGAGAGCACCGCAATCACGAAAACGTCAATCATCGACCAGCGGCCTACAAACTCAACAACTTCATAAATTAAATGCATTCTTTCGCTGTCACGCTTGCCGTGCCCTTTGGCATCCCAGCACAACCATGCGATGGCGATCATCTTTAACGTTGGCACCATGATACTGGCTAAAAAGATAACCGCAGCAACAGGGTAAGAACCTTCACTCCACAACAGGATGACCCCGGCGAGAATTGTCGACGGCATCTTCGAACCTAATAAATCGGTCACCATGATGGGTAATAGATTAGCCGGGAGATACAGCATGATGGACGTAACAAGCAGCGCCAGCGTCCATTGCAGGCTATTTCTGCGCCGAACGTATCCTTTCGTGCCGCAACGCGGGCACACCGTTTCATCGGCGGGAAGGATCGCCGTACAGCAAGAGCAAGAGCGCAATCCTTGTCGGATACCCGTAATGCCCGGTTTTAACGGCTTAAGTAGTTCTGGCATCGGCGCAATATCATCCCACAACCAGCGACGATCAACGCACTGAAAGGCGCGCAGTTGCAGCACACAAAATAAACACCAGGGGAGAAAACTGCTGCCCACACCAATACTGCCGTAGGCCATCAGTTTGACGAAACTGACCAGCACACCCGCGAGGAAAATCTCTGCCATTCCCCAGGTTTTGAGTTGAAAGAGCACCCGTGCCAGTTGCTCTTTCAGACGTACCGGTAATTCGGCGCGATTCACCAGAAGCAGAATGGTAATCAGGCAAAATGCAGGAACCAGTTGCACAAACAACAAGAAAAAAGTGCCGAGGCTGGCGTAGTCCTCAGAAAACAGCACGCCCGGAATTTCCAGTAATGTAATTTCACTGGTAACTCCTGCGACGTTCATATTCACAAAAGGGAATAAGTTGGACAGCAACAGCATGAACAGTGCGGCCAACGCATAGGCGGTAGGACGCTGCCGGGGCGCGTCCCACGCAACGGTTAACGTTGTGCCACACCGAGGACATGCCGCTTTCTGACCATGCTCAAGGTGGGGTAATGCCACCAGCATGTCACACTGCGAGCATAAGATATGCTTCGCGGCATGATGATGTTCGCACATTGGTACTCCTTAATGATGCGCTATTCTACAGATTGCTGACAAAGTGTCCTTTTTTCATGCCGGATGCAGCATAGGTGCCTTTACCGGTCTGAGAGAATACAAATAGTTTCCCCCATGCCTGATAAGCGTAGCGCATCAGGCAATTTTACCTTTGTCATCAGCCTCTATATCAATCAACTGTTTTGCGATCAGCCACCATTTTTTAACGCTTCAAGATACTCCCAGCGTTCAAAAGCCTGCTCCAACTCCTGCTCCGCAGCAGCCAGATCAGCGAGCACTTTTTGCGTATGTTCATGAGACTGGCTGAAGAAGGAGGCATCCGCCACCTGCGCCTGTAAGGCTTCCAGCTTCGATTCCAGATCTTCAAGCAATTGAGGAAGCTGTTCCAGTTCGCGCTGCAATTTATAGCTTAGTTTGCTAGTGTTGCGTTTTACAGTTTCTGTTTTTGGCGCTGCCGCTTCTTCGGTTTTTTTCACCACAGGCTGTTTAAGCGCCACATACTGTTCTTGCTGACCACGGGCATCATGATAACCGCCAACATAACGACCAATTTTGCCGCCGCCTTCGAAGATCCAGCATTCTGTAACGGTGTTATCGACAAACTGACGATCGTGGCTTACTAACAACACCGTCCCCTGGTAGCTGTCGATTAGCTCTTCAAGCAGTTCGAGCGTTTCGACGTCAAGGTCGTTGGTCGGTTCGTCGAGGATCAGTAAATTGCTTGGCTTAAGGAACAAGCGCGCCAGCAGCAGACGGTTACGTTCCCCGCCAGAAAGCGCACGCACCGGCGTCATCGCTCGTTTCGGATGGAACAGGAAGTCCTGCAAATAGCCCAGCACGTGACGTGGTTTACCGTTAACCATCACCTCTTGCTTACCTTCTGCCAGGTTATCCATTACCGTTTTATCGGGATCGAGTTCCGCGCGGTGTTGGTCGAAGTAAGCTACTTCCAGTTTGGTGCCGACATGAATACGCCCGCTGTCCGCTTGAAGTTGACCGAGCATCAGTTTCAGTAGCGTGGTTTTACCACAGCCATTCGGGCCAATCAGGGCAATTTTGTCGCCACGTTGAACCTGGGCAGAAAAATCTTTCACCAGTTGCTTGCCGTCAACCTGGTAGCAAACGTCTTCCATTTCGAAAACGATCTTACCGGAGCGGCTGGCCTCTTCCACCTGCATCTTTGCCGTACCCATTACCTCGCGGCGTTGGCTACGTTCACGACGCATCGCTTTCAATGCACGCACGCGACCTTCGTTACGGGTACGACGCGCTTTGATCCCCTGACGGATCCACACCTCTTCCTGCGCCAGTTTGCGGTCGAACTCGGCGTTTTGCAGCTCTTCCACGCGCAGGGCTTCTTCTTTTTCCAGTAAATACTGGTCGTAATTCCCTGGATAGGTCACCAGCTTGCCGCGATCGAGATCGACAATACGCGTCGCCATATTGCGAATAAACGAACGGTCGTGGGAGATAAAAATAATCGTCCCGTTAAAGGTTTTCAGGAAACCTTCCAGCCAGTCGATGGTTTCGATATCCAGGTGGTTCGTCGGTTCGTCAAGCAGTAACACGCGCGGATTGCTCACCAGCGCGCGTCCCAACGCTGCTTTACGCAACCAACCGCCGGAAAGTGACGACAGCGCAGCATTGGGATCTAACCCCAGTTGCGCCAGCACTTCGTTGATGCGGTTTTCCAGCTGCCACAGGTTGTGGTGATCCAGCTGTTCCTGAACCTTCGCCAGTTCGTTGAGATTTTTCTCGCTCGGGTCGTTCATCACCAGGCGCGAAATATCGTGATAGCGTTTCAGATATTCCGCTTGTTCTTCAATGCCTTCGGCAACGAAATCATAAACGCTGCCCTCGACGTTACGCGGCGGATCTTGTTGCAAACGCGCAACGATCAAATCTTGCTCATAGATTATCCGACCGTCATCCAGCCCCTGTTCACGGTTGAGGATTTTCATTAACGTCGATTTGCCTGCGCCGTTACGGCCCACCAGACAAACACGTTCGTTATCTTCGATGTGCAATTCTGCGTTATCGAGAAGCGGCGCGTCGCTGAACGACAGCCATGCGCCATGCATACTGATTAATGACATTACTATTCCTTTCAGGCTGCGGTAATCAGCCAGCAGTTGTGGATCTGGCGGTTACGGGCGAAATCCTGGGAGAGCGTTTTTTGCGTAATTTCTTGAGCTTTCAGTCCCAGTTTTGCCAGTCCGTCAAGATCCATACGGAAGCCGCGTTTGTTGTTCGAGAACATGATCGTCCCACCTGCACGCAGCAGACGTTTCAAATCTTTCATCAGCGCCAGATGATCGCGCTGAACATCAAACGCATCTTCCATTCGTTTTGAGTTAGAGAAGGTTGGCGGATCGATAAAGATCAGATCGAACTGTTCATTAGCTTCACGCAACCACGCCAGGCAATCGGCCTGAATCAGGCGATGCGCACGACCGGTTAAGCCATTCAGACGCAGGTTGCGTTCTGCCCACTCCAGATAAGTACGCGACATATCCACGGTGGTGGTGCTGCGTGCACCGCCTAATCCCGCATGCACGGTGGCGCTACCGGTATAGGAGAAAAGGTTGAGGAAATCTTTGCCTTTACTCATCTGACCGAGCATACGACGGGCGATACGGTGATCGAGGAACAAACCCGTATCGAGGTAATCCGTCAGGTTCACCCACAGGTGCGCGTTATATTCGGTGACTTCAAGAAACTCGCCCTTCTCGCCCAGTTTCTGATACTGATTTTTGCCTTTCTGGCGTTCACGGGTTTTCAGCACCAGTTTGTTTGGCGCAATCCCCAGTACCGAAATGGTCGCAGCGATAATATCGAACAGACGTTGACGCGCTTTGTGCGCATCGATGGTCTTCGGCGGCGCGTACTCCTGCACGACCACCCAGTCGGCGTAGCGGTCAACAGCGACGTTGTATTCCGGCAAATCGGCGTCATACAGACGATAACATTCAATCCCTTCCTGACGCGCCCATTTTTCGAATTTCTTCAGGTTCTTACGCAGACGGTTGGCGTAATCTTCCGCCACCATCGCCGGTTTGCTGTCCGGAGTACTTTCAGCAACGTGGTAATTTTTCTGCACGCAGTCCAGCGGGCCATTTTTCGCCTTGTACTGTTTGTCTGCGCGCAATTGCAGACAACTTAACAAATCCGGTGAGGCGCTGAATAAAGAGAGATTCCAGCCACCGAACTGGTTTTTCATGATTCTACCCAACAGACTATGCAGCGCAATCAGCGCCGGTTCGCTGTCCAGACGCTCGCCGTACGGCGGGTTGCTCAGTACTGTACCATACGGTCCTTTTGGCAGCGGATTGGTCAGTTGCGCGACATCTTTCACGTCAAAAGTGATCAGTTCGCCAATCCCCGCCAGGCGGGCGTTAGTACGCGCACGTTGAATCACCCGCGCATCGCTGTCGGAACCGTAGAAATGAGAGCTGTATTCTGCCAGACCTTTACGAGCACGAGTTTGCGCTTCCGCTTTCACTTCCTGCCAGATGGCTTCGTCGTGCTGCGCCCAGCCGCTAAAGCCCCAACGCCCACGGTGCAAGCCCGGCGCGCGGTCGGTCGCCAGCATCGCTGCTTCAATCAGCAACGTACCGGAACCACACATCGGGTCAAGCAGTGGTGTTCCTGGCTGCCAGCCGGATCGCATCACAATGGCAGCCGCCAGTGTTTCTTTGATTGGCGCAATACCGGCACGGTCACGATAACCACGCAGATGCAAACCATCACCACTTAAGTCGAGAGCGATACTGGCGGTTTCTTTATGTAGCCAGACATTAACGCGGATATCCGGCGCATCGCGATCAACATTTGGTCGCGGCAGATTTTTACGCGTGAAAGCATCAACAATTGCGTCTTTAACTTTCATCGCGCCGTACTGGCTGTTGCGGATAGTGTCATTCAGACCGCTAAAGTGGACAGCAAAGGTCGCGCCAGGATTAAACATCTCTGTCCAGTTGATCGCCTGAACGCCGAGATAGAGGTCTAAATCGCTGTAAACCTTACACTCGCCCAGCGGCAACATAATACGCGAGGCCAGGCGGCTCCACATCAGGCTCTGGTATATAAGCCGCGTGTCGCCCTTGAAATGGACCCCACCCTGAACCACCTGGCATTCAACGGCCCCCAGGTTTTCCAGTTCAGTTTTTAACAGCTCTTCCAGCCCACGGGCCGTACTGGCAAACAGAGAATTCATATCGTCACTTTTACTCTAAGAAAATTGTTGCGCATTATAGCTAATAAGTCCGTCATGTCATAAAGTTGAGGGCTTATTTTCATTTGGGGACCGCACCGTGGCGACATTAACCCGGCTTTTTATTCATCCTGTTAAATCCATGCGTGGCATCGGTCTGACACACGCTCTTGCAGATATCAGCGGGCTGGCCTTCGATCGCATTTTTATGCTGACAGAACCTGACGGTACGTTTATTACCGCTCGCCAGTTTCCGCAAATGGTACGGTTTACCCCTTCTCCCGTGCATGACGGCTTACATCTCACCGCGCCCGATGGTAGCAGCGCGTGGGTCCGCTTTGCCGATTTCGCCAAACAGGACGCACCAACGGAAGTGTGGGGTAACCATTTTACTGCGCGCATTGCGCCAGATGAGATTAACAAATGGTTAAGCGGATTTTTCTCCCGCGACGTGCAATTGCGCTGGGTGGGGCCGCAGATGACGCGGCGCGTAAAACGCCACAACACTGTACCCCTGTCATTCGCTGATGGCTATCCGTATCTGCTCGTCAATGAAGCTTCATTGCGCGATCTCCAACAACGCTGTCCGGCAAGTGTCAAAATGGAACAATTCCGCCCCAATCTGGTTGTTTCTGGCGTAGCCGCGTGGGAAGAAGACACCTGGAAAGTGATTCGTATTGGCGATGTGGTGTTCGATGTGGTGAAACCTTGTAGCCGTTGTATTTTCACCACCGTTAGCCCGGAAAAAGGGCAAAAGCATCCGACTGGCGAACCATTAAAAACGCTGCAATCTTTCCGTACAGCCCAGGATAACGGCGATGTCGATTTCGGTCAAAACTTAATTGCCCGTAACAGTGGTGTTATCCGTGTTGGCGATGAGCTGGAAATCCTGGCGACAGCACCGGCAAAAGTCTACGGTGCGGCCGCAACGGACGATACTTTCCCTGCGCCCCAACAACCGAATGCGAATGTTGATATCAACTGGCAAGGGCGGGCATTTCGCGGTAATAACCAACAGGTACTGCTGGAACAATTAGAAAATCAAGGGATTCGTATTCCCTATTCTTGCCGTGCCGGCATATGTGGAAGTTGTCGTGTTCAGCTTCTCGAAGGCGAAGTCACCCCGCTGAAAAAATCAGCTATGAGCGACGATGGAACAATTCTTTGCTGTAGTTGCGTACCGAAGACTGCATTGAAACTGAAAAGTTAAACGGCTTGTTCAAGGCTGACGCTGTCATAACTCACATGCGGTCTCAGCCTGTCATTCATAATTTTGATGGCGTCACCCAGTTGCATGGCGCGCCCGGCGATAATGACGCAAGGTTGCGCCAGCAGGCACAGTGCGGCATTTTCGCCAGATTCAATAACCAGTAAATTGACCTGCTCATTGGTGTCGCTTAACCAGACACAGGCAGCATCACCCGACGCTGGTGCCCACATTTCGCCATGAGAAACAAAATGCCAGCTTTTCGGCATTTGCGGTTTGAGATAACGAATCGCTACCAGTGCATTAAGCACCAGTTCAGCTTTTTGTTCTTTTGATAAGTTAAGGTCGCGGCATTTTTCTTCAAACGTGAAATAGAGCGCGGCGTCATCAACGCAAAATCCCGCAGGAGAAAAAGCATCCGGCGTCAACATTTTACGTGCAAAACGTGAGCGAAACAGCATACCATTGGCTAAATCAAGCATCATTCGATCATGCTCTTCATCGTAATACCAACGCCAGTTATCGTCTGGTTTAATTCGCATATGCCTCTCCTCTACCCTATAAATTCACTGCAACACATTCCATTGTCGCTTTGCTTAATAACCTCAACAAGAAAAGTACAAAATGTCTAAATAAGTAACAGGAATGAATATAAAACAACCAGGGCTGAAAATAAAGCCCTGATTATCTTATAAAGAGAAAGTGAAAGAAATAATTAGATATGAGTAACGATTTCTTTAATCAGCGGCGGCCCTTTAAAAATAAAACCAGAATAAATTTGCACCAGTGAGGCTCCTGCGGCTATCTTCTCACGGGCAGCGATAACCGAGTCAATACCACCAACACCAATGATCGGTAAACGACCATTTAATTCCTGCGACAAGCGGCGAATAATTTCTGTGCTTTTTAATTGTAACGGACGACCACTTAAGCCACCGGTTTGCTCGCAATTTTTCATTCCCTGAACTAAAGAACGATCGAGGGTGGTATTAGTCGCAATAACGCCATCAATATTATGGCGTACCAAACTATCGGCCACCTGGATCAACTCCTCTTCAGAAAGATCCGGCGCGATCTTCACTGCGATCGGCACATATTTATGGTGCATCGCTTGCAAATCATTTTGCTTATTTTTAATTGCCGTTAATAAATCATCCAGTGCTTCGCCATATTGCAGAGTACGTAATCCTGGGGTATTCGGTGATGAAATATTGATGGCGATATATCCTGCATAGGCGTAGATTTTCTCCATACAAATCAGATAGTCATCTTTGCCTTGCTCAACCGGTGTATCTTTATTTTTACCGATATTAATTCCCAGAACACCATCATAATGTGCTTTTTTAACGTTCTCAACGAGGTTATCAACGCCGAGGTTATTAAAGCCCATACGGTTGATCAAACCTTCGGCATCCACCAGGCGGAAGAGACGTGGCTTGTCATTTCCTGGTTGTGGACGAGGGGTGACAGTGCCGATCTCGATCGATCCAAATCCCATTGCGCCTAAAGCGTCAATACACTCCCCGTCTTTATCAAGACCGGCAGCCAGACCAAGCGGATTTTTAAAGGTCAGTCCCATGCAGTTAACCGGTTTCGCTGGAACGTTCTGTCGAACAAGTGCTTCAAACGGCGTTCCGGTAATGCGACGTAATTGCTGAAAAGTAAACTCATGAGCGCGCTCAGGATCGAGCTGGAAAAGGGCTTTACGAACGAAGGGGTAGTACATGAACTCTCCTGGATTCCCGGTGTGCAAACCGGGTGCGTATTATGTGCGAGTTCGGATCAAAAGGGAATTGACCTGTGGCAAAAAAAGCGCAAACGTTTTCTGAACCTGTTTTAGGGCAAATTTTGCTCCTTCTTTTCACTCAAACCGCCGTAATCATTTATCGTCCGCCAGGAGACCTGGCACTGCGCCACTGACTGGCACCAACTTGTCTGACGCTGACTTTTAGGAGCCACAACCCCCGCGTTGCTTAGCGGTTGACCATTTACGCTAACCTGAATCAAGTTGATGTAGTAAGGCGTGGGGTTAATCAGTTGCACCCCCTGCGAAGTCCGTGACCAGCGTAATTGTTGATAAGCCTCCAACGGATCGCCTTGCAAACCTTCGGGTCGCCAGAACAGTTTAAATACTGAACGCATCGCCACTTTCACGCTTTGATTTTCCACTTTGCCAGAAGGCACGCTGGCAATGCTTAATTCGAATAGCGTTTCACGATCCGCAGGTAATAAATTGCTTTCAGTTTTCAGCAAGCGCAACGTTCCTGTGGTTCCCGGCTTCAACAGAAAAAGCGGCGGAGCTGCCAGTAATGGTGCTGATGTGGCAGGTGCATCTCCCCCCGCCCAGCGTACAGGGCGATTAATTTTACTGTTGATAAGCCAGGATTCCTGACTGGTATTGGTCAGTGAAATCGAAATCGATTCTCTGTCAGCAGGAAAGACAAATCGCGTTCCCCCAACCACAACCCCCGCCTGTAACTCTCCCGCTACCAGCAGGAGTAAGACGACAAAAATAGACAGCGTAAATCTGTTCCAGATATTAGTCATAATGAAGTACAAATGTCGCGCTGGCACTCACATTGCCTGACTGCACACCGCCACCGACAGGTCGCAGTTGCGCATAAAACGTTAATGGCACATTACCGCTATGTAAGCTGTAGTCTTTGCTCGCCTGATTAAGCGGTATCAATATCTTCGCATCATCCAGAATCGCAATAGCCAGCCCACTGGCTGCATCCGTACCACTTTCAATGGACAGCATTTCGCTCTGCATTCCGTCGGGTATTCCTGAAAAGGTGACGTCTACCGTGCTGACATCTGTTCCGCAATCCTGCAAATTAATCATGAAAGATTTCTCCGGACCATAATTCCCATGAGAAAAACGCGTCAGCGAGACATCACCTAACGGTACATTAATTTGCTTGCTATCCTGTGCCAGTACGCACGTGTTACGGCGAAACGATCCACTGATGTTTACCGTGCCATCATGAGCAAACACCGTGCCGCCTCCCGTTAATCCCAGCAAGCACAGAATCAAGATTATCCGTTTCAACATCACTCCTTCACTGGTAAACCAGATCAAAATACAGGACAGCAGTCGCATTACCGCCCGTTGCTCCCGTCTTTGTAGACTTGTAACGCAGTTGATACTTGAGTGTGTTATCCCCTGCTTTTAAGGGGGTGAGCGGCTGTACCTGGTTGAGCGGGATTTCTTGCTGGGTTTGTGCATCGAGAATTTGCACGGCAATCCCCGTTGCCATTCCACCGCTTCCGCCTGTGTCGGTTAATTTGAGTAATGTCGGTGCAAGGGAATCAGCTTCGCCGCTAAAAAGGACATCCGCGCCAGTAATACCAGCGGCACAGCCGGTAATATCAATATTCAAATCAGCAGCAGTGCTTACGGTATTCGCGGTCTGAAAATCGCTGATATTAAAATCACCAATATGGATATTTTGTAATGCGCTTTTAGTAGAGACATCGCAGCCCTGATCGACCACATTGCCATAAATATGCATACTGACCTGCTCAGGTCCAGCCGTCCCGACATGTGCATTAAGCAGAGTCAACGACAAGACAACATACTGAATTATTGTATTTTTCTTCATGTATTCACGCGTCAGTCAAAGTTTATTCTTACCGTCGCCGTGGCTTCAAAGCGCCCGGTTTACGGTGGTACGCCCGTCGTGCTGACCGGATAAACATTCATTCGCGCGATACTGTCCGCATCATCAGGAATTGAGAGCGGTAGCGTTCCTCCTGCTGGGGAAATAATATTGTTCTGGCTGTCAGTGACTACAACACCGACACCGGGACGTGAAGTCTTAATCGCCTGGGGATAATTGGGATCGCTGGTTGCCGTCAGACTTAAATTAACGTTAACCAGTCCGGAGTTTCCGGTATTACACCTGACAGGAATCGATAGACCTGCGGTATTGGCTCCCAGTGGTTTATGACCCACAACCCGAAAGTTAGCGGCAAATACATCCCCCAAATCCACTTCGATGGTCTCTCCGGCGTTAACAGAGCATGATTCCAAAGAATTGATAGTACCTGACAGGTAATACACCAGAACCGGTGTACCTGTGGCCGTACAGGAATTACCTGCGGGTATGTTGTAACATTCGAATAATCGCGCCAGCGCCATCGGCGGAATGGTTACCGAACCGACAAACGGCTGTAATATTTTCAGGGAAAAACTCCCGCTATTGCCGCTTGCTCCCTGGCCACCTAATCGTTGCCCACCAGGATCGCAAATATGCCATCGGTTGTCAGACCCTGTACCAATATTTTCAAACGGTACTGCAGTTGGAGAATTCCCTTTCACCTGGAGCAATACCTTAGCCGCCAGATAGTCGTTGATTTTGTACCAGCTGTCTCCTAAATAGGGTAACGGTGAATCAGCAGCGAATGCCCACAGACCACTTCTGACATTGTCTTTATCGCAATCACAGGAAACATAATAATCATTCGATTCGTTCCACTGATAAAATTTATCTTTGACAACTCCTGCTGTATTTTCTTCTTCGTCGAGAGTTTTAACGCCAAAATTAACGCCAATATAAGGGTTCCCCTGCGTAACATGGCACTGTCCGGTATAAGCAGCGGCTTGAGCGCCCCAAAGTATTAACACGGCAGCAAAAATCAGTCGTAATAATGAAATAGAATTTATCTGCATATGGCCTCCATACGCGTAATCGCTGAGTTAATTTGCTGTTCGGTTAGTTGATAACTTATTCGGCAAGCCTGATCGGAAGCTTCGCCCCAGCGTACGGTTATCGTTCCCTTCGCCGGTAAACCTGACATATAGAGCGAACCATCATCATCAATAATGCCGCTATTTGTCTGTACGCCATCCAGTGTTGCCATCGCGCCAAAGCGCAGCGGCATACCCTGCTTTGATGTTTTCATTAATACTCTGGCCCCAACATGGGCACTGAATTGCGCCAATACCAGCGCCCCTTTGGTGGGCACCACGTTTACTACTGCATTTTCAATATCCACATTACGTCTCAACGACGCGGCATCGAGCGCAATGCGATTTTCCCGGTAAGAAGTGGCATAAGGGACAACGGTATAGCCGCGCCAGTCGGTTTTCAGGCCAGTGCTGTTTGCCACTCGGGTATTTTCTGCGCCCGGAGCAGCAATCAAAACATTTGTTTCGCCCAATGATTGACCCAACGTAATACCGTGCGAATGGGCAACTAAACCGCCTGAAAGTGCATAATTAAGCTGTTGCTGTCGGGCATTATCGCTGTAGTTATATCCCACTCTGGCATCACCAAACGCACCCTTGTAATCCATGCTGGCGCTGCCGTTGGCGGTTTTTCCTTCGCTGTTATAACCCTGTTGCACGCTATAACTCAGATTACCGTCGTCGAGTAATGTCTCCGTTAAACCCAGGTTTTGCGTTATATGTCCCTCGTTATCGACGCTGGTATTTGAGGTCACCCAGGCGTAATTCTTTTTCGCGGTATAGCTATCATTAGTCTTTGGAAGCAATAAACTGAACGGTAAGGAAAAATTCAGCGCAAATACCTGGTCAGCTTCAGGCTGGCCACGTGATTTACTGTAGTTCCACGATAGTCCCAGGGAAACATCTTTAATTTGCGTGTTATAACCAAACTGTAATAACCGATCCTGTTGATTCGTATGCCAGTATGTCTGCTGACTGCCGCTTAAATAAAACGAACCGTACTCGCCTAATTGCTGGGAGATATTGAGCTGAAGTTTGCCGCGTTTGGTGTAATACAAATTGTAATAACGCGACCACATCGGCGTGTCTTCGTCATCACCGTCATTAAATTCGTAACCATCCATGTGTTTATACATAGTGTCGGAAAGTGTGTAGAAACCGGAAGTAGAATAGCGATAGCCCATCAACTGAAAATTAGTGCCAAACTGGTTAAGCGTTTTGGCATACAGGAAACGATACGACTGACCTTTATGTTCACTTTGATCTGCCAGTGTACTCTTCGCCTGGGTTGCATCGAACGAAATTGCCCCGAAATCGCCGAGGTTAAACCCCATGCCAAACATCGCAGCACGGTAATATTCAGCATATTGCCCACCGCCATACCAGGTCATTCCCCACGGCCCACCCCATTGCAGCGTAGCCTGAGCAAATTTACTTTCTTGTTGGTCATTGCTATTGGTTCTGTATTTCGCCAGTGTCACCGCGTATTTGATTCGCCCCTGACGCTGGAGCAATGGCACGCTGGAAAAAGGTACGCTGTAACTATTGACGCTGCCGTCAGCTTCTTTAATTTCAACCAGCAAATCACCACTAGACGATGTGGAATAGAGATCACTAATTTCAAAAGCACCAGGCGAAACATAGGTTTGGTAGATGGTATAGCCGTTTTGTTTAATTGTTATCTGAGCATTGCTTTTTGCGATACCACGCACCACTGGCGCAAAGCCTTTCAAACTGTCTGGCAGCATGTTGTCATCTGACGCCAGTTGCACGCCACGAAAGCTGACGCTATCGAAAAAATCGCCTGCTGTATAATCATCACCCACGGTCAATTCACCTTTTAATGGAATAACTGCCCGCTGCAGGTAGCTGCTGAGATTCTTCCATTCTGCGGGTTGCCCGCTACTACGACTCCATGTTGAATTGTTGCGCAATCTCCACGAACCTAAATTCACGCCACTGTTTAAATTCAGAAAATAGCTGTCGCCAGAATCACTGCTTGTACTGCTGTGAATGCTGTTAGCACCGCTAAATGAATATCCCAGTAATAGCGCGTTGATCCCTTCATCCCAACGTTCAGGGGGAACGTAGCCACGAGCGTTACTTTTGATGGCGATTTGCGGTACTGAAATTTCCAGACGGAGTTTATTCACATCAAAGGTCACGCTGGCATCGGGAATAATCTCCGTCAACGGCGCGCACGCTTGTTTGTCCAGTTGTTTAAAAGCCGGAAACGCGTCAGTATTCACGCCCATTGCATCCAGGCTTTCAGTCGTTAAACAGGCAGCAATCCCCTTCTCTGGCGTTATCTCAACAAAATTGACGTTGCGCGTATCTACAATTGTCTGATTCAGAACAATATCGACACGATAAATCCCTGGCGTTATTTTTTGTCCTTTTTCGAAACGGGACAAATCGGCCACCATTGAGGGATCATCTTTGAAAAAGGCAGGATCGAACCAGGTTTCAGCTTGTGCATTGAACGCCGCCGACACAAACACCACCAGCCCACCAATAAACGATGGCACTCCACCAGAGCTTAACAGGCTGTGTTGTCGTTGAGTTCTATGCATCTCGCTCTCTTAACTGAAGACGACTTACGATTTACAGTTGAGTTGCGGCGTTTCCGCCCCATAGTCATTGATTGTTTGGTACGTTACGCTGCTGTTTTTGGCTCCCTTAGGCAGAGAGAATTGATATTTATCAACGGGGGAGATCATTTGATTTTTAACCGTTTTCCCACCTATTTTCAGGTTTGTAAGGGTAATGAAGTAAGGCGTTGGATTACTGACCGTAATCACGTCGGCTGACGAGGTGCAACGCAGTTTTGCCGGAGCCTCACTAACGGAATACGGTAAACCTTTTGGTCGCCAGAACAGTTTGATAACACTTTGCGTGGCAATCTTCAGGGTATTGCCCTCTTCCCGCTTTGTTGTGGCAGGAACGGCACGCACACTGGTATAGAAAAGGCTTTCCCTGTCTTTTGCTAACGGTGCACCAATATACATAATGCGTAACAGATTCTCATTTGCCGGATTCAGCACAAATAGCGGTGGCGTAATAATAAAATCTGCTGATTTTTTATTATCCGGCGTCATCACCCATGACTGAATAAGATAAGAAACATCAGGACTGGTGTTACGCACGCCAAGTGAAATTTGTTCTTCACTTTCAGAATAAACCAGACGCGTGGCGGCAAGTCCTACTCCACCTTTACCTGCGGCCCAGACGGACATACAGTTTAGTAATATTACCGTTAAACTTACGGTCACAATTCCCTTTGTTATGCAAGTTTTCATAAATAGGTACTCTTAAAAAATATGAATATCCCCTCCAGAACACTGGAGGGGTACTAATTAATAAAACAATTAATGAGTTCTATTAATAATAGTTAATATGGAAATCAGTTACCGCATTAACATTACCTGAAGTCGCTTTACCCGTAGCGATATAATCAACTTTAAAGGTCACTGTTTGCTCAGCAGAATCCGCTAACTGAATATTTTCAGTTTCCGTACCGGGAGTCACTGTTGTAGTACCATCCGGCATATACATTTGTAGAGCGACATTAGTCGCTGCATCGGTAGAAGCCTGGTTGGCGAATGCTGTAGTCTGTGTGGCGTCAGCCGTACCGCTAAAGGTGAAAGCAGCATTTTTAGTTACAGTAACATCACAGTCTTCTAATGCAATTGGTACATCAGTTTTTACACCAGAGACTGCGCCATTACTTTGCAACTTCGTTGCACTGACATTTGGCAATGTGACTATTGAATCTTTCGTCGCAGCGACCAGCGTGCAGGCAGGTGCGATGACTTTACCATTAAACGTTACTGTACCGTCCGTGATGGCATTATCATCAGCCGCCATAACGCTGGAAGTTGTACATACCACAGTTATAAACGCCGTCAATACACTTTTTTTCATCGTTATCATCCTGATTTCTTCGTAAATATGATAATGCCTATAAATGACATCGCATTTAATAATATCAATAATTGTCCGCTATTTAAACCGGGTCTATTCACCCAAATAAATGACATTTTCTTAACTTATAGATTTAGTGAATATAATTTCATGGTACTCATTGGCAATATATTGATTCAATATAAAACGACAGCCCAATAAATAAATACAAGTGATATTTTAATAACATCCTTTAGTTCATTTTTAGAAAAACATACACAAAAATTATATTTGGCATTTGCTTTTCCCTCCGACAGACTGAGCGAATTGTTATCAATGTTAACAAAACAAGAACAATTGGTTATAAGGAGAGAATATGCGTGTCATCACCCTGGCAGGAAGTCCTCGCTTTCCCTCTCGCTCCAGTTCTTTGCTGGAATATGCGCGAGAAAAATTGAATGGCCTGGATGTCGAGGTTTATCACTGGAATCTGCAAAACTTCTCCCCGGAAGATTTGCTTTATGCCCGTTTCGATAGTCCGGCACTCAAGACCTTCACCGATCAGTTGCAAGAGGCTGATGGGCTGATTGTCGCCACGCCCGTCTACAAAGCCGCCTATTCCGGCGCACTGAAAACGCTTCTCGATCTGCTACCAGAACGCGCACTGCAAGGAAAAGTGGTGTTGCCGCTGGCGACAGGTGGCACGGTGGCTCACCTACTGGCGGTTGATTACGCACTTAAACCAGTTTTAAGCGCACTAAAAGCCCAGGAGATCCTACACGGCGTATTTGCCGATGACTCACAGGTGCTTGATTTCCAACATAAGCCGCAATTCACGCCGAATCTGCAATCCCGTCTTGATACCGCGCTCGATACCTTCTGGCAGGCGTTGCACCGCCGTGATGTCCAGGTTCCTGACTTTCTCTCTCTGCGAGGTAACGCCCATGCGTAATATTTTTAAACTGGTGCTGGTGGGATTATTCAGCGCCTCTACGCTCGCGATTGCTGCGGAGTCTTCTCCTGAAGCGTTACGGATAGGTTATCAGAAAGGCAGCATCAGCATGGTGTTGGCAAAAAGCCACCAGTTACTGGAAACACGCTATCCGCAAACCAAAATCTCGTGGGTGGAGTTTCCCGCTGGCCCGCAAATGTTGGAGGCGTTAAACGTCGGCAGTATCGATCTGGGCAGTACGGGGGACATTCCTCCAATCTTTGCTCAGGCCGCCGGTGCTGATTTGGTTTATGTCGGTGTCGAGCCGCCGAAACCAAAAGCCGAAGTGATTCTGGTGCCCGAAAACAGCCCGATCAAAACTGTGGCTGAACTAAAGGGCCACAAAGTCGCGTTTCAGAAAGGTTCAAGTTCGCACAACCTTTTACTGCGCGCACTGCAACAGGCCGGGCTTAAATTCACTGATATCCAGCCGACCTATCTGACGCCCGCCGATGCGCGCGCTGCATTCCAGCAGGGTAACGTCGACGCCTGGGCTATCTGGGATCCTTACTACTCTGCTGCGTTATTGCAGGGCGGCGTGCGGGTGCTGAAAGATGGCACCGATCTCAATCAAACAGGATCGTTTTATCTGGCAGCCCGTCCCTATGCGGAAAAAAACGGCGCATTTATTCAGGGCGTACTGACAACCTTTAGCGAAGCTGATGCGTTAACCCGCAGCCAGCGCGAGCAAAGTATCTCTTTACTGGCAAAAACGATGGGCTTACCGGCACCGGTGATTGCCTCGTATCTGGATCATCGCCCCCCTACCACCATCAAACCCGTGAACGCCGAGGTTGCTGCTTTACAGCAACACACTGCCGACCTGTTTTATGAAAATCGTCTGGTACCGAAAAAAGTCGATATCCGTCAACGCATCTGGCAACCCACTCAACTGGAAGGAAAACAATTATTAGTCTGAATATATTCTGGTTTTTACCCACGCACGGTGACGGTCATTATCTGGGAACGGAAGAAGGGTCTCGCCCGGTTGATCATGGGTATCTGCAACAGATTGCGCAAGCGGCGGATCGTCTTGGCTATACCGGCGTGCTGATCCCAACAGGCCGTTCCTGCGAAGATGCGTGGCTGGTGGCGGCATCGATGATCCCGGTGACGCAACGGCTTAAGTTCCTCGTCGCCCTACGCCCAAGTGTGACATCGCCTACCGTAGCCGCTCGCCAGGCTGCCACGCTTGATCGCCTCTCTAATGGACGCGCGTTGTTTAACCTGGTTACAGGCAGCGATCCGCAAGAGCTGGCAGGCGACGGCGTGTTTCTTGATCATAGCGAGCGTTACGAAGCCTCGGCGGAATTTACTCAGGTCTGGCGGCGGTTATTGCAGGGGGAAACCGTCGATTTCAACGGCAAACATATTCATGTGCGAGGAGCAAAACTGCTCTTTCCACCGATCCAACAGCCGTATCCTCCTCTTTACTTTGGCGGATCGTCCGACGTCGCTCGGGATCTGGCTGCCGAACAAGTTGATCTTTATCTTACCTGGGGCGAGCCGCCGGAGCGGGTAAAAGAGAAGATCGAACAAGTGCGGGCAAAAGCTGCCGCACATGGGCGCAAAATCCGTTTCGGTATTCGTCTGCATGTAATTGTCCGCGAAACCAACGACGAAGCCTGGCAGGCCGCCGAACGGTTAATCTCCCATCTTGACGATGAGACGATTGCCAAAGCACAAGAAGCGTTTGCCCGGACGGATTCCGTAGGTCAACAACGAATGGCGGCGCTGCATAACGGTAAGCGCGACAACCTGGAGATCAGCCCCAATTTATGGGCGGGTGTTGGCTTAGTGCGCGGCGGTGCCGGGACGGCGCTGGTGGGCGATGGGCTGACAGTCGCTGCGCGAATCAACGAATACGCCGCGCTTGGCATCGACAGTTTTGTACTTTCTGGCTATCCACATCTGGAAGAAGCGTATCGGATTGGCGAGTTGTTGTTCCCACATCTGGATGTCGCCATCCCACAGATTCCCCAACCGCAGCCGCTGAACCTGCAAGGCGAAGCAGTGGCAAATGAGTTTATCCCACGTAAAGTCGCGCAAAGCTAAGGAACAAGATGATGGCAACGCCAGTGAAAAAGTGGTTATTGCGCGTTGCCCCCTGGTTTTTACCGGTGGGCATCGTAGCGGTGTGGCAACTGGCCTCCTCGGTTGGCTGGCTGTCGACGCGTATTTTGCCTTCACCGGAAGGAGTGGTGACGGCGTTCTGGACGCTCTCCGCCAGCGGCGAATTATGGCAGCATCTGGCGATCAGTTCCTGGCGGGCGCTGATTGGCTTTTCAATTGGCGGATCGCTGGGCTTGATTCTGGGACTGATTAGCGGGCTGTCACGCTGGGGAGAACGGCTGCTGGATACCTCAATTCAGATGTTGCGCAACGTGCCACATCTGGCGCTGATCCCGCTGGTGATTTTGTGGTTTGGCATTGATGAGTCCGCAAAGATTTTCCTGGTGGCGCTTGGCACGCTATTCCCCATTTATATCAACACCTGGCACGGGATCCGTAATATCGATCGCGGGCTGGTAGAGATGGCGCACAGCTATGGCTTATCCGGCGTGCCGCTGTTTATCCATGTGATCCTGCCCGGTGCCCTGCCCTCAATTATGGTCGGTGTGCGCTTTGCGTTAGGTCTGATGTGGCTGACGCTGATTGTTGCCGAAACCATTTCTGCTAATTCCGGCATTGGTTATCTGGCGATGAATGCGCGGGAGTTTCTGCAAACGGACGTGGTGGTAGTCGCCATTATTCTTTACGCCCTGCTCGGCAAACTTGCTGACGTCAGCGCCCAATTGTTAGAGCGCGTCTGGCTACGCTGGAACCCGGCTTATCATCTGAAGGAGGCCACGGTATGAATACTGCACGATTGAACCAGGGCACACCGCTATTGCTCAATGCGGTAAGCAAACATTACGCAGAAAATATCGTTCTGAATCAACTTGATCTACATATTCCGGCTGGTCAGTTTGTGGCTGTGGTCGGTCGCAGCGGCGGTGGTAAAAGTACTCTGCTGCGCCTGTTGGCGGGGCTGGAAACACCAACCGCAGGCGATGTGTTAGCGGGCACAACGCCACTTGCCGAAATTCAGGACGATACACGCATGATGTTTCAGGATGCCCGTTTACTGCCGTGGAAATCGGTGATTGATAACGTCGGGTTAGGCCTTAAAGGCCAGTGGCGCGATGCCGCGCGTCGGGCGTTGGCTGCGGTAGGATTGGAGAATCGGGCTGGGGAATGGCCTGCCGCACTTTCTGGCGGGCAAAAACAGCGTGTGGCACTGGCAAGAGCGTTGATTCATCGACCGGGTTTATTGTTGCTTGATGAACCGCTCGGGGCACTGGACGCCTTAACGCGACTGGAAATGCAGGATTTGATTGTGTCACTTTGGCAGGAGCACGGTTTTACCGTCTTGCTGGTAACGCATGATGTGAGCGAAGCGGTGGCGATGGCTGACCGGGTGCTGTTAATTGAAGAAGGAAAAATTGGTCTGGATTTGACGGTGGATATACCCCGTCCGCGCCGGTTAGGGTCGGTACGATTAGCGGAGCTGGAAGCGGAAGTGTTGCAGCGGGTAATGCAGCGTGGGCATTCTGAACAACCGATTCGGCGTCATGGTTAATATGCCGGATGCGGCGTGAACGCCTTATCCGGCCTACAAAACCAGCAATTTCAACAGGTTTGTAGGCCTGATAAGACGCTGCAAGCGTCGCATCAGGCATGTTTGTATCAAGCCAGAGCTTTGGTGATTTTCTCGTACAGATCGCCAGAGAGATTTTCCAGCCCTTTCAACTGTTCCAGCGCCGCACGCATTTTTGCCTGACGTTTGGCATCGTAACGTTTCAGGCGAATTAGCGGCTCAATCAGGCGCGAAGCCACCTGCGGGTTACGGCTGTTCAGGTCGGTGAGCATTTCCACCAGGAACTGATAACCGCTGCCATCTTCGGCATGGAACGCAGCCGGGTTGCTGCCCGCAAACGCACCAATCAACGAACGAATACGGTTCGGGTTGCTCATGGTAAATGAGCGATGCTGCAACAGGCTACGCACCGTCTCCAGCACATTCGCCGCCGGACTGGTGGCTTGCAGGATAAACCATTTATCCATCACCAGGCCGTCCTGATGCCACTTGTCGTCGTACTCCTGCATCAGCGCGTCACGACATGGTAACTGCGCAGCAACCGCCGCCGAGAGCGCCGCCAACGCATCGGTCATATTGTTGGCCTCGTGGAACTGCTTGCTCACCAGCACGTCAGCCAGATGCGTTTCACCAAAAGCGAGGAAACGCAGGCAGGCATTACGCAGAGTGCGTTTCGCAATATCTTCATGCTCAACGCGGTACTCACTCTGGTAATTCGCGTTATAAATAGCCAGCAACTCATCCGCCAGTTCAGTCGCCAGAGTACGGGTGAGAGCTTCACGCACTTCAGCAATGGCAATCGGGTCGATGATATCGAACAGTTCTGCCATTTCATTGACGGAAGGCAGCGTCAGGATTTCTGCCGCCAGCGCCGGGTCAATCTTCTCATCGAGCAATACCGCACGGAAAGCATCTGCAACATGCACCGGCAGAGATAGCGGCTGCCCTTGCTGATGACGGGCGACGTTCAGTTTGATGTAGGTTGCAAGCAGGCTTTGTGCCGCATCCCAGCGAGAGAAATCATTACGCGCATGGCGCATCAGGAAAGTCAGTTGCTGGTCGCTCCACTTATATTCCAGTTTCACCGGCGCAGAAAATTCGCACAGCAGCGCAGGCACAGGCTGGAAGTAGACGTTATCGAAGACAAAGGTCTGTTCCGCCTGGGTGACATTCAATACCGGATTGACCGGATGGCCACCCTTCTGCAACGGAATCACTTTGCCTTCGTTGTCATACAATTCAATAGCAAACGGAATATGCAGTGGCTGTTTTTCTGCCTGATCCGGCGTGGCTGGTGTGCGCTGGCTGATGGTCAGAGTGTACTGCTCGGTTTCCGGATTGTAGTCGTCTTTAACGGTCACAATCGGCGTACCGGACTGACTGTACCAGCGACGGAAATGGGAAAGATCGACATTTGACGCATCTTCCATCGCCTGAACGAAATCGTCGCAGGTCGCAGCACTACCATCATGACGCTCGAAATAGAGCTGCATCCCTTTCTGGAAGTTTTCTTCGCCCAGCAAGGTGTGGATCATACGAATCACTTCTGCGCCCTTTTCGTAAACGGTCAGAGTGTAGAAGTTGTTCATTTCAATGACCATATCCGGACGGATTGGGTGAGCCATCGGACTGGCGTCTTCCGCAAACTGCAATCCGCGCATGGTGCGTACGTTGTTGATACGGTTAACTGCGCGGGAACCAAGGTCAGAACTGAACTCCTGATCGCGGAAAACGGTCAAGCCTTCTTTCAGACTGAGCTGGAACCAGTCACGGCAGGTAACGCGGTTACCAGTCCAGTTATGGAAATATTCATGACCGATGACACGCTCAATGTCGAGATAATCTTTATCGGTTGCGGTGTCGGTACGCGCCAGCACATATTTGGAGTTAAAGATGTTAAGACCTTTATTCTCCATTGCGCCCATGTTGAAGAAATCCACTGCAACGATCATATAGATGTCGAGGTCATATTCCAGACCAAAGCGTTCTTCATCCCACTTCATGGAATTTTTCAGCGAGGTCATCGCCCACGGCGCGCGATCAAGATTGCCGCGATCGACATACAGCTCCAGCGCCACTTCGCGACCGGAGCGGGTAGTGAAGGTGTCGCGAAGTACATCGAAGTCACCAGCTACCAGCGCAAACAGATAGCTCGGTTTCGGGAACGGATCCTGCCAATGTACCCAGTGACGTCCGTTTTCCAGTTCGCCTTGCGCAACGCGGTTACCGTTGGAAAGCAGGAACGGGTATTTAGTTTTATCGGCAACAATTTTGGTGGTAAAACGCGCCAGCACGTCCGGGCGGTCGAGATAGTACGTAATATGGCGGAAACCTTCGGCTTCGCACTGGGTGCAAAGCGCATCGCCTGACTGATAAAGCCCTTCCAGCGCAGTATTCGCCGCCGGGCTAATTTCATTAACAATCTTAAGCGTAAAACGTTCCGGTAAATTATTGATGATTAGTGCGCCCTCTTCTTCTTTCCAGGCTGTCCACGGCTCATCATTAATATGAATAGAAACCAGTTTAAGATCTTCGCCGTCCAGACGAAGCGGAGCATCTGATGCACCATGACGGACAGCCTGGCTGATCGCGGTAACCACCGTCTTTTGCGCGTTCAGGTCAAAGGTCAAGTCAATATCAGTAATCTGGTAATCCGGCGCACGATAGTCGTGACGGTATTTGGCTTGTGGCTGTTGAGTCATAAATAACCTTTAGCATCTTTTATAGAGTCAGGTGTTCAGTCTATTCCTGTTGCATAAATCTCGCTACGCAGAATCTTCATCTTTTCAGGTACAAACGCTTTTATTGCTACATTTTTATAACATACAGGGCGCAATACCATCGACCATAAAGGTGGCATATGGTGTGATCGGGGTTCAATAAATTGCGAAACAAGGTATACTCCAGCAGTTCCTGAAGATGTTTATTGTACTAAACGCTCCCGTACGAGGACGCTACTGCGCACCTATGACACAATTCGCTTCTCCTGTTCTGCACTCGTTGCTGGATACAGATGCTTATAAGTTGCATATGCAGCAAGCCGTGTTTCATCACTATTATGATGTGCATGTCGCGGCGGAGTTTCGTTGCCGAGGTGACGATCTGCTGGGTATTTATGCCGATGCTATTCGTGAACAGGTTCAGGCGATGCAGCACCTGCGCCTGCAGGATGATGAATATCAATGGCTCTCTGCCCTGCCTTTTTTTAAGGCCGACTATCTCAACTGGCTACGCGAGTTCCGCTTTAACCCGGAACAGGTCACCGTCACCAACGATAACGGTAAGCTGGATATTCGTTTAAGCGGCCCGTGGCGTGAAGTCATCCTCTGGGAAGTTCCTCTGCTGGCGGTCATCAGTGAACTGATACATCGCTATCGCTCACCGCAGGCCGACGTTGCGCAAGCCCTCGATACGCTGGAAAGCAAATTAGTCGACTTTTCGGCATTAACCGCCGATCTCGAGATGTCGCGCTTCCATCTGATGGATTTCGGCACTCGCCGCCGTTTTTCCCGCGAAGTACAAGAAACCATCGTTAAACGTTTGCAACAGGAACCCTGGTTCGTTGGCACCAGTAATTACGATCTGGCGCGTCGGCTTTCCCTCACCCCTATGGGAACGCAAGCGCATGAATGGTTCCAGGCGCATCAACAAATCAGCCCGGATCTTGCCAATAGTCAGCGCGCCGCACTTGCTGCGTGGCTGGAAGAATATCCTGACCAACTTGGCATTGCGTTAACCGACTGCATTACTATGGATGCCTTTCTGCGTGATTTCGGCGTGGAGTTTGCCAGTCGTTACCAGGGGCTTCGCCATGATTCCGGCGACCCGGTTGAATGGGGCGAAAAAGCCATTGCACATTATGAGAAGCTGGGAATTGATCCGCAGAGCAAAACGCTGGTTTTCTCTGACAATCTGGATTTACGCAAAGCGGTCGAGCTTTATCGCCACTTCTCTTCCCGTGTGCAATTAAGCTTTGGTATCGGTACGCGCCTGACCTGCGATATACCCCAGGTCAAACCACTGAATATTGTGATTAAGCTGGTGGAGTGTAACGGTAAACCGGTGGCGAAACTTTCTGACAGTCCTGGCAAAACTATCTGCCATGACAAAGCGTTTGTCCGTGCGCTGCGTAAAGCGTTCGACCTTCCGCACATTAAAAAAGCCAGTTAATATCATCAGGGAGCCATAACGGCTCCCTTTTTTGCCTTTTATTCCGAAATCTTTTGTCCCATCTGCGAATTCTGCTTGTCTGATTGCAGATGCCAGGTAACATAGGTATCCCCCCATTGACGGGTGGACAAGTGTTTATTTTTTCCGACTATTAACAGAGAGAATATTATGAGCGTTGTGCCTGTAGCCGACGTACTCCAGGGCCGTGTAGCCGTTGACAGCGAAGTCACCGTGCGCGGATGGGTGCGTACCCGCCGAGATTCAAAAGCTGGCATCTCCTTCCTCGCCGTTTATGACGGTTCCTGCTTTGATCCTGTACAGGCTGTCATCAATAATTCTCTGCCCAATTACAATGAAGACGTCCTGCGTCTGACCACCGGTTGCTCGGTCATTGTGACGGGTAAAGTCGTGGCGTCGCCGGGCCAGGGGCAACAATTTGAAATTCAGGCCAGCAACGTTGAAGTTGCCGGCTGGGTTGAGGATCCAGACACTTACCCGATGGCAGCAAAACGCCACAGCATTGAGTATCTGCGTGAAGTCGCTCACCTGCGTCCACGTACCAACCTGATTGGTGCCGTTGCGCGCGTTCGCCACACGCTGGCACAGGCGCTGCATCGCTTCTTTAACGAGCAGGGATTCTTCTGGGTTTCAACACCACTGATTACCGCATCTGATACCGAAGGCGCTGGCGAAATGTTCCGCGTTTCAACGCTGGATCTGGAAAACCTGCCGCGTAACGATCAGGGCAAAGTCGATTTCGACAAAGACTTCTTCGGTAAAGAGTCTTTCCTGACCGTATCTGGTCAGTTGAACGGCGAAACCTACGCTTGCGCATTGTCCAAAATTTATACCTTTGGCCCGACTTTCCGTGCAGAAAACTCCAACACCAGCCGTCACCTGGCGGAATTCTGGATGCTGGAGCCGGAAGTGGCGTTTGCTAACCTGAACGATATCGCCGGTCTGGCTGAAGCCATGCTGAAATATGTCTTCAAAGCGGTTCTCGAAGAACGTGCTGACGACATGAAATTCTTCGCTGAACGCGTAGATAAAGATGCTGTCAGCCGTCTGGAACGCTTCATTGAAGCCGACTTTGCGCAGGTTGATTACACCGACGCGGTAACCATCCTTGAAAATTGCGGTAAGAAATTTGAAAACCCGGTTTACTGGGGCGTGGATCTCTCTTCCGAGCATGAACGTTACCTGGCAGAAGAACACTTTAAAGCGCCGGTCGTGGTGAAAAACTATCCGAAAGATATTAAGGCGTTCTATATGCGTCTTAACGAAGACGGTAAAACCGTTGCAGCAATGGACGTACTGGCACCGGGCATCGGTGAGATCATTGGTGGTTCCCAGCGTGAAGAGCGTCTGGACGTGCTGGACGAACGTATGCTGGAGATGGGTCTGAACAAAGAAGATTACTGGTGGTATCGCGATCTGCGTCGCTACGGTACTGTTCCGCATTCCGGTTTCGGTCTTGGTTTTGAACGCCTGATCGCCTACGTGACTGGTGTGCAAAACGTGCGTGACGTGATTCCGTTCCCGCGTACCCCGCGTAACGCCAGCTTCTAATTTAGTTTTTCCGAGAGCCAGCGCCCGCTGGCTCTTTTCTATTCCCTTCTGTCAAGTTATCTGTTTGTTAAGTCAATCAATCTATTTGCAACCCTGTCACAACAGCCTTCCTGTTACGGAATATTTCCACGTAACATTTGTGAACAAAAAATAATCCGCATTCTTATTGCGGATTAGTTATTTCTTAGCCAATAGCACAATTTCCATAACTCTTATTGGCTTTCTGGATGTCTGAACGTGTGTTTTAGCGAAGCCACTGAGAGAAATCCTCAGAGCGAAAATTTCCGTTTAGCTAAATTTAATATAAGGAAATCATATAAATAGATCAAACTCACTGCAAATATCATTAAAGTCCAATGGAAATATGACGGCGTTCACAAAGTTCCTTAAAATTTACCTTTAGTTACATATTTTTTCTTTTTGTAACTATATCTTTATCTTTGTAGCACTTTCACGGTAGCGAAACGTTAGTTTGAATGGAAAGATGCCTGCAGATACATAAAGACACCAAACTTTCATCAATAGCTCCGTAAATATTTATTGACGAAACTTATTGACGGCAGTGGCAGGTGTCATAAAAAAAACCATGAGGGTAATAAATAATGATGAAGCGCAACATTCTGGCAGTGATCGTCCCTGCTCTGTTAGTAGCAGGTACTGCAAACGCTGCAGAAATCTATAACAAAGATGGCAACAAAGTAGATCTGTACGGTAAAGCTGTCGGTCTGCACTATTTTTCCAAGGGTAACGGTGAAAACAGTTACGGTGGCAATGGCGATATGACCTATGCCCGTCTTGGTTTTAAAGGGGAAACTCAAATCAATTCCGATCTGACCGGTTACGGTCAGTGGGAATACAACTTCCAGGGTAACAACTCTGAGGGTTCTGATGCCCAAAATGGCAACAAAACCCGTCTGGCGTTCGCTGGTCTGAAATTTGCTGATGCTGGCTCAATCGATTACGGTCGTAACTATGGTGTTGTTTATGATGCACTGGGTTACACCGATATGTTGCCAGAATTTGGTGGTGACACTGCATACAGCGATGACTTCTTCGTTGGCCGTGTTGGCGGCGTTGCAACTTACCGTAACTCCAACTTCTTTGGTCTGGTTGACGGCCTGAATTTCGCTGTTCAGTACCTGGGTAAAAACGAACGTGACACCGCACGTCGTTCTAACGGCGACGGTGTTGGCGGCTCCATCAGCTACGAATTCGAAGGCTTTGGTATCGTTGGTGCTTATGGTGCCGCTGACCGTACCAACCTGCAGGAAGCTCAGCCTCTCGGCCAGGGTAAAAAAGCTGAACAGTGGGCTACTGGCCTGAAGTATGATGCGAACAACATCTACCTGGCAGCAAACTACGGTGAAACCCGTAACGCTACGCCGATCACTGGCGGCTTTGCCAACAAAACGCAAGACGTTCTGTTAGTTGCGCAATACCAGTTCGATTTCGGTCTGCGTCCGTCCATCGCTTACACCAAATCTAAAGCGAAAGACGTAGAAGGTATCGGTGATGTTGATCTGGTGAACTACGTTGAAGTGGGCGCAACCTACTACTTCAACAAAAACATGTCCACCTATGTTGACTACATCATCAACCAGATCGATTCTGACAACAAACTGGGCGTAGGTTCTGACGACACCGTTGCTGTGGGTATCGTTTACCAGTTCTAATAGCAGACCTCTTTGTTAAATGCCGAAAAAACAGGACTTTGGTCCTGTTTTTTTTATGCCTTCCAGAGCAATCTCACGTCTTGCAAAAACAGCCGGCGTTTTCATCAGTAATAGTTGGAATTTTGTAAATCTCCCGTTACCCTGATAGCGGACTTCCCTTCTGTAACCATAATGGAACCTCGTCATGTTTGAGAACATTACCGCCGCTCCTGCCGACCCGATTCTGGGTCTGGCCGATCTGTTTCGTGCCGATGAACGTCCTGGCAAAATTAACCTCGGGATTGGTGTCTATAAAGATGAGACGGGCAAAACTCCGGTACTGACCAGCGTTAAAAAGGCTGAACAGTATCTGCTCGAAAATGAAACCACCAAAAACTACCTCGGCATTGACGGTATCCCTGAATTTGGTCGTTGCACCCAGGAATTACTGTTTGGTAAAGGTAGCGCCCTGATCAACGACAAACGCGCCCGCACGGCTCAGACCCCAGGTGGTACTGGTGCGTTACGCGTGGCTGCCGATTTCCTGGCGAAAAATACCAGTGTTAAGCGTGTGTGGGTAAGTAACCCAAGCTGGCCAAATCATAAGAGCGTATTCAACTCTGCTGGTCTGGAAGTACGTGAATACGCTTATTACGACGCAGAAAAACATACTCTGGACTTCGACGCCCTGATTAACAGTCTGAACGAAGCCCAGGCTGGCGATGTGGTTCTGTTCCACGGCTGCTGTCATAACCCAACCGGTATCGATCCTACACTGGAGCAATGGCAAACGCTGGCGCAGCTTTCCGTTGAGAAAGGCTGGTTACCGCTGTTTGACTTCGCTTACCAGGGTTTTGCTCGCGGTCTGGAAGAAGATGCTGAAGGTCTGCGCGTTTTCGCTGGTCTGCATAAAGAACTTATCGTCGCCAGTTCCTACTCTAAAAACTTTGGTCTGTACAACGAGCGTGTAGGCGCATGTACGCTGGTTGCTGCTGACAGTGAAACCGTTGATTGCGCGTTCAGCCAGATGAAGGCAGCGATTCGTGCGAACTATTCTAACCCACCAGCGCACGGAGCTTCGGTTGTTGCCACTATCCTGAGCAATGATGCGTTACGTGCTATTTGGGAACAAGAGCTGACCGATATGCGCCAGCGCATTCAGCGTATGCGTCAGTTGTTCGTTAATACGCTGCAGGAGAAAGGTGCAAACCGCGACTTCAGCTTTATCATCAAACAGAATGGCATGTTCTCCTTTAGCGGTCTGACTAAAGAACAGGTACTGCGTCTGCGTGAAGAGTTTGGCGTGTATGCAGTAGCTTCCGGTCGTGTGAACGTAGCCGGGATGACGCCAGACAACATGGCTCCGCTGTGCGAAGCGATTGTGGCAGTGCTGTAAGCGTTAAAACCAATAAAGCCCGCTGAAAGCGGGCTGAGACTGATGACAAATGCAGCATTACCTGATGCGCTACGCTTATCAGGCCTACGCGTCCCCTGCAATATTTTGAATTTGCACGATTTTGTAGGCCGGATAAGGCGCTCGCGCCGCATCCGGCATAAACAAAGCGCACTTTGCCAGAAATCCAGGCCCGCATTGAAAGCGGGCTTTTTTATACGCCTTTACCAGACGGGCATTTCATCTCGCAGGAAGGGATTATGCAGGCGCTCATAACCAAGAGTGGATAATGGTCCGTGACCCGGAATAAATGTCACGTCATCCCCCAGTGGCAGCAATTTATCTTTGATTGAAGAAATCAGTTGATTGTGATCGCCACGCGGGAAGTCACTGCGCCCCACTCCACCTTTGAAAATAACGTCGCCAGAAATGAGCAGTTTTGACTGATTATCAAAGAAGACCACATGACCCGGCGTATGCCCAGGGCAATGTAACACCTGTAAAGTCACATTCCCTATGCTGATAGTGTCGCCTTCGTTCAGCCAACGATCCGGTGTTAGTGGCTGACACTCATCCAGGCCAAACATACGGCTTTGCGCAGGCAAGCCTTGCAGCCAGAACTCATCTTCCTTTTCCGGACCAAGAACCGGCACGCCGTAATGTCGCGCCACTTCCGCCGCCGCGCCAACATGATCCAGGTGACCATGCGTAAGCAGGATCTGCATTAGCGTCAGGCCGCTGGCATCAACTTCCTGTTTGATTTTTTCTGCATCGCCGCCAGGATCAACCAGTGCAGCCAGGCGAGTTTGTTCACACCAGATCAATGAGCAATTCTGGGAGAATGCAGTGACCGGAATAATACGATAATTCATACTGCCCCTGTTTCGTTAAGCGATTGTTACCAGTGCCGTGCTGGCCCGGTATCAATATGCACAAAGTTACTACGTGGGTAATATCCTACACCACCTGCACGCATAGATAACGCGGCTTTGCGAATATTGCTTAACGCGACACCTTCAATATGGAAATCCATCGCCTGGCCTTTGGTGTGATAGCTTTTCTTCGCTACCCCACGACTGTGCGCGCGTAGTTCATTGTTGGTATCAATAGAGCGATAACCGGAAATGAGTTGCACCGGTTTGCGGGTGCCTAACAGCCCTTGCAGGCGATACAACTGGTCGAATAATCCTGGGTCGATGGACTTTATTTTGTTCGCGCGGAAATCGCGGAAAAAATGGTTTAGTTTTGCCAATTCTTCCTGAATATAGCCTCTGCCATCGAAAAACTCCGCTTTAATTGACTCTCCGGTATGGAGATTGTTGAGTGTCAAAATACGCGGACGTGGGGTAGAGAGTGTCGCAAACGCAGGGGTCGGCAAGATGGCGGCACCAAGTGCAACGCCACCAAGCGCCAGCAGTTTACGGCGATTAGCGTCGAATTTGTCCATGATAATCAAGTCTACAGGTCAATGTTATCGTTTATATGCACTTCTGGCGCACAAGAGGCACCTTAACCGCCCATAAAGCTAACGTCAAGATGACTCAATCCCAGCAGTAATGGGGGCTACCGAGAATACCCCCCAATCATGCCAATTATTACGACAACTGATTTACCCGAACTACTTCATTTATCTGATTAATTGTTCCGCTTTCGATACAATTTGCGAGCTGGATCGCGCAGGCAGATCATAATTGTAAATATCTGTACGATATTGAGTACGACCGTCTGCACCGACAAACGCGGTCAGGTAGTAGAGATTAACCGGAATCGACTGACGGATATTGACGTAACGGGTATCTCCCTGCTTCAGGGCGTCGGAAATACGCTTGTCATTCCAGCCTGCATCCTGCAACAGCATATTTGCCAGATCAGATGCCTTATTCACCCGCACACACCCTGAGCTTAACGCGCGTGTATCACGCTTGAACAGATTGTGATTAGGCGTGTCATGCAAGTAGATAGCGTCTGAACTCGGCATATTAAATTTATACCGTCCTAGCGAATTTCGTGGGCCAGGAGCTTGCTGGAAGCGGAACGGTAAATTCGACGCAGTAATCGTTGACCAGTCAACCTGCCACGGATCAATCGCTTCTTTGCTGTTCCAGCCGCGCATCACCGTATAGCCATGACTTTCCAGATAACCCGGATCGTTACGCACTTTTGGCAAAATATCTTTGCGTGCCAGCGTCGGCGGTACGTTCCACGGCGGATTCACCACCACATTGTTTAAAGCACTGCTCATCATCGGTGTTTTTCGGTCAGGACGACCGACAATTACCCGCGAGTCCAGCACCTGATTACCGTTCTGGTAATAGACCAAAGAATAGGCGGGTATATTGACCATGATGCCAGTAGAAAGCTCCGCAGGCAGCAAGCGTAAACGCTGGATGTTGAGTGCCAGCACACCTGCACGCTGAGCTGGCGTTACATTTAACCAGTCCCGCGTTGCCGGGCCAATAGCGCCATCTGCCCCCAATCCTTGCCATGCCTGAAAACGTTTAACGGCTTCCACCAGCTCATTATCGTAGGCGGCGCGCACGGCTGGTGCCGGTTTACTGCGAGCCGTAGTTTGCCTGTCCATCGGCTTAGTTTCCGCTGTTCGACGGCAACGGCGGACGGACTCACGACTGCATCAGCGGGTGT
Source organism: Escherichia sp. MOD1-EC5495 (assembly GCF_002965965.1). Classification (NCBI taxonomy): domain Bacteria; kingdom Pseudomonadati; phylum Pseudomonadota; class Gammaproteobacteria; order Enterobacterales; family Enterobacteriaceae; genus Escherichia; species Escherichia sp. MOD1-EC5495. The sequence continues at coordinate 206,084 of NZ_PTRI01000003.1, forward strand.
TTCATCGCCAGGGAGCGCAATTTTCGGTCCGCCTTCGAGCATTCCCGTTCGCTGCAAAATCTCGCGCAGTGCTGGTACATCATTACTCCACTGGCCAGGACGCAGCGTTGCTTTACCGGTCAGTTGTGGCCACGGTTTGGTATCGCTGAGTAAGGTCAATAAAGATTCATGCATCGCGGCATATTGCGGATGCTGCGGAGCCAGTCCTGCAATAAACGTTGGCAACTGACCATTATTTAGCGCCACCTGCCATTGGTTAATGACCGAGAGCGGTGGTGTAGAGAGCACATAAGGTTTACTGCTGTACAACCAGCGCGTACCTTTGACCGGAATGTTAGCAACGAAATGGAGATAGCCCAGCATTGCATCCGACAACACTACGTCGCGTGCCAGACCGTTAACGCCAGGATCAGTCAGTAACTCTACCCATTTGTTAAACTGCGGCTGAAAACCAGCAATCGCCACTTCTGCTAGTTGCTGCTGGAAGGCTTTTACCGCATCACGGTTTTCCCACATCGGCTGCATATCACGTGCGGCATACAGCAGTTGAAGTTGGTTAAGATAAACCGGCTTATAACCTGCGGGTAATTGAGATTCGATTTGTGTGCGAGCGTTTTCCGCCGCACCCTCTGGTAGCGGCTGAAGTCCCGCCATAATTGCCGTAGCTTGCGCTTGCGGCAGTGCATCTCCCTGTTCGCTAACAGCCACCGGGCTGTCGCCAGGGATTACTTCAGGCTCATCAGCCTGCACACTGAACAGTGGAGCGAATGTTACGGCCAGACACAAACTCATTGCCGAAAGCCGACGACCACACATCATGTTAAGCAACATCCCTTGCCCCCTGTTTTTATCATACTTTGAATAGCCAGGCTGCTTTTCTCTATTTGCCTGTACAACGCCAATACTCACGAAAGTATGACGAGCAAGCCTGTTACTTATCAGGCTTACCTTCAGTATATAAACACCGATACGTTTTTACACAACCTAATGTAAAGAAGTTTAAAGAAAAGCGCGCCGTAATGCGGCATTTTTTTAGTGCAGAAACGGAGTTTTCGGAAAAAAGGCGACATCGCTGCCGCCTTAATCTTAACTTGCCTGGGAAGACGCTTCGTCAGCTCCAGGAAGCGTTTCAGGAAGCTGCGGCGCAAAGCCACGTAAACCAACCACATGTACGTGCTCGGTATTCTGGAATACCTTACGCACCAGTTTGTAGGTGGTGCCTTTCTCCGGGCTAATATTTTCTGGCGCCGCGATGATGAGCTGCATTTGCAAACGCTCACACAATTCAAACAGCGTGGCGATAGAACGAGCATCCAGTCGCGCTGCTTCATCGAGGAACAACAGGCGGCAAGGAGAAATGTCTTTACCGCGCAGGCGGCGTGATTCATCTTCCCAGCTCTGTACCACCATAACCAGAATCGACATACCTGTACCAATTGCTTCACCGGTAGATAGTGCGCCCGATTCCGCACGCAGCCAGCCATCGGAACCACGGTTAACCTCAACTTCCATCTCCAGGTAGTTGCGGTAATCCAGCAGTTCTTCACCAATGGTCTGCGGTGTGCGCTGGCCCATATCAATCTGCGGGTTAAGGCGCTGATACAGTTTCGCCAGAGCTTCCGAGAAGGTCAGACGGTTGCTGTTAAACAGATCCTGATGTTGTTCATGCTGTTCAGAAAGGACATCCAGCAGCATGGCGTGAGTTTCACGCACGTTCACGTTCAGACGCACGCTGTTCACCTGACCGAACGACACGTTCTGCAATCCCTGGTTGAGCATACGGATACGGTTCTGTTCGCGCTGAATGGTTTTGCGAATAATGTTCGCCACGCTGCGGGAACTGATCGCCAGTTTCTGTTCGCGGGAAGTTAACTCTTCAGTCAGACGGCTAAGTTCGATTTCCATCTGCTCGATAGCTTCAACCGGATCATCGGTACGAATAATATCCTGACGAATACGTTCGCGCAGATGCTGGTAAACCGCCACGAAGAACTGAATTTTACGTTCCGGACGTTTTGGATCTTCCGACATACGCAGCACGTCGCGTAGATGTTCGTTATCCGCTACCGCCAGACGCAGCGCACCTAACGCCTTATCCGACATGGAACGCAAATCATCAGCGGAGAGATAAGCCAGCTCGCGACGGTGTAAGCGGCGCTCAACGCCATTATCTTTCACCATGCGCATGACTGCACACCAGCCCGCTTTGGCGGTCACCACCTGCTCGCGCATCTCAAAGTAATCACGTTCCAGCTTGCGCAGTTTGCGGGTCAGGTTGTCCATCTCCGCTTCGCAGAAGGTAAGTGCTTTTTCCAGTTGGTTGCGACGTGAACGGTTATTGCTCAGTTGCGCATGTAATTCGTCACGGCGAATACGCGCCCGTTCTTCTGCCCCGCTATCGGCACGCACACCGATATCCTGCAATTCGCGTTGCAGATCGTTAAGCAGCTCTTTTTTGGTGTCGTAAGAACTTTTCAGCGAGGCCAGTACCTGGTTGTACTGGCTCAACTGCGCTGCGTGACCACGCAACGCTTCACGAGCGCGGGTACGTTCCGCTTCCGCCTGCTCCAGACGCTCACGCAGTTTTTCGTTGAGATCGCTGTTACCGCTGAGCATTTCTGCCGAGTCGGAGTAGCTAAAGTGCGCACGACGCTGCACCACTTCAGTCAGGGCAAATGCCTGCTGACGGGCATCTCGCTGCATTTGCTGGGAGTACGCGTAATCTTCTTTTAACTGTTCGAACTGTTCCGGGTCGCTCTGCAACACCGAAACCATCGGCTCCAGTTTTGCAAGTTGATTACCGAACTGCTGAACAAAACGCGCGGCTTCCTGTGCTTCATCCAGACGTTCGCGGATTTCATCGACGCGATCCGCCAGGCTGTCATCAGCCAACAGGTTGAGACGCGGCAGAATGCGATTTAGCGCCGTAACGCCCTCTTTCGCCTGCTCAAACTGAATACGCTGCTGCTGGTTATCATTTTCATGATTACTCAACGCACGCTCCAGCTCGACGCGACGGCTGTTGAGTTGGCGGATTTCGGCTTCCGGATCGGACTCAAACGCCACCGCCAGATGGCTGCCGATAAAACGGCTAAATGCCTGATGCAGGCGCTGGGTTTTTTGTACATCAAAGGAGAGCGTAGCAAAACGTTCAGAGAGCACTTCACGCTCGGCATGAAGACTTTCAATACGGCTTTCGCGCGCCGCACGACCAAACAGCGGAACTTCCGGGAAGCGTGAGTAACGCCACTGACGGTCGGCAACTTTCACCACCACCGCTTTTTCCAGCTCATCAACGCTGAACACGCTATCATCGAATGACTGCGGATCACCTTCGATCAGATAGAGATCTTCCGGGCAATCGGTTAAACCTTCCAGTTGTTCGGCAATCTGCGACAGATCCGGCACGACGATCGCGTGCCGAGACGGGCCATATAGCGCAGAGAAGTACGGCGCATCTTCAAGGCTAACGTCGTCATAAATTTCTGACAGCAGCACGCCGCCAAAACGTTCTGCCAGCGCATTCAGGCGCTGATCTTCAGAGCCGCCCGGCTGACTTAAACGCTCAATCTCTTCGTCAACGGCGTTTTTACGCGCGCCCACTTCGTCACGTTCAACAATCGCTTCGCGCTCACGCTCCAGCAACTGTTGCATGTATTCAGTGACGTCCTGACTGGAAGTGAACTCTTCACCGCACTGCTCGCTCAACTGATTGAGGCTGTTTTGCGCCGCCAGCCAAACCGGCGCACGCTGCATCAGACTCTGAATGCGTGATTGCAGTTGTTCCTGTTCCTGACGCAGCGCCATGCGCTCTTCACGGGCGTTAGACACGCTGTCAGAAAGAGAGGCAATGCGCGCTTCCAGTTCCTGATGCAGGGCTTCCAGTTCGTCGATATCGAAATTCTTGCCCTGACGTTTGCAGAATTCTGCCAGCAGTCTTTCGGCTTCTTGCTGCTCGCGCAGACGCTGTTCCAGTTCGCTTAAGCGCATCCGTAGCGGCTGAACCTGTTCTGCCAGGTGGCGCTGATCGACCCCTTCGCGCAGCAATTCGCGGGCGACCTCCCACGCTTCGTTACGCGCCAGCGGACCGTTGATTGCTACTACCAATTGATAAGCCTGCTCAAACTGGCTGTGCGCAGTTTGCGCCATACTCATTTTCTGCTCAAGAGAGAGCATTGTTTCGGTCGCTTCCAGCTCTTTCGCCTGGAAGGTTTCCAGCCATTCGGCGGCGCTGTCGGCGGTTAAGTCCGGCAGATGACACAATTCTTTGGCACGATTAAGCGCAGCAATCGCCTGGTTGTACTGGATCGCGCGCGTTTGCTGGACGTCCAGCGCCTGCTGGTAGTCAGCAAGCTGGCTTTTCAGCTCATCCACTTCCAGTTCAGCGGCTTCCGCACGCGCTTCGTTCTCTTCCTGGCGCTCGATGGCTTCTGCCACCACTTCGTTTTGCTCTTCCAGACGGATCTGCAGCTCATCGAGATCCGCTTCGTAACGTTCGATCTTTTCCTGCTGACGCAGTGCAGTCTGCACCAGGTTCAGGTGATCGCTGGCCGCCTGATAATCCGCTTCCAGATCGCCTTCGGCACCGTTGTGCTCTGCCAGCTCACGCGCCATATCGACGTGTTTGTACTGTTCCGCCGCCAGTTGCTGACGCGAAGTATGTAGCTCACGACGAAACTCCAGAGCTTTGTCGAGATGGACACGGCGCTCGTTGGCGTGACGCATGTAGTCCGCCGCCACATAGTTGGTGGCTTCGCTAATCAGATGCTTGAACAAGTCACGGTCAGACTGGGTGACACGAATCGCTTCCAGCGTCATGCGGTTTTCACGCAGCGCCGCTTCCATGTCCTGGAACGCTTTACGCACACCGCTGTTTTCTGGCAGCAGGTAGTCGCGCAGAGAACGGGTAATGGCGCTGGAAATACCGCCGTACAGCGAGGCTTCGATCAGACGATAGAATTTACTACGATCAGAAGCAGAACGCAGACGACGCGCGATGATGCCCAGATCGAACATCAGCGAATGGTAATCGGTGATGGAGTTGAACTGCTTAAACTGCACGCCTTCCATCGCCTCGAGCTTGTCTTTCAGCTCGTTAAGCGGCAGCACGCGCGCCTGACGTTCGTTCAGGGTTTCGGTCACCAGTTGCGTCGGCTGCATCGACATCGGCAAGCCCTGAATGGCAAACGGTTTGATATCAACTTTACGATCGCGCCCGGCAACCTGTTGTAGACGCACACCAACCACCACGCGCTGGTGGCGCGAGTTGATGGTGTCAAGCATCGAATAACAGACCCCCGCTTTTAGCTTACCGTGCAGGCCTTTATCTCGCGAACCGCTGGTAGCACCGGCTTCCGTGGTGTTACGGAAATGCAACAAGGTCAGGTCGGGGATAAGCGCCGTAACGAACGCCGCCATAGTGGTGGATTTACCCGCACCGTTACCGCCGGAAAGCGTCGTGACCAGCTCATCAAGGTCAAAGGTACGGGCAAAAAAGCCGTTCCAGTTAATCAGCGTCAGTGAGCGAAATTTACCGCGTTCAATCATTATTCTTCCTCTCCGCTATCTGGCTGATTCTCTTCAGTTTCGTCGTTGAGTTGCAGGTGGTTTTCCAGCGACATAGCTTCACCATCGCGAATCAGGCGACGCTGAGCTTCGCGCGGATCGTCGCCCGCACGGACATCCGCACCGAAACGGAACACCGATTCAGTAATGCGGAACTTGCTGCTGTCGTGCCCCATAAACCACACCATGCCTAAGCGGCGCAGACGGTTGAGCGAAGAGCGTACTTTTTCCTGCAACTTCTGGCGATCCACGTCCGAACCGGTAGAACGGTTATTTACCAGTTTCAGCAGTTTCGCTTCATCGGCCAGGGTGAGCAGTTCATCATACAGTTCCTGCTGAGTAAAAATCCCCTCGTTCGCCAGCCGTTCCGGGCTGAGATAGAGATAACAGAGGATTTTCCCGACCATCATGTCCAGTTCCGACAATACGGAGCGCGGGATAATAGTGGTAGAACGTGGGCGCAAATAGAAAAAACCTTCCGGCGCGCGAATAAGCTCCACGTTATAACGTGCGTAAAACTCTTCCAGATATTCCTGAAAATCCATCAGGAATGCATGATTATCCAGTTCGTCGAGGCCAATATGACGGCCTGAACGTAAGGCGCTATCCAGCGCCGGAAATAACGGATTCGCCAGCGCCTGCGCCAGCTTAACCGGCATCACTTGTTCAATATTTGTCGATGACATGCGCCTGTACCTTGGCTCCGTAATCATTAATCGGCTGCCATTTCGCAGGCAGTCCGGTGAAATCTGCTTGCGCTACGCCGAGGCGTACCGCCTGATCAATAACAATACGCGCAACGTCAAAGTGACGCGCACGTGGATACTGCGCCAGATATTCGCGTACCACCAGACCAAGATCCAGCGGTACTTGTCTGGTTTTGTACACGGCGAGCTGTTCTTCGATGATCGCCGCCAGTTGTTCGCGGATCTCGTTGAACTCTTCGTACTCTAAATCTGGCGGAAGCTCCCCGGTCACTTCTTCGTCGCGCAGTGCCATCTCTTCGTCACGCATATCCAGCAGACGATCGGCATTCGCGTAAGTCAGCGCCCACGGCTCATCAAAATAGGTTTGTACCGACTGACGTAACCGCTGGGCAAAGACGCGGTTTTTATCCATATCGATAGCAGTACGGATAAATTTGTGTACGTGGCGATCGTAGCCAATCCACAAGTCGATAGATTGCTGTCCCCAGCTGATAATACGATCGAGCTTACTTTGCAGATCGAACACCAGACTATCGACAAAATGCAGATCGTCATGCGTCATGGTCGCATCCTGAATGCGCAACAGGTTAGCCTGCAATTTGTCACCTGCCGCTTCCAGCGTATCCTGCAATTCACGCAGCGTACCGGAGGTTTCTGAAAGCAACAATTCGCAGCTGGAGATCGCCGCCCGCCAGTCTTTATTCAGCAACTGAGCGATGTCATCTTTCACCTGCTGCTGCTGCTCATCCATCAGGCGTTGCGTCAGATCGATGCTGTCGAAAATTTCTGCTACCGAATATTTCAGCGGCGCATAGACATTGCGGTGCCAGTGAAACTCATCACCGCCCTCTTCTGCCGCATCCGCCGCACGCTTCAGTTCGCCTGCAACGATCGACAACTGCATAGAAAGACGCAGCGTAGAAAACTCGCGCTGACGGATATAGTAGTCAGTAATGCCGATGCCGAGCGGCGTCAGACGATATATAGCGTTCCCTTCCGCCTGCTCACTGGTAAAGCGGTTCAGCAGACGTTGACGCACCATGTCGTTGATCGCGTTGTTGGCGCGCACGCCGATGGTTTCGCTGGTTTGCTCAAACGCATCACTCACATGGCGGAATGCATCCACCAGCTCGCCTTCACTCATCTCACCATCCAGACGCTCGCCATTCAGCGTGGCAACCGCCAGCAGAAAAGAGAGTCGGTCTACCGGCAGCGAGATGGAGAAGTCATTTTTTCTGGCCCAGGCAACCAGTTCGGGGACTGTCTGGGAAAATTCACTCATACTTTATCCTTGCTCTGCGGTTTGCGCGCGGTGACATGAATATAACGCCCCAGGCTGATATACGGTTCCTGGCGGCAATAACGCGTTTCTAATTCAAGTAATGCTTCGTAGCAGTCGCGCTGCTGGTGCTTTTCACGCAGATAATCATGAAACACGCGAACGCCGGTTTTACCCATAATTTGCCAGCCAGCTTCTTCCAGCCACTGATATACCTGCGCCGGGTCGCGTGGATAGTCTGGCGAAAGCGTCCGTTTTTTCTTTTTCGGCATTCCCGCCTGCACGTAATCAAAATTCCCTGCGACCATGTTATGCATCAGCAAGCCGTGCGCATTGTAGAACATTAATGACAACATGCCGCCTGGGCGCAACACTGACCACAATGTTTGCAATACGCTGCGGGGGTCAGCCACCCATTCCAGCACCGCATGGAACAATATCAGATCAACGGGCGTTTCCAAATGCGAAGCAACGTCCTGAGCGGCGCAATGTATAAATTGCATGTTGTCGCTCACACCTTTAGCTTCTGCCGCCTGCTTTGCGCGGTCGATCATCTGGGCGGAGAGATCGCATAAAATGACCTGATGCCCACGTTCGGCCATTTTGATCGCGGTCTGTCCTTCACCACCACCGGCATCCAGTACGCACAGTTTGTGCGGCTCCATATCCACCAGCACACGATCGAGATCCTGCCACAGAATAGCCTGCCGAAGCTGTCCTTTGGTGGTGCCGTAAATGTTACGGGAAAACTTTTCCGCAATGTCATCAAAATTGCGATCCTGCATTGCTTTCTCCACCGGTTGGCTAAGACGTTTTCTGATAAAGGCGCTATTTTGTCACAGCCACGGCGAGAATGAACCCGTCTGGTGTAATATCACTGCCGATCCCTCGCTATATGGTTAAAAAAGGAACCAGAAAGGATGCTTTTTACACTGAAAAAAGTGATTGGCGGTATGCTACTGCCACTTCCGCTAATGTTGTTGATTATCGGTGTGGGTCTGGTGCTACTGTGGTTTAGCCGTTTTCAAAAAACCGGAAAGATATTTATTAGCGCCGGATGGCTGGCGCTTTTGTTATTAAGTTTGCAACCAGTAGCCGACCGCCTGCTGCGTCCCATCGAAAGTACTTATCCGACATGGAATAATGCACAAAAAGTGGACTATATCGTGGTGCTCGGAGGTGGTTATACCTGGAACCCGCAGTGGGCACCAAGTTCAAATTTAATCAATAATAGTTTGCCGCGCCTGAATGAAGGTATTCGTTTATGGCGCGAGAATCCGGGATCAAAACTGATCTTCACGGGAGGCGTGGCAAAAACCAATACGGTGAGTACAGCCGAAGTGGGTGCCAGAGTAGCGCAATCGCTGGGCGTACCGCGCGAACAAATTATTACGCTGGATTTGCCAAAAGATACCGAAGAAGAAGCAGCCGCAGTGAAACAGGCAATTGGTGACGCCCCTTTCCTGCTGGTGACATCTGCGTCTCATTTGCCGCGCGCGATGATCTTTTTCCAACAGGAAGGTCTGAATCCGCTGCCAGCCCCGGCGAATCAGCTGGCAATCGACTCACCGCTTAATCCGTGGGAACGGGCAATTCCCTCTCCGGTCTGGTTGATGCATAGCGACCGAGTCGGCTATGAAACGCTTGGTCGCATCTGGCAGTGGCTGAAAGGTTCGTCAGGCGAGCCAGGGAAGGAGTGATTTTGATGCCAGATCGAAGTTGCGCCGGCTAAACCGTCCGGTATTGACCAGTTGCGCAACTTCATCCCATAACACATACAACCAACGCCGCCAGATGAACGACTCCGCCACTGGCGCGCGTTGCAGGTAACTCCAGAGTAAATCCTCTGCCAGAGTGTTATCCATCAACCGGAACAACTCATACTCACGTGGCGCCCAAAGCATGAGGCCCGGCCCTACCATCGCCAGTAATTGATCGCTACGAGAATCTTTCAACATGCTGCGCAAACAGAAATTGCCATGGATCAGCACACAATTGTCGTTAAATCCTTCAAATAATGCCGGAAGACATTCGCGGGTGCGGAACAGGATACGCTTATCCTGCATCGTTAATCCGGTGTTATGGAACTGATTGAGCGTGGTCCATAGCACTTCAACATGTTGCCGATACCATGAGGGCCAGAAATTTTCCTGAGTATTGTCGACTGCACCGACGCAACCGCGACTGTCCTGTCGGTGCCAGGCCAGCAGAGCTTCAACAATTTGCTCTTTCAGATGATCCCAACGTTCCGGTGTACGCGTGGGTGCTTCCACAGAAACACCACGCATCCGCTCCAGTAACAGGACATCGGGGCCAGGATGTTCTTCATGTGTCATCACGCCATAGATGGTTGGCATACGAATAGTCCCGCTGCGCGCCAGCATGGTGGTTTTCCATGCCAACTGGCGGGCTTGTCCTGGCGTACTAAAGCTTCTCGCCATTAACGGCATTGGGTTTCCCTGGCTGTCATACAAAGCCCACAACGCCGTATCTGCTTTTTCATTGACGCACTCAATACGACTGAGTTTTTCGCCCAGTAAATGGCTTAATTCGGCACGCAGCTGTTCCATTCAGATTACCCTCATAAAAGCTACTGCCTTCATAATGAGCGCCAATGTAAAAGATGTCACCTGAATGAGATCAATTGTTGAAAAGAAAAATGAGGAAAATCGTAACGGTACGACACTCCCCAACAATCAGGTGGAGTGTCGTGAAATTAGCTTAGAGCATTTCAGCGCGAACGCGCTCGAGATCTTCAGGGGTATCCACTCCTGTACCAGGAACTTCCTGGGCAACAGCAACGTGGATTTTTTCGCCATACCACAGTACGCGAAGCTGCTCTAGCATTTCGATGTGTTCTAACGGACTTGGCTGCCAGTTGACATAACGACGGATAAAGCCTGCACGGTAGCCATAAATACCAAGATGACGCAGGAAGTTATCACCAACGGTTTCCAGACCTTTTGCAAAACGGTCACGATCCCACGGAATGGTGGCACGCGAGAAGTAAAGCGCATAACCTTCAGCGTCAAGCACCACTTTAACTGCATTCGGATTAAAGGCTTCTTCCGCACTGTGGATAGGTACAGCAAGGGTAGCCATGCCTACTTCACGCTGGGCGAGATTATCAGCAACCTGACGAATGATTGTCGCAGGGATCATTGGCTCATCGCCCTGCACATTAACAATCACCGTGTCGTCGCTGAACGCGCATTTTTCGACAACTTCCGCCAGGCGTTCGGTGCCTGACTGATGATCGGCGCGCGTCATGCACACTTCCCCTCCAGCAGCTTCAACAGCGCGGGCAACATCTTGATGATCGGTTGCTACAATGATGCGATCGGCTCCTGACTCGCGGGCGCGTTCAAGAACATGAACGATCATCGGCTTACCGTTAATATCGACCAACGGTTTACCTGGCAGACGCGTAGAAGCGTAGCGTGCAGGAATAATCACCACAAAACTCATGATTTACTCTCATCAGCAGTCAGTACGCGGGCTTCCGTTTCCAACAGCACTGGGATGCCATCGCGCAGCGGGAAAGCCAGGTTATCCAGTTTGCAAATCAGTTCTTGTTTTTCCTGGTTATACCAAAGTTTGCCGTTGCAAACCGGACAGGCAACGATTTCGAGCAGACGATGATCCATAGTTCCTCCAGATGGATCGGGTTATGAATGCATAAATCTTATCATAATCATTTATGCCCAGGGGGCTATTTCCCAGCCTGTGCGGCAATCACTAAAGAGACCGTGTGGGCAGCGCCCTAATGTCACTCGCGTTGCCTGCTGCCAACCAGCAAAATCTGTAATCGCCTGGCGCAATCCTTTTTGAAGAAAAGCAGTCAGTTTGATGCCATCCTGTAACCAAAGGGAGATAACTTCAAGGACGCCCGTCTGGCGATGCATTTTTGCATCCATTCGCCCGACTAATTGTCCACGATGCAGTAACGGCAGAACGAAATAGCCATACTGACGTTTCGGTGCCGGCGTGTAGCATTCCAGCCGGTAGCTAAAATCAAAAAGCTGCTCTGCACGTTTACGATCCCAGACGACAGGGTCAAAGGGTGACAGTACAGTGCAATGCGTCGCGGTGAGTTTTCCCGCGAGAGCAGTTTCGAGAAGAGGCAACAAATCAGTATGCAGCCAGAGTTGTCCTAACCTCTCCACATTTACGGGGATAATTTTCCGCTGTTCAGCACGCACATCACGCCAGGCAGCCAGCGCCGGGCGTTTAAGGCGATAGTAATCTGTCAGCCACTGTTCGCGAAATATTCCCAGGCTACGCGCGCTGTTATCCAGCATCGTGATTTCTGCTTCTGTTTGCGAAACGAGGTCACACTTATCATCCCAGTGCGGCATGACGCGATGGGTTAAATCATATATGCGCTGGAAATTACGCCTTTCAATCACCATAACCTTTCCAGCAGTAAACAGCCCTTCCAGATGGCGTTTATGCGGCTTCCACTCCCACCAACCGCTTGCCCCTTTGCGGGGATGAGCAAAATCGGCTGAACGTACGGGTCCGTTATCCTGAATGTACTGAAGTAACTGTTCAATTTCTTCCGCATGTTCCCGCATCCAGGCGTCTTGATATTTCCAGCCCATTTTTTCTGGCGCCAGCATCCGGTGGCGAATGAGATGAAAATCACTACGCGGCATAAAGCAGGCTTCATGCGCCCAGTATTCCATTAATTCGCCATGCGCCAGCGACTCGTCCAGCCACTGCGGAGGATAATTACCCAGACGACTAAAAAGCACCAAATAAGGGCTGCGGGCAACGATATTGATAGTGTCGATTTGCAGCAAGGACATGCGGGAAATAGCTGCCAGAATATCTTGCGGCAACGCGCGACGACGAGATTTTTTTAACAGGCCTTGCGCAGCGAGATGAAGATTACGCGCATCAGCAAGAGAGATATACGGCAGCGTCATTCATGGCTCCATCAATTGAACGCTGCTGCTGCGAATTAGTTGCCAGAAGCCAGCGAGGAAAGTTGCGCGAGCAGTTTCTCTGGCTCAGCGCCCGAAAACTGTGCGTCAACGGGCAAATACCACCAATTTTCTTCTGCAAAGCCCCGGCATTTCACCGCATCTTTTTCAGTCATAACCAGTGTTTGCCCGGCACTTAACAATGCGCTGACATCCACATGATTCAAAGACTGATGATCGGACAACGGCACACATTTTTCCGGTTGCACACCACACATATTCAGCGTGGCAAAAAAGCGCGGCGGATGACCAATCCCCGCCATTGCCACCACATGTTCAAGCTGTGCAATGTCACAACGAGCACCGGTACGCAAATTCACTGCCTGACCCGGTATTAAATTCATCGGAATTTCACCATCACGCGGTACGCCGCCATTGACGATTACCGCATCAACCGATTTTAAACGCCCGGCTCGCTCACGCATTGGCCCCGCAGGCAGCCACCAGCCATTGCCAAAGCGACGCACACCATCAATGACGACAATTTCCACATCTCGTGCCAGACAATAATGTTGTAGACCGTCGTCGGTTACGATGAGCTGCACATCAGGATGTTGCGCAAGAATGGCTTTTACCGCATCAGAACGGACGGGAGAAACTGCAACAGGCGCGCCAGTACGCTGATAAATCAGCACAGGTTCATCACCCGCCTGTGCTGTGGTAGTCTCTGCCGACAATAACATCGGATACGACTCGGCCTTACCGCCATAGCCCCGGGATACAACACCAACACGAACACCGCGTTTTTGCAGTTGTTCTACCAGCCAGACAACGACCGGTGTTTTCCCGTTACCACCTGCGGTGAGATTACCGACCACCACAACAGGCACTGGGGCACGCCATGCGCGCTTCAGTTTTAGTTTATAGCAAAGACGGATAGCGCCACTCACCAGACCATACAACCAGGAGAGTGGCAGCAACAGCCGCCACAAAGGAGATTCACCAGACCAGATTTTTTCGATCATTGACCAAATTGCATTTTGTGAAGTTGCGCGTAGACACCACGGTGCTCAAGCAAATCGTTATGCGTGCCGCGTTCCACAATGACACCATCCTCAACGACCACAATTTCGTCTGCCTTTTCAATGGTAGACAAACGGTGAGCAATCACCAGTGAGGTACGGTTTTTCTGTAGCTCGTCAAGCGCCGCCTGAATCGCACGTTCGGATTCTGTATCCAGCGCCGAAGTGGCTTCATCAAGGATCAGAATAGGACTGTCACGCAACAAAGCTCGAGCGATAGCGATACGCTGGCGCTGACCGCCAGAGAGCAACACGCCGTTTTCACCAATCACCGTATCAAGACCGTTATCCATCTTATTGATAAAGTCCATGGCATAAGCCATACGCGCCGCTTCTTCAATTTGCTCACGGCTGTACTGGTCTGTACGTGCGTAAGCAATATTGTTGGCAACCGTATCGTTAAACAAATGGACATTCTGCGATACCAGTGCAACCTGGTTACGTAACGACGCCAGGGTATACTCGCGCAGATCGTGACCATCCATCAGGATCTCGCCTTCATCAATATCGTAAAAACGCGTGATCAGGCTGGCGATAGTTGATTTACCCGAACCCGAACGCCCTACCAGAGCCACTGTTTTCCCTGCTGGGATCTTCAGGTTGATATTACGCAGCGCAGGGACTTCACGCCCCGGATAGGTAAAGGTGACATTGCGAAATTCGACGTCGCCAGTAGCACGCTCAATCTCGCGTTTACCTTCGTCTTTCTCCTGTTCACTATCCAGAATTGTAAACAGCGTCTGACAGGCCGCCATACCACGCTGGAATTGGGCGTTAACGTTGGTCAGCGATTTCAGCGGACGCATCAGTGCAATCATCGAAGAGAAGACAACGGTGATCGTACCGGCTGTCAGGCTATCCATTACACTTGGGAAGCTCGCGGCGTAGAGAACAAATGCCAGCGCCAGAGAGGCAATCAGCTGAATGATCGGGTCAGAGATGGAAGAGGCAGATACCATCTTCATTCCCTGCAAACGCATCTTGTTGCTGACCTTATCAAAACGCTTCGTTTCTACTTCCTGGCCACCAAAAATCAATACTTCTTTATGGCCTTTCAGCATCTGTTCAGCACTGGTGGTCACCTGCCCCATGGTGTTCTGCATGTTTTTGCTGATGCTGCGAAAACGCTTCGATACGATACGAATCGCAATCGAGACGATCGGCGCCAGCACAATCAAAATGATCGACAACTGCCAGCTGTAATAGAACATCATGGCGAACAGACCGATAATGGAAGCACCTTCACGCACCACCGTAATCAGCGCGCCGGAAGACGACGAAGCAACCTGTTCAGAATCGTAAGTAATACGTGAAAGCAGTGTCCCGGTTGACTGTTTGTCAAAAAATGACACCGGCATTCCCATCATGTGGCCGAACAGACGGCGACGCATGGTCATTACCACTTTTCCTGATACCCAGGAAATGCAGTAACTGGAAATATAACTGGTGATACCACGTAAAATCATCAGCCCAATAACCACCAGCGGCATCCACATCAGCACGGAGCGATCGGTTTTACCAAAGCCATCATCGAGAAGTGGCTTAAGGAGCGATAACATGAAGGTATCGCTGGCTGCGTTGAGAATTAACGCTATGCCCGCCACGATCAGACCCGCTTTAAAAGGCGCAATGGTTGGCCACAGTCGGCGGAATGTCTGCCACGTAGAGAGATCTTTGTCGTTATGCATTCAAAAAACCAGCATTTGTTGAAATAGCCGCATATTCTACCCGTTATCCACTGGCACGCCAAACCACTGATGATACCAACGAGGTAAAATTTGCTCCCTTAGGCTGCGTACCTGCCAGCCTTGCGCTGAAAAATCGACGGTTATTTGCCCCTGATGCGAGGTATCAACCCATTGATATCCCTGAATTTCATAGCGTCTTTTAACTTTGCTGGAGGGTAGTCGCCATGCGTTATAGCGCGATGCCGATGCCAGTGCCACTTTTCCATTCACACGCTGAATTAATGGCAATGATGATGAGGTATTACTGCCATGATGGGGCACCTGAAGTAATGTTGCCTGCACGTGTTGCCAGTAACGACTTAGCATTTTTTGTTCAGCGAGTGCTTCAATATCACCGGTTAAAAGAATGCTATACGTTCCGTCGTCAACCTTAACCACACAGGAATGGTTATTTCCTTTATCGTTGCTACCTTGTAAAGGCCAGTGTGCGCTAAAACGTAATCCTTGCCACTGCCACGCTTCACCGCGCACACAGGGCTGATGATGTTCCCAGTTTAAAGGGCTTCTGACCCATAACGTCGGCCAGACACGTAATATCGAGTCCAGCCCTCCCCGATGATCCAGATGTTCATGACTCAGAATGACGCCTTCCGGTTCAAGGTTATGCCAGCGTAGCCAGGGGACAATCAGTTGTTGCCCGCTGTCACCTTCTGGCCAGGCGAGGCCCGTATCATAGAGAATCGCTTTGCCGTTTCGCGCAATCACCATTGCCAGCCCTTGCCCGACATCAAGCATATACACCTGCCACTCGTCAGACCGTGTTTTTTGCCACAGTGGACAACACATCATAATGCCTCCAGCCACGCACAGCGCAGGCAACGTTCGCCATGCGTTTAGTCGCCATCCTACCAGTAATAACCAGGGAGAAAATGATAGCCATTGCCAACGTTCAGCAACGTTGACCCATCCTTCTGGCAAGCTCTTTAACAACCAGAAAAGTAAAGCCAAAGATCTGTCGGCCAGAAACCATAATCCTTGTTCCACGATTAATGGTCCGCTTAAATGCACTATCATCGCGGCGAGAATCAACGGAACCGTGATAAATGTCACTAAGGGAATAGCGAACAAATTTGCTATAAACGAGGTCAGACTAATGCCATGAAATATGACGATTTGCACGGGCATAAGCAGGAGTGTGATTCCCAGTTGCAAATGAATGAGGGAAACAACTGCACGCAATACCGGCGGCAGTTGCCACTCAGGACAGGGAAACCACTGATACCAAAAAATCAGTGCTGCCACCGCTGCAGCAGAGAGCCATAAACTTTGCGAGAGAATGGCAACAGGATCCATCAGCAAAATTGCCGCCAGACAACATATCCATACATCCCAGCCACTCCATTGTCGCCCACTTAACTTAAGCATTCCCCACGTTGCAAGCGCCACGATGGTACGCAGTGCCGGAGGTTGCATACCAGTCAACCAGGCATAAAAAGCGGCACAGAAAATTCCGCCAATTAATGGCATCTGCCAGTGGATCCAATGACCAGGGAGGAAAATTTGCCCACCGCGAATGAGCCCGGCTGCCAGCAACGCCGCAAAAGCGATGTGCAATCCCGATATCGCCATTAAATGCGCTGTACCAGTATTGCGCATAATATCTTTGATTTCTTTGGGCACAGATAACCGTTCACCCATACCTAAGCCAAGAATCACCGCTTTCCACAGATAAGGTTGCAGGGTCGTTTGCAAAGAGGCCAGATATTGCGCCCGCAGACTACACCCCGGTTCAATGATTCTTGCCTGAAGAAAACGCCCGGTTAGAGGCTGGTGCTGGGCAATAGCATAACGCTGGCTGTCAAAGCCACCATCATTAAGCTGACCGTGAACCGCACGAACTCTGAGTTTCATTGACCATTGTTGTCCGGCACAAACCACTTGTGGCAGATACTCGCCATACAGCACAATGCCTGGCGCAGGGAAAAGACGTCGACCTTGTAGATGGGTAATTTGAGCGTAATGAGTGGTTATGCCGTCAGTAGCAGTAATCTCGACAATTGCATCCTGCGTCGCGCCAGTTAAGTTTTCTCCTGCCCACAAAATTTGCTTTGCCGCCAATATGCCCCAAAGGAAAAACAGCAATGTCAGCGTGAAATAACGAACGGCTTTAACAGGAATAAATGCCAGTACGCAGGCGAAGACGGTCAGACTCGCAAGGGTTAATGTCCCAGGCAATTGTGGCAAAATCAGCAGCGGAAAAATTCCGCAAATAATGCATACGCCAACTGTCGTTATTTTCATGCACCCCTCCCTGTTTTCGGAAAGTGTGCAACTTTGTTGAACGGTTGTCTGGCGGGAGTTTTGCGTTCCCCGAGACGGGTTCAGAAGAATTTAACGGGAATGTGAAAACTACACAAAACGCTGCGAGGCAGCTTCCAGTTCCAGATTACAGAAATGAAAAAAGCACCCGACAGGTGCTTTTCTCGCGTTCAAGTTTGAGTGAAAACTTAACCGTAAATATTGGCGCGATCGCGCAGTTCTTTTCCTGGTTTAAAGTGAGGAACGTATTTTCCTTCCAGTTCTACTTTATCACCAGTCTTCGGATTACGTCCGGTACGTGGTGCGCGGTAGTGCAAAGAGAAACTGCCGAAACCGCGGATTTCAATACGCTCGCCCTGCGCAAGAGTCGAGGCCATATGCTCCAGCATCTCTTTTACTGCATCTTCAACCGTCTTAGCGGGAATGTGCGATTGCTGGGTGGCAAGTCTTTCTATCAATTCTGACTTGGTCATGATTCCTCCGGTTCCTTAAAGGCAAATTAAGCGGCTGCTGTTGCTGCATTGATTAAGGGCGGCCGTAGCCGCCCTTAGTGCTTGATTACAGGACGAAACCTGCAATCTGTCAAGTAAACTCAACAAACTTCGGAATAAAAATCCCGAAGAGTCAGAGAATTACTCGCCTTTAGCTGCTTTGAAAGCTTCAGCCATTGCGTTGTTGGAGAAGTTTGCATCTTCCTGTTTGTTAACAGTTGCGATTGCATCTTTCTCGTCAGCTTCGTCTTTCGCACGAACAGACAGGCTGATTGCGCGGTTTTTACGATCAACGCCGGTGAATTTAGCTTCAACTTCGTCGCCAACGCTCAGAACCAGGGTAGCGTCTTCAACGCGGTCACGGGATGCTTCAGAAGCACGCAGGTAACCTTCAACGCCGTCAGCCAGTTCTACGGTTGCGCCTTTAGCGTCAACTGCAGTTACTTTACCAGTTACGATAGCGCCTTTCTTGTTCAGAGCAACCCAGTTGTTGAACGGATCTTCTGCGAGCTGTTTAACGCCCAGGGAGATACGTTCACGTTCTGCGTCAACTTGCAGAACAACTGCAGCGATTTCGTCGCCTTTTTTGTATTCACGAACTGCTTCTTCGCCTGCAACGTTCCAGGAGATGTCAGACAGGTGAACCAGGCCGTCGATGCCGCCGTCCAGGCCGATGAAGATACCGAAGTCAGTGATAGACTTGATTTTACCTTCAACACGGTCGCCCTTGTTGTGGGTTTCCGCGAACTGCTGCCACGGGTTAGCTTTGCACTGTTTCAGACCCAGGGAGATACGACGACGTTCTTCGTCGATATCCAGAACCATAACTTCCACTACATCGCCAACGTTAACAACTTTAGACGGGTGGATGTTTTTGTTGGTCCAATCCATTTCGGAAACGTGTACCAGGCCTTCAACGCCTTCTTCGATTTCAACGAAGCAGCCGTAGTCGGTCAGGTTGGTCACGCGACCAGTCAGTTTAGTACCTTCCGGATAACGTTTAGCGATAGCTACCCACGGATCTTCGCCCAGCTGTTTCAGACCCAGGGATACACGGGTACGTTCGCGGTCGAACTTCAGCACTTTAACAGTGATTTCGTCGCCCACGTTGACGATTTCGCTCGGATGCTTAACGCGTTTCCAGGCCATGTCAGTGATGTGCAGCAGGCCGTCAACGCCGCCCAGATCAACGAATGCACCGTAGTCAGTGAGGTTCTTAACGATACCTTTAACTTCCATGCCTTCCTGCAGGTTTTCCAGCAGCTGATCGCGCTCTGCGCTGTTTTCGGATTCGATAACGGCACGACGAGAAACAACAACGTTGTTGCGCTTCTGATCCAGCTTGATTACTTTGAATTCAAGCTCTTTGCCTTCCAGGTGCAGAGTGTCACGCACCGGACGAACGTCTACCAGAGAACCTGGCAGGAACGCACGAATACCGTTCAGCTCAACAGTGAAGCCGCCCTTAACTTTGCCGTTGATAACACCGGTAACAGTTTCAGCATCTTCGTAAGCTTTTTCCAGCGTGATCCAGGCTTCGTGACGTTTAGCTTTCTCACGGGACAGCAGAGTTTCACCGAAGCCGTCTTCTACTGCGTCCAGAGCAACGTCAACTTCGTCACCTACCTGGATTTCCAGCTCGCCCTGGGCGTTTTTGAACTGCTCAGCCGGGATGGCAGACTCAGATTTCAGACCAGCGTCAACCAGTACTACGTCTTTGTCGATAGCAACAACAACGCCACGAACGATAGAACCCGGGCGGGTTTCGATTTCTTTTAAGGACTCTTCAAAGAGTTGAGCAAAAGATTCAGTCATGTTTAATCTTCAGGTTTATATTTAACGTCCACCTGGCTCCGTGCCGGATGGGGTTGTTTAACATACCCGCTGTCATTCCATTGCAACGGGGGTACTGCAAATTCGGTCGCTTATGCGAGAGCCAATTTTTGGCGCGCGTAGTGTAACGCTTTTTCAATTACTTGCTCAATGCTTAAGGTGGTGGAATCCAACACTAAAGCATCGGATGCCGGAACCAGAGGCGCTACCGCACGATTACGATCGCGGTCATCGCGTTCTTTGATCTCGGCCAAAAGGCGTTCAAAGTTAACACTAAAGCCCTTCTCCTGCAACTGTAGCATTCGGCGATGCGCACGTTCTTCCGAAGAGGCGTCAAGGAAAATTTTCACTGGCGCATCAGGGAATACAACTGTTCCCATGTCGCGGCCATCGGCAATCAGGCCTGGCAATTCACGAAACGCACGTTGGCGACGCAATAATGCTTCACGAACACGAGGAAATGAGGCGACTTGTGAAGCGGCATTCGCCACTTCCTGAGTACGAATTTCACCGCTGACATCTTCCCCTTCGAGGATCACTTCCAGATTGCCATTGGTCGACACAAAACGTACATCCAGGTGGGATGCTAGCGGCACCAGAGCGTCTTCTGACGCCACATCAACATGGTGATGTAATGCCGCCAGCGCCAGTACGCGATAAATTGCACCCGAGTCCAGCAGATGCCATTGCAACGCTTCCGCCATAGCCTTACACAAGGTGCCTTTCCCTGCACCGCTTGGGCCATCAATGGTAATAACCGGGGCAATTGCCGTCATCTTTATCTCCTTAAAACAGGCGTACCGTTAACATAACCGCGCGCATTATACGCGTCGGCGCCACAAATCGTTAACGTTGTGTGCAAAAACCAGTTTTGTCTGTATTCAGATGGGGATTTATTGCGCAATTATAGCGGGCTGGCAGAAGACCAGCCCGAAAGATGACAATGATTTACTTACCAGAGGCGATACGATCACGGATATGTTGCGCACGCTCTGTTGATGGTGGGTGAGAGTCAAACATGGACTGGGTACGACCGCCATCCAGGCTAGCCAGTTTTTCAAAGCTACCGACCAGTCCCTGGGTGCTGATGCCACGTTTCTTCAGCAGATCAAAGGAGAAATCATCTGCTTCAGACTCTTTATCGCGGGAGTATTTAGCATTGATAGCGCCTTCTGCGATATCACCTAATTGTGAACGGGAAAGCTGGGAAGCAACACCGCTGGTGGCGGAAATAGCATCACGTGCGGCAACGATCGCATAAGAGGCTTTCATTTCAGCCAGCGAGTGACCCAACGCAACGTGCCCCAGTTCATGACCCAGAACCCCTTCAATTTCGTTGTCGTTCATCATGTCCATCAGGCCACTGTAGACACGAACACAGCCGTTCGCCATCGCCCATGCGTTGACGTCGCTGGTCATATAAACCTTATAGTTGACCGGCGTGCCGTTAATATTGTTACCCAATGCTTTGGCGATTTTTGCCAGACGTTTACCGTACTTGCTGGATTTACTTGCGACTTGATTGCCGCTGTCCATTTCGGCACAGCCCTGATTGGCAATCGCTTTTGCATCGGCATCGTTTAACGTTGCTGCTTTATATGCATTTAAACCGGAGCTGATAGCCATATTGGTATCAATACCGTGGGTATTTTGACACCCTGTCAGTAATGCTGCAGAGGTCGCAATCGCCAGCAGTAATTTAGTATTCTTCATGTGAATCATCCGTTGATTAATCATATATAAATATTATGTATCAACAACTTACATTGACAGTTAACGCTACCATCAATAAAAATGGTTCACAATGTCCGAAAAAAAACGCCGACAATGCGCCGACGTTTTGATAAAGAAAGATTTGGCTATTTATTGCCCGTTCTTCATTCAGGCTGCCTGGCTAATCCGCGCCAGTTGCTCGAAATAATCCGGAAATGTTTTGGCCGTACATTTTGGGTCAAGAATCGTCACCGGCGTATCTGACAAGGCCACCAGCGAGAAACACATCGCCATGCGGTGATCGTTATAAGTGGCGATCTCGGCAAAGTTCAGTTTTTCCGGCGGCGTAATGCGAATGAAGTCATGCCCCTCTTCCACTTCAGCCCCCACTTTTCGCAGTTCAGTCGCCATCGCAAAAAGACGATCCGTCTCTTTAACGCGCCAGTTATAAATATTACGCAGCGTTGTGGTGCCTTTCGCAAACAGCGCCGCCGTCGCGATAGTCATCGCCGCATCGGGAATATGGTTCATATCCATATCGATAGCGTTCAGTTCACCACGAGTGCAGGAAATATAATCATCGCCCCAGCTAATGGCCGCCCCCATTTTTTCCAGCACATCAGCAAAGCGAATATCACCCTGCATACTGTTGCGTCCAATGCCGGTCACTTTTACAGTGCCACCTTTGATCGCTGCTGCGGCAAGGAAGTAAGACGCAGAGGAGGCATCGCCTTCTACCAAATAAGTCCCCGGTGACTGATAAGACTGCCCGCCTTTTACGACAAATTTTTGATAGTGCTGATTTTCAATTTCAACACCAAACGTCTTCATCAGGTTGAGCGTGATGTCGATATAAGGTTTAGAAACCAGTTCACCTTTAATACGAATAACCGTATCTTCCGGCGCAAGCGGCGCGGTCATTAACAGTGCGGTAAGGAACTGGCTGGAAACGGAGCCATCAACTTCTACGTTGCCCCCCACAAAACCACCCTGTAAACGCAGCGGTGGGTAGTTTTCTTGTTCCAGGTAAGTAATTTTCGCCCCGCCCTGGAGCAGCGCATCCACCAGATGACCGATCGGGCGCTCTTTCATACGAGGCTCACCAGTCAGGACAATATCATTACTTCCCAGACAAAGTGCTGCCGCCAGCGGGCGCATCGCAGTGCCCGCATTACCAAGGAACAACTCCAGCGCATTTTCTGCGTCTAATGGACCGCCGTTACCGATGATTTCGCAGCGCGTACGATCGGCAGAAAGCGTATAGCTCACCCCCAATGCCTGCAACGCATTCAGCATATGACGAACATCATCGCTATCCAGCAGATTGGTTAATACTGTTTTGCCGTGTGCTAATGCCGCCAGCAATAAAGCGCGGTTAGAAACGCTCTTGGAACCAGGCAGATTAATAGTGCCATCGACACGGGCGATGGGGTGTAACGTCAGGGATTCCATGAACTCAACTCTCTACAACAGAAATAAAAACCCCACAGGCTGGCTGTGGGGATTAAGCAAAATTTCGGCATTAGCCGTGACGGCGTTCGAACTCAACCATGAAGTCTGTCAGAGCTTTAACACCTTCCAGCGGCATCGCGTTATAAATAGACGCGCGCATTCCGCCGACAACACGATGACCTTTCAGCGCATGAAGGCCAGCCGCAAAAGACTCTTCAAGGAACAATTTGTCGAGCGCACTGTCCGCCAACTGGAACGGCACGTTCATCCGCGAACGGTTAGCTTTCGCCACATCATTACGGTAGAAATCGCTGTTATCAATCACGCCATACAGCAGTTCTGCTTTTTGCTGATTGATATTATCCATTGCAGCCACACCACCGTTCGCTTTCAGCCATTTGAAGACCAGGCCAGATAAGTACCAGGCAAACGTAGGCGGTGTGTTAAACATGGAGTCGTTATCGTTGAGGATGGAATAATCCAGAATCGACGGGCAGGCGATATTTGCTTTACCCAGCAAGTCTTCGCGAACAATAACGATCGTCAGGCCAGCCGGGCCGATATTTTTCTGCGCACCAGCGTAAATCACGCCGTAACGGCTGACATCAATCGGACGGGAAAGAATCGTTGAAGAGAAGTCGGCAGCGACCACCACATCTTTACCGAAGTCTGGCGTTTCGTCGATGGCGATACCGTCGATGGTTTCATTCGGGCAGTAATGCATATAAGCAGCATTATCAGAGAGTTGCCATTCACGCATTGGCTTAACCGCGCGCAGGCCATCAACAGTCACTTTGGCGTCAAACACATTTGGCGTGCAGTATTTTTTCGCTTCTTTGATGGCGCTTGCCGCCCAGTAGCCTGCATCAACATAATCTGCTGTGGTTTTATCACCAAGAATATTCAGAGGTACAGCAGCAAACTGACCGCGACCGCCGCCGTGGCAGAATAATACTTTGTAGTTGGAGGGGACGTTAAGAAGATCGCGAAAATCCTTCTCGGCTTCCTCTGCAACCTGAATGAACTCTTTGCCACGATGGCTCACTTCCATCACCGACGTGCCAAGACCGTTCCAGTCGCGCAGTTCCTGTTGAGCCTGTTTAAGCACCTCTGCCGGTAACATTGCCGGACCAGAACTAAAATTGAAGATTTGAGCCATTTCCCCTCACCACGTTGCGTTGCTATTAACCCCCGGTCAATCGATTGCGACCGCAGGTAATACGTTATTCCTGTGGCTATCGGTTTTATCATTCAGTGACACGCATCGCAATGGGTAAAACCGTTGCGCGCAAAAATGCGGCACGCGTCACACAATATAAAATCTCGAATCATTGTCAAAAAACCGATGTTTTTGCTGTCAGGTCACCCGTTTTACCCGACTTGCCTTCGTCCATTCTGGATTTGCACAGCGCGGACATAATTGTTTTTCACCCGCGTTCATGTGAATGATTTCACTGCAACGGATGCAGGCATAGTCCGCCGACTCCGGCACCACTTTATAACGTTGGGTACAATCACTGGGTAAAATAAGCAACCCCGGCTTCACCTTGTCATCTTCAAAGAAATAGACGCTGATTTCACCGTTGGTTTCAAGAATAGCCAGGCGTACCTGTCCAAGTTGTTCCACACCACGCAGTCGCAGCTCCATAAAAAACTCAAATTCCGTCATGTTGGAGTTATTGAGTTTCGACCAAGCCAGTTCGCCATCTTCAATAATGACAACCGGCTTGCCTTCCAGCAGATCTTCCAGTTTCTCACTGTGCGCCATCAGCCACATCACCAGGCGGTATAACAACGCCAGGGTAATGAAGACGATAAGCACCGGGATCATCGGCACATCGTCGTAAAACGCCACATCCCCTGCAGCTGACCCCAGCGTCAGAATGATTAACACTTCAAATAGCGACATTTGCCGCACTCCACGCCTTCCTGTCATTTTAAGAAACAGAAAGACCAGAACAAAGGTATAGAGGCTCCGTAGAGCGACTTCGCCAAGAAAATCCAGCGGCACTTTATCGAATGCCATACGGTGGAGATCGAACGCCTTCATTTTTATGCTCTTATCGTAATTTATCCGCTAAAAGCATAGTCAACAGTTCACCGGCGTGGCGGCGGTGATAGCGCCTTTGAGATAAAACCCGTATTATTGCGCGCTTTCCGTACGACTAAAGTGATTTTCATGACACAAACATTTATCCCCGGCAAAGATGCCGCCCTGGAAGATTCCATCGCTCGCTTCCAGCAAAAACTCTCCGACCTCGGTTTTCAGATTGAAGAAGCTTCCTGGCTGAATCCAGTGCCTAACGTCTGGTCTGTACATATTCGCGACAAAGAGTGCGCACTGTGTTTTACCAACGGTAAAGGCGCAACCAAAAAAGCGGCGCTGGCTTCTGCCCTGGGCGAATATTTCGAGCGTCTCTCAACCAACTACTTTTTTGCTGATTTCTGGCTGGGTGAAACTATCGCCAATGGTCCGTTCGTGCATTATCCCAACGAAAAATGGTTCCCACTGACAGAAAGCGATGACGTGCCGGAAGGCCTGCTC
This sequence comes from Escherichia sp. MOD1-EC5495, assembly GCF_002965965.1. Lineage (NCBI taxonomy): Bacteria > Pseudomonadati > Pseudomonadota > Gammaproteobacteria > Enterobacterales > Enterobacteriaceae > Escherichia > Escherichia sp. MOD1-EC5495. The sequence continues at coordinate 231,686 of NZ_PTRI01000003.1, forward strand.
GATGACCGTCTGCGCGCATTTTACGACCCGGAAAATGAACTGACCGGCAGTATGCTGATTGATCTGCAATCCGGTAATGAAGATCGCGGTATATGTGGCCTGCCGTTTACGCGCCAGTCTGACAATCAGACCGTTTATATTCCGATGAATATTATCGGTAACCTGTACGTTTCCAACGGTATGTCCGCCGGTAATACCCGCAACGAAGCGCGCGTTCAGGGATTGTCCGAAGTTTTCGAACGCTACGTGAAAAACCGCATTATTGCTGAAAGCATCAGCTTGCCGGAGATCCCGGCAGAGGTGCTTGCACGTTATCCGGCTGTAGTTGAAGCGATCGAAACACTGGAAGCGGAAGGTTTCCCAATCTTTGCTTATGACGGCTCGCTTGGCGGTCAGTATCCCGTGATCTGCGTCGTACTGTTCAACCCGACCAATGGCACTTGTTTTGCCTCCTTCGGCGCGCATCCTGATTTTGGCGTTGCACTGGAACGTACCGTGACCGAGCTGCTGCAAGGTCGTGGCCTGAAGGATCTGGATGTGTTTACTCCGCCGACCTTCGATGATGAAGAAGTCGCCGAACATACTAACCTCGAAACGCACTTTATCGATTCCAGCGGTTTGATCTCCTGGGATCTTTTCAAACAAGATGCCGATTATCCGTTTGTGGACTGGAATTTCTCTGGCACCACTGAAGAAGAGTTTGCCACGCTGATGGCTATCTTCAACAAAGAGGATAAAGAAGTTTATATTGCCGATTACGAGCATCTGGGCGTTTATGCTTGCCGCATTATCGTGCCGGGTATGTCCGATATTTATCCGGCGGAAGATCTGTGGCTGGCAAATAACAGTATGGGCAGCCATTTACGTGAAACGATCCTTTCGTTACCAGGCAGTGAGTGGGAAAAAGAAGATTACCTGAACCTCATCGAGCAACTGGATGAAGAAGGTTTTGACGACTTTACCCGCGTGCGTGAGCTGTTAGGTCTGGCGACCGGACCAGATAACGGCTGGTACACTCTGCGTATCGGTGAATTAAAAGCAATGCTGGCACTGGCTGGCGGCGATATGGAACAAGCTCTGATCTGGACTGAATGGACGATGGAGTTTAACTCATCGGTGTTCAGTCCGGAACGCGCCAACTATTATCGCTGCCTGCAAACATTGTTATTGCTGGCGCAGGAAGAAGATCGCCAGCCGCTGCAATATCTGAATGCCTTCGTTCGTATGTACGGCGCAGATGCGGTAGAAGCAGCCAGTGCGGCAATGAGTGGCGAAGCGGCGTTTTATGGTTTGCAACCGGTAGATAGCGATCTGCACGCATTTGCGGCGCATCAGTCGTTGTTAAAAGCCTACGAAAAGCTGCAGCGCGCCAAAGCGGCATTCTGGGCAAAATAAAATCAAATAGCCTACGCAATGTAGGCTTAATGATTTGGCTGAGTTATATTACGGGGCGTTTTTTTAATGCCCCGCTTTACATATATTTGCATTAATAAAATAATTGTAATTACAAGGTTAAATATCGGTAATTTATATTTAATAAATACGATCGATATTGTTAGTTTATTTGCCTGTTGCTCCCTTTTAATTAACTGTTTTAGCGGAGGATGCGGAAAAAATTCAACTCATTTGTTAATTTTTAAAATTTATTTTTATTTGGATAATCAAATATTTACTCCGTATTTGCATAAAAACCATGCGAGTTACGGGCCTATAAGCCAGGCGAGATATGATCTATATCAATTTCTCATCTATAATGCTTTGTTAGTATCTCGTCGCCGACTTAATAAAGAGAGAGTTAGTGTGAAAGCTGACAACCCTTTTGATCTTTTACTTCCTGCAGCAATGGCCAAAGTGGCCGAAGAGGCAGGTGTCTATAAAGCAACGAAACATCCGCTTAAGACTTTCTATCTGGCGATTACCGCCGGTGTTTTCATCTCAATCGCATTCGTCTTCTATATCACAGCAACTACTGGCACAGGCACAATGCCCTTTGGCATGGCCAAACTGGTTGGCGGCATTTGCTTCTCTCTGGGGCTGATTCTTTGTGTTGTCTGCGGAGCCGATCTCTTTACTTCCACAGTGTTGATTGTTGTTGCCAAGGCGAGTGGGCGCATCACCTGGGGCCAGTTGGCGAAAAACTGGCTGAACGTCTATTTTGGCAACCTGGTCGGCGCGTTGTTATTTGTGCTTTTAATGTGGCTTTCCGGCGAGTATATGACCGCCAATGGTCAATGGGGACTTAACGTCCTACAAACCGCCGACCACAAAGTGCACCATACTTTTATTGAGGCGGTTTGCCTCGGTATCCTGGCTAACCTGATGGTATGCCTGGCGGTATGGATGAGCTATTCTGGCCGCAGCCTGATGGACAAAGCGTTTATCATGGTGCTGCCGGTCGCGATGTTTGTTGCCAGCGGTTTTGAGCACAGTATCGCAAACATGTTTATGATCCCGATGGGTATTGTAATCCGCGACTTCGCATCTCCGGAATTCTGGACCGCTGTCGGTTCAGCACCGGAAAATTTTTCTCACCTGACCGTGATGAACTTCATCACTGATAACCTGATTCCGGTTACGATCGGTAATATTATCGGCGGTGGTTTGTTGGTTGGGTTGACATACTGGGTCATTTACCTGCGTGAAAACGATCACCATTAATGGTTGTCGAAGTACGCAGTAAATAAAAAATCCACTTAAGAAGGTAGGTGTTACATGTCCGAGCTTAATGAAAAGTTAGCCACAGCCTGGGAAGGTTTTATCAAAGGTGACTGGCAGAATGAAGTAAACGTCCGTGACTTCATTCAGAAAAACTACACTCCGTATGAGGGTGACGAGTCCTTCCTGGCTGGCGCTACTGAAGCGACCACTTCCCTGTGGGACAAAGTAATGGAAGGCGTTAAACTGGAAAACCGCACTCACGCGCCAGTTGACTTTGACACCGCTGTTGCTTCCACCATCACTTCTCACGACGCTGGCTACATCAACAAGCAGCTTGAGAAAATCGTTGGTCTGCAGACTGAAGCTCCGCTGAAACGTGCTCTTATCCCGTTCGGTGGTATCAAAATGATCGAAGGTTCCTGCAAAGCGTACAACCGCGAACTGGATCCGATGATCAAAAAAATCTTCACTGAATACCGTAAAACTCACAACCAGGGCGTGTTCGATGTTTACACTCCGGACATCCTGCGTTGCCGTAAATCTGGTGTTCTGACCGGTCTGCCAGATGCTTATGGCCGTGGTCGTATCATCGGTGACTACCGTCGCGTTGCGCTGTACGGTATCGACTACCTGATGAAAGACAAACTGGCACAGTTCACCTCTCTGCAGGCTGATCTGGAAAACGGCGTAAACCTGGAACAGACCATCCGTCTGCGCGAAGAAATCGCTGAACAGCACCGCGCTCTGGGTCAGATGAAAGAAATGGCTGCTAAATACGGCTACGACATCTCTGGTCCGGCTACCAACGCTCAGGAAGCTATCCAGTGGACTTACTTCGGCTACCTGGCTGCTGTTAAGTCTCAAAACGGTGCTGCAATGTCCTTCGGTCGTACTTCCACCTTCCTGGATGTGTACATCGAACGCGACCTGAAAGCTGGCAAGATCACCGAACAAGAAGCGCAGGAAATGGTTGACCACCTGGTCATGAAACTGCGTATGGTTCGCTTCCTGCGTACTCCGGAGTACGATGAACTGTTCTCTGGCGACCCGATCTGGGCAACCGAATCTATCGGTGGTATGGGCCTCGACGGTCGTACCCTGGTTACCAAAAACAGCTTCCGTTTCCTGAACACCCTGTACACCATGGGTCCGTCTCCGGAACCGAACATGACCATTCTGTGGTCTGAAAAACTGCCGCTGAACTTCAAGAAATTCGCCGCTAAAGTGTCCATCGACACCTCTTCTCTGCAGTATGAGAACGATGACCTGATGCGTCCGGACTTCAACAACGATGACTACGCTATCGCTTGCTGCGTAAGCCCGATGATCGTTGGTAAGCAAATGCAGTTCTTCGGTGCGCGTGCAAACCTGGCGAAAACCATGCTGTACGCAATCAACGGCGGTGTTGATGAAAAACTGAAAATGCAGGTTGGTCCGAAATCTGAACCGATCAAAGGCGATCTCCTGAACTACGATGAAGTGATGGAACGCATGGATCACTTCATGGACTGGCTGGCTAAACAGTACATCACTGCACTGAACATCATCCACTACATGCACGACAAGTACAGCTACGAAGCCTCTCTGATGGCGCTGCACGACCGTGACGTTATCCGCACCATGGCGTGTGGTATCGCTGGTCTGTCCGTTGCTGCTGACTCCCTGTCTGCAATCAAATATGCGAAAGTTAAACCGATTCGTGACGAAGACGGTCTGGCTATCGACTTCGAAATCGAAGGCGAATACCCGCAGTTTGGTAACAACGATCCGCGTGTAGATGACTTGGCTGTTGATCTGGTAGAACGTTTCATGAAGAAAATTCAGAAACTGCACACCTACCGTGACGCTATCCCGACTCAGTCTGTTCTGACCATCACTTCTAACGTTGTGTATGGTAAGAAAACCGGTAACACCCCAGACGGTCGTCGTGCTGGCGCGCCGTTCGGACCGGGTGCTAACCCGATGCACGGTCGTGACCAGAAAGGTGCTGTAGCTTCTCTGACTTCCGTTGCTAAACTGCCGTTCGCCTACGCTAAAGATGGTATCTCCTACACCTTCTCTATCGTTCCGAACGCACTGGGTAAAGACGACGAAGTTCGTAAGACCAACCTGGCAGGTCTGATGGATGGTTACTTCCACCACGAAGCGTCCATCGAAGGTGGTCAGCACCTGAACGTGAACGTGATGAACCGTGAAATGCTGCTCGACGCGATGGAAAACCCGGAAAAATATCCGCAGCTGACCATCCGTGTATCTGGCTACGCAGTACGTTTCAACTCGCTGACTAAAGAACAGCAGCAGGACGTTATTACTCGTACCTTCACTCAGTCTATGTAATTAGATTTGACTGAAATCGTACAGTAAAAAGCGTACAATAAAGGCTCCACGAAAGTGGGGCCTTTTTTAGCAAGAGAGCCTTTTTTGTCAGCTATCTATACTTTAAGGTAACTGCCAAAACAGACTCGACGTAGCCTTCGAGCTGCGCACCAACACGGCCTCAGATGGGCCACATCTGGAGAAACACCGCAATGTCAGTTATTGGTCGCATTCACTCCTTTGAATCCTGTGGAACCGTAGACGGCCCGGGTATTCGCTTTATCACCTTTTTCCAGGGCTGCCTGATGCGCTGCCTGTATTGTCATAACCGCGACACCTGGGATACGCATGGCGGTAAAGAAGTTACCGTTGAAGATTTAATGAAGGAAGTGGTGACCTATCGCCACTTTATGAACGCTTCCGGCGGCGGCGTTACCGCATCCGGTGGTGAAGCAATCCTGCAAGCCGAGTTCGTTCGCGACTGGTTCCGCGCCTGCAAAAAAGAAGGCATTCATACCTGTCTGGACACTAACGGTTTTGTTCGTCGTTACGATCCAGTAATTGATGAACTTCTGGAAGTGACCGACCTGGTAATGCTCGATCTCAAACAGATGAACGACGAAATCCACCAGAATCTGGTAGGCGTTTCCAACCATCGTACACTCGAGTTTGCTAAATATCTGGCGAACAAAAATGTGAAAGTCTGGATACGTTATGTCGTAGTACCTGGCTGGTCTGACGATGACGATTCAGCTCATCGCCTCGGTGAATTTACTCGCGATATGGGTAACGTCGAAAAAATCGAGCTCCTCCCCTACCATGAGTTAGGCAAACATAAGTGGGTGGCGATGGGCGAAGAGTACAAACTCGACGGTGTGAAACCACCGAAAAAAGAAACCATGGAGCGAGTGAAAGGGATTCTTGAGCAATATGGTCATAAAGTGATGTTCTAAAACATCATGTGCAGGCTGAATTCCGACCTGCCCCCCCTTCCTTTAGTAGTAATCAGTAAATCAGCGTTGAGAACATGCTCGACGCTGATTTACTGGATTTAATTTCCGAGTTTTAACCTTCTGATTCTACCTCGTTACCAGTCGGCGTAAGGTATCAGCGGCTGCGGCGGTAAATCCATGTCGCCCTGC